>CAMORM010000090.1 GCA_946623785.1 uncultured Verrucomicrobiota bacterium
GGATAAAGGGCACTGTCACGCAGATGGCGTACTATCCCTACCGCCATGTGCCGCGCATGGAGATACCCGCCAACGTCGATGTGATGGTCGCTGAACGTGGCCCGTGGTCAGTTCCCTATCCCGAAAAGATGAAAGCGGAGATCGACGAGATTAGGTCATGGGCGGAAAAGCTTGGCCGTCCTGTCTGGATATGGACCTATCCCGGAAAGTACCATCAACAGGGGTATCCCGGCATCCCCCACATGACGCCGAGGTGCATCGGCATCTTCTACAAGGCGGCGGCACCGTACATCTTCGGTTCGTTCATGGAGTCGGAGTCCGACAGGTTCCTCTACGGCTACCTCAACTACTATGTCGTCTCCCGCATCTTCTGGGACAGGAACGCAGACGTAGATGCGATACTGAAGGAGCACTATGACCTCATGTTCGGCCCGGCGGCGCCGGAAATGGATGAATTCTACCGGACAATCGAGCGCAAGTGGGTCACGGGCATCGTCGGGAACGTCACGGACACGCCGCTCGGTCCAGTGAGTACGTTGCCCAGCGCCTTTGATGTCTGGACGAAAGTCTATTCCCGTGATGTCCTGAACGAACTGCGCGGACTTCTCACCTCCGCCTCGGCGAAGGTTTCGCCCGGATCGCTCGAAGCCCGCCGCATAGAACTGATGCGCAGCCATGTACTCGGCGGGCTGGAGGAGGGGTTCCGCAAGTACATGGACCGCATAGACCCGAAGGTAGAGGAGACGTGGCGCGCGGCGCATCCGGGGCTGTGCAACATCGTCGCAAACGGCGACTTCAGCTTCGGGCGCATCGGCGCGAGCCATTCCTTCGGCAAGAGGGTCGGCCAAGAGATGGTCGGTTGGTACGGAAGCAGGGACTCGAGGGAAACCGACCTCGATACGCAGGTTTTCCATTCGGCCCCGGCGTCGATGCGCATCGCGCAGTCCGAAACCGACCTCTCGAAGAAATCGCACAGTGGCATACGGCAGTACGTCGCAGACGGCGAGCGCAGGCTCAAGCCCAACACGCGCTACCGTCTCTCATTTTTCGTCAAGCTTGACAACGTCTCGCCTCTGAAGCGCGGAGGCGGCGTGGTCGCGCTCGTGTGGGACGACGACAAGAGCCTCAGGTTCCCGACTCCAGCTGCCGGCGGCGGGCCTCTGACCGGCACGACGGACTGGATTGCGCAGAGCTACGAGTTCACGAGCGGTCCCAATACCAACGGCAGCCGCAAGAGCTATGTTGACTTGTGTATTTCGGGGGCGACAGGCACGATATGGGTTGACGACGTTCGGCTTGAAGTCGTGACGGATGCAAGTCTTGCGGATAGGCGGCAATGAAAGGATGCACGATGAATAGGATAAAATTGGTCGGGCTTGGCAGTGCGTCACTGGCCTTTGCGGCGGTATGCTGTTCCGTGACGGCCATGGCCGCGCCGGGGGTGAGGCTTGGCGAGGCCGAGGTGGGTTTCAGGATTCACCTTGGCGTGATGAAGGTCTCTGGCACCGACATCTCGAACGACGAGATGGCGGAGCTGTCGGTTACGACGAACGGCGCGACAATCACCGGCGTGTGGAAGGGGCATCCGCTGTTCGGCGAAGGCTTCACCGCTACGGCGACATTTACCGAGAAAGACGGTGGCTGGGAATACGGGTTTGAATGGAAGAACCTCGAAGGCTGGAAGTTCTTCGTGGAGTCCGTGTCGTTCCCGGATGTCGTGGTGCCGCGTACGGACAACAGCGGCGTCCTCTACTCGCGCAACCACGGCATGGGGATGATCCGCCGCCCGAAGTGGTCCGACTGGGGCTGGGAGCGCGAGCCGTTCGTGAACGACGGGATGCGCGAATTCCAGTTCACGGCGCTTCTGGACGACGACATGGGGTGCTGGTATGTCGATGCGCGCGATCCGCTGGCGCGCTTCAAGAGGTCGTACGCCTACTGCCGCGTCGGTCTTGCCGACCCGCATGCGCGAATAGGAATACTCTCGTTCGTGCCGTCGGTCCGAGAGCAGACAACGCATTATGTTCTTCCGTGGAAGGGGCTGATACGCCCGTTTCGAGGCGGATGGTGGGACGCCGCGCGGATATACCGCCCCTGGGCGCTGGAGCAGGTCTGGGCGAAGGCGGCGGCGGAACGCCGGGAGGCCCCCGGCTTCCAGAAGCTCCGCGAAATCTGCTTCTGGGCGTGGAACCGGGGCGGATGCGACGCCGTGGCGCGTCCGCTCGAGAAGTTCGCGGCGGACTCCGGCGTGCCGTGCGCCCTGCACTGGGACTGGTGGCACCTCTATCCGAAGGACGTCGGCTATCCGACGTACTGGCCGCCATACGAGGGCGTGGCGAAGTTCGCCGACACGATCGCCTCGCTGAAGAAGGCCGGATGCTACACGATGGTTTACGTGAACGGAATGAGCCGCGACCGCGACGACCCCTCCTGGGCGGACAACGGAGAGCGCGAGGCGCGGTTCGAGCATGACGGAACGATACGCGGCAACCACTGGAACCCGCACACGGCGGAGCCTCACCGCCTCACGACCGTCTGTGGTGAGGGAGAGCGCTTCCAGCGTCTGATAGGGGACGTTGTGGGGAAACTTCGCGAAGTCGGACTGGACGCCGTCTATCTTGACCAGGTAAGCTGCGCGGCGGCAAACCGCTGCTGGAGCCCGTACCACCACCATCCGAAGGGCGACGTCGTCGGGCCTCTGCTTGGCTATCACCGCTATCTTTCCGACGTGCGCGGCCGGAATCCGGGGCTCCACCTCGGAAGCGAAGAGGTGTCGGAGGCGTTCCTCTCGGACTTCGACCTTTTCATCTCGCTTTTCGGCACAAGCTACGAGCGCTGCGGACTTGGCGTGCTGCCCGAGTTCGAGGCCGTGCCGGTGTGGAACGCGGTGTACCACGGACTGTGTGCGGTCTTCGGCTCGTACCTCCTCATCGACGGCATCCCTCCGTGGGACGAAGACCGCTGGCCGGCGGAGAGGAAGTGGAAGCCCGAGCAGGAGCTTGACTGGAACGCGCTCTTCCCCGACCAGTTCGCGGTGGAGTTCGCGAGGACCGTCGCATGGGGCAATCAGCCGACGGCGCATGCCCTGCGCATGGAGCACACCACGAACCCCAAATACGCCGCGTCGTACAGGTTCATGATAGACGCGGCGAGGTTCTATCGCGAGAACAGGAAGTATCTCTTCGACGGGGAAATGCTCGATCCGGGGCGGATAGACTGCGCCGCAAGGAAGGTGGATTTCCAGCGGCGCGGCATCTACAGCGCCGCAGGGGAGTACGCCACGGCGACGCAGCCGGCCCTGCCGACCGTGTTCCACAACGTGTGGAAGGCGCCGGACGGGACGATTGCCGCCGTGTTGGTGAACTGGTCGCGCGAGGAGCAGCGGTATTCGTTGGAATGTCCGTCCGGTGCGGCGTCGGGCACGCTCAAGCCCTTGTCCTTCGGTCTCGTCGTCATGAACAATCAATGAAAGGCAGCGCCATGCACTTCACAAGACGAAACTTCCTGATAGGCGGCGCTTCTGCGTTCGGGGCGCTAGGGGCGTTCGGCGGCAATCGCTTCTTTGCTGCTTCTGCTGTCGGCGCAGTGACGGGAACGAGAAAGCCGAACCTGCGCTTCGGCCTCCTCTCCGACATACACATCACGCACGTCGCCGCGGAAAATCAGGCGCTGGCGGCTCGCGACGTGCAGACGTTCAAGGCGGCCCTCGAATGGTTCAGGAACGCGAAAGTCGACGCCGTGGTGATTGCCGGAGACCTGGCGAACCATGGGCTTGGAGAGCAACTTGTGGCCGTGGCCGAGGCGTGGTATTCGGTGTTCCCCGACGACAGGCGCCCCGACGGGTCTCGCGTGGAGAAGGTGTTTGTCACGGGCAACCACGACTGGGTAGGGTATACTTACGGAGGCGGCCTCGGGGCGAAGAAATACCCGGACGCGACGGAGCGCGCCAGGCATCTGCTGCAGAACGACATGGCCGGCTGGTGGGGCAGGGCGTTCCGCGAACCGTATTCGCCTATCTATTCAAAGACGGTAAAAGGCTACACCTTCATCGGCTCGCACTGGGACGGAGTGGAGGCAAGATTGGATTGCTACGACGCCAACTTCAACCGAATCGAGGATTTCATGGCGAAGAACGGAAAGAAGATCGATCCGACTCATCCCTTCTTCTATGTGCAGCACCCTCATCTGAAGGACACGTGCTACGGTCCACGGGCGTGGGGGCACGACAATGGGATAACGACAAAGACGCTTTCCGCCTATCCGAACGCGATTGCGCTGTCAGGGCATTCGCACTACTCCATCACCGACGAGCGCTCCATCTGGCAGGGCTCGTTCACGTCCGTAGGTTCAGGGTCGCTTCGCTACACGACGATACCTCTGGTGTCGCAAAAGACGACGGCATTCGAGAACTGCCGCGCAGACTGGAAGACGGATGCCCGCAAGCTCATGCCGGTAATCACGACCGGGGACTGCGGACAGGGGATGCTGTGGAGCGTTTACGATGACTGCATCGTCGTGAACCGCCGCGAATTCCGGTCCGGACTGGACATTGGGGAGGATTGGATTCTTCCGCTTCCTGCGGCCGAGCCGAAGCCTTTCGCCTTTGCAGAGCATGCGAAGAAGCTGCGCGCACCTGAGTTCCCGAGAGACGCGAAGCCGTCTATTGCCGAGACCGTTGCAAAGAATCGCGGCGGGAAGTCCAAGGACGGCAGCGAAGTGATTCCTTCGGAGGATACGCCTGCGCTTTCGGTGACCGTGCCGCCGGTCGTGCCGGACAACCGGGCGCGCCTGTTCACGCTGGAGTTCACGGCACAGACGGCAAACGGCAGGAGCCTGACGAAGTTCATCGTCCCGGAAGGCTACAACCATTCGCTGAAGCACGAAAAGGCAAAGGCGCAACAGGTATGCTATTTCCGGAAGGACGAGCTTGGCGAAGGCGCCGTGCGGTTCTCCGTCACGCCGATAAACTGCTTCGGGGTTCGCGGAAGGACTATCGAGGCTTCGTACGGGCGAGCATGATGAAGTGGCACGGAAGGCATAATAGGACTTGGGGGAATATGATGAGGTCATCATTGACAGCCTCCTTGCTTTCATATTGTCTGATTTCTTGTCTTGCCTTGCAGGCGGCTTCTATCGTCTCGGTTGGCGAAGTCGAACTGAAGACCTATCCGTTCTCCGACCCGGACCCCGTTCCGCCGGTTGCGGAGAAGAGGTTCCCATACTTCCGCTACGACGGCTCTTCGGCTTCGTCTAGCCCCCGCGTGTTCAAGACCGTCGAAATGAGCAACGGAAGGATATCCCTTACATTGCTCCCCGAGGCTGGCGGCAAGGTGTGGGGTGCGACAGACGTCAAAACCGGATTCGACTTCATCTACAGAAATCACGCGGCGAAGTTTAGGAATGTCGCAATGCGCGGTCCGTGGTGGTCGGGCGGCATAGAGTACAACTTCGGGATAATCGGACACGGCCCCTATACCTCGACGCCTGTTGACTATGCCGTGCGCACGAACGCGGACGGCTCGGTGAGCTGCTTCGTCGCCGTTGACGAGCTGATCTGCCGAACCTCCTATCAAGTTGAGGTGAGGCTTTCGCCTGACGCGGACAGCTTTATCACGCGCGTTCTCTGGCACAACGGGTCGGGGCTTCCGGTTCCATACTACCACTGGATGAACATGGCGGCGCACGTCGAGGACGACATGGTGCTCAAGTTTGACGGAAAGGCGGAGATAGGACACCAGGGCGACGCTCATCCGTGGCCGGTCGATTCCGAAGGACGGCACCTCGACAAGTACGCCGCCAACGCATTCGGCGGGAACAAGTCGTACCATGTACTGAACGGCGACAACCGCGTGTTCGGCGTTTGGTATCCGTCCCGCAACCTCGGCTTCATCCACGAGAATGCGTCCTGCGACAAGTACGGGCGCAAGGTGTGGATGTGGGCTCAGTCGCGCGAGGGCGCGATATGGGAGGATCTTCTCACTGACTCCGACGGCCAGTATGTCGAGCTTCAGAGCGGACGCGCCTTCAACCAGCCGCGCTTCGCCACGGTGAAGACTCCGTTCAAGCATCCGTCGTTCTCGCCGGGGCGCACGGACTCGTTCATTGAACGCTGGGGCGTCGTGAGGGATGAATCCGCATATCTGCCGAAAGGGAAGAATCCGCCATCTGCGGCTGTTCCGCGTCCTGTCGAGTCGCCAAAAGACTTCGACTGGAACGGCGTCTACGGCCACTACCTGCGCGGGCAGCAGGCGATACGCGAGCGCGAAGACGCCCTTGGAGAAAAGGAGCTGAAGGCCGCGCTTGCGATTGACGGGAACTTCGCACCTGCGCTTGACGAGCTTGCGTTTCTGATGATACGTCGCGGCAGATACGGCGATGCGCTCGAACTGGCGGAAAAGGCTCTGTCTGTCGATACATACGGCGGCGCGGCGAACTACGCGGCGGGATTCGCGGCGTTTGCGGCGAACGACAATGCTACGGCAAGGGAGCGGCTTGGACTTGCGTCTTATTCCGCAGAATTCCGCAATGCGTCATACGCGCTCCTTGCGCGCATATCTCTCCGCGAACAGGACTGGCGCAGCGCTGTCGCGATGGCCGAGCGCGTCCTTGCAGCAGACAGCGCGAACCGCGACGCGCTGCTCGCGAAAATTACCGCGCTGAGGCTTTGCGGCGATGCGGAGGCGGCGCGGAATGCGGCATCTGCCGCGCTTGGCGTTTGGCCGCTCTTCCATGCGGCGAAGTACGAGGCGAGCCGTGTCGGCGTCGTCGGAGACTGGACTGACGCCATGCAGAACGAATTCCCCGAAGAGACACTTCTTGAAATCGCGTCGTGGTACAGGGAGTCGGGGCTTGAGGACGACGCAAAGAGGATTGAGCGGCGTGCTGGAGATTGCCCGATGGCGAAGATTCGCCTTGGCGACTATGACGCGGCGGCGAGACTCCCCCTGCCACGACTATTCCCGTTCCGCAGGGAGGACATTCCAGCTCTCGACAAGGCCGTGTCCGAGCATCCATCCTGGAAGTTCAAATACTACCGTGCGGTGCTGGCGGCGTATTTTCAGGACGATGTACTTGCCGACAGGTTGCTTGATGGCTGCGGGAGCGAGCCGGACGATTTTGCGTTCTATCTCTTTCGCGCCTCTCGCATGACTGCGGACAAGAAGCTTGCCGACCTTAACCGTGCTGCGTTGTTCTCCGATAACTGGCGCATTGGCAGAGACATTGCGGCGTTTCATGTCGCGAATAGCGAATGGGAGAAGAGTCTTGATGCGGCCAGCCGGTTCTTGAAGTTGAACCAGGGCAACAATCCGTTGCAGATAGCGTATGCCCGCGCCCTAAATGGATGCCGCCGCTGGCGCGAGGCGGTGGAGTTCCTGAAGGGCATCCAGATACTGCCCTCGGAGTTCGGTGACAATGCCTGGGACATCTGGCACGAAGCGTGGAAGAACCTCGGCGACGACAAGATGGCCGACTCATACCCCGAAAACCTCGGCATGGGCGAGCCATACAGGATGCGTGCGCACGAGTAACACATACAAAGAGTGAATTCATGACAAGTCTGCTTATAGTCGCCGCCGTTCTAGGCTGGAACATGGAGTTTGCCGACGGCAGCTCCGCGCGTGTCAACTACGATAATGCGGCCGTCGCGCCGTACACGCTGGAGGATCCACTTGCGTTCTTCGACGGCTCGCCCGTGAAGACGGCGGCGGACTGGCAGGCGCGGCGGCGCGAGATACTTGCGATATTCGAACGAGAGATGTACGGCAAGCGTCCGCCGCTTCCCGATGCCGTCGTTACTGACCTTGTGGACGAGAAGCTGATCGAGGGGGGGGCGGTCATTCGCAGGCAGTACGAGATGCGGTTCAGGCCTGACCGCTCCGGGCCGGTCGTCAGGTGGATCGTGTTCATTCCGGTAAAGGCCGTCGGCAGGATCCCGGTCATCCTCGCGCTCAACTACCACGGAAACCAGTCCCTCGTTGCAGACACGGACATCCCGATGATGACCGCCTACCACAGGAACGGCAAGTGGGGGCGCGACCACCGCGCGGTGCCGGAGACCCGCGGACTCCTGCAGCGGCGCGGGGACTCGGCGACGACATTCCCGCTCGAAAAGTTCGTGAGCCGCGGCTACGCCGTGATGAGCGCATGCTACTGCGAGGTTTCGCCCGATCCTAACCGCGAGGGCGACGAGGACCCAAGGATCAAGCAGGACGAACTAGCCTACACGGGGGTCTTTGACCTCTGGCTGAAGCGCGACCCGGCGGGGAAGTCGGAGTACACGTCCCTCGGCGCATGGAGCTGGGCGCTCTCGCGCGGACTCGACCTCGCGGAGCGCATCCCCGAAATCGACGCGGGGAAGTCGGTCGTCACCGGATGTTCGCGGCTCGGCAAGGCCGCGCTCATCGCCGCCGCATATGACGAGCGTTTCGCCGTATGCGTGCCGGTGCAGACCGGGAACGGTGGGGCGCCGCTCGCGAAGCGCGATTTCGGGGAGAATCCTGCCACTGAGACGCGCATGTTCACCCATTGGTTCTGCAGGGCCTACGACAAGTACCGCGTTGCGCCGTGGAAGAGCCTGACTTTCGACCAGCATCTCCTGCTTGCGGCGGTCGCGCCGCGTTCGCTGCTTGTGCTCGGTTTCAACAATCCATGGTTCGACACGCGCGGCGAGTTCCTCGCCTGCAGGGCCGCGTCGTGCGCATGGGAGAGGTTCGGTCGCGGCGGACTTCCCCCAGGCGAGCAGCCGGCGACAGCGGATACTTCGTGCGTCGGGGACTCGCTGGGCTATGCGCGGCGGGACGGGGAGCACGCAATATCCGACTGGGACTGGAGCCAGATTTTAGACTTCTCCGACGTAGCCTTCGGACGCCTCGCGACATTTCCGCGCATGGAGCCAGACCGACGGGATTTCCAGCGCGACATTGACGACACTGCGGCGAAGGGGGGTGGACGTGTGGTCGTGCCGGCGGGGAGGCACCTGACGGGCGGTCTCATTCTTAAATCCAATGTCGAATTGCATCTTGAGAAAGGTGCCGTTCTGGAAGGTTCGACGAACACCAACGACTATCCTGTGGTCGAGCTGCCCTTTTCGGAGGGGAAGTGGATGGCCGTGGTGATGGCCGTCGGCGCCACTAACGTGGCCGTCACCGGCGAAGGCGAGATATTTGGCAACGGCTCCTTGTTCCCTCGCGCGAAGGGTCCGAACCAGGAGGGGACGCGCCCTCGCGGGCTCTTCTTCGGCAACTGCCGGAACGTCCGGCTTGAAGGCTTCCGACTCCGCGACTCTGCCTGCTGGGGCTGCGTCGTGCAGTGCTGCGAGGGCGTTGTGATACGCGGCCTCAGGATCGACAACCACGCAAACGCGAACAACGACGGCATCGACATCGAGGCGCGTCGCGCCGTGATAGCCGACTGCGACATCGATGCAGGCGACGACGGTGTGTGCCTGAAGTCGAACAATCCAGACTTCGTCATGGAGGACGTGCTAGTGTCCAACGTCGTCGCCCGCTCCCACTGCGTGCCGTTCAAGATTGGCACGGCGTCCCACGGCGTCGTCCGCAACGTCGGGTTCGTCGATTGCCGCGTCGAGGCTCCGCGCCGCGACTACAGCGCCGACAGGGATCCTCTCGCCTACAGGCCCTGCTCCTGGCGCGTCTGGTGTGAGAAGGACTTCCCCGCATCGCGCAGGGAAGAACCGTCTGGATTTTCCGGCATCGCGATTGAATGCGTGGACGGCGGCCTCGTGGAGGATGTCGTCTGCCGCAACATCGTCATCGACGGTGGCTGCTACGTCCCGATATTCGTCCGCGCAGGATGGCGTCAGAAGAGGAGCACAGGCGCACCCCGCGGCAGGCACAACGTGATGCGCCGCATACTGTTCGATAACGTCACGGGGCATTCGCTCTCATCCGTCCCCAGCTCCGTCACTGGCATACCGGGGTTCCGCGTACAGGACGTCACGTTCCGCAACATGCGTCTGACGGTACGCGGCGGCGGCGAGAACGCGGAGGAGCGCACAAGGCCGGTATCCGAGCACGAAGGCCTCACTCCGGGATCCGGAATGTTCCGCCAAGCGTTGCCCGCCTACGGACTCTGGGCACGTCATGTTGACTCGCTTCGCCTTGATAACGTGTCGTTTGTGCTTGCCGACGGAACATTCGACAGGAGAGATGCCATCGTTCTTGACGATGTGCGGGAGTCTCTCGCGGCGGACGGCTCGTTTGGCGTGGTCGGCGCGGAGAACTGCGTCGTCGATCCTGCGGAATACGGCTCAACGGAGGGCCGGCGATAGCGTCCGTCGCGCGGCGCGTCAACGAGGAGCTTGGCGCGGAGGTCGTCGTTATGACGCCGACTCTCGCAATCGACCTTCGCGTTCCGAAGGGAACTGAGCGGGGCACCGTCGTTGCTCCGTCAAAGTTCGACCACTCGGCGCTTGGCGACAAGGCGTGGAAGTACGATGTTGCTGCGGCGGAGGAACTGAAGGGTCGTTTAGCGTCGATTGGGGCGACGCTTTCTACACGATCTACACGTTCTGCGCGGCTATAATCTGTGTGGGACTGCGAAACGACTGTTTCTGGGCGGTGCGTTGAAACAGGCGCATATCCCCCGAGCCGTAGGCGAGCCGCGAGATTCGCCTGTCGCGCAGCGATCAGGTTGCCCGACGAGCAACGCGAGGAGCCTTGCGCAGCAAGGTCGCAAGAGGTCGAGCGGTGGCGCATCTGCCGCGGTCGATTTTTTTGTGCAAAGCGCTGGCGCATAGTTCGGCGA
>CAMORM010000091.1 GCA_946623785.1 uncultured Verrucomicrobiota bacterium
AGGCCAGCATCTCGACGCCGTTGTACGTGACCAGGTCATCCCAGTTGACGTCGCCATACTCGGCTTCCCACCAGTCGGGCAGTCCGTCGTTGTCGGAGTCCGTTCCAGTGACTTCCCAGACGGAGGACGGCTTGCCGTCGTCCCACATCGTCTCGGAGTACTTCGCGTACGCGCCGCCGAACGGCAGGAGATCGGCGCCGCAGGTAAGCTGCTGGCGGCGCGTGAACTCGTAGTACTGCGCCATTGCCGCGTCGTTAGCGTTCGTGGACGAAGTGAACAGCTCGTACTTTGCGGCTGTGCCGAAGGCGGCCTGCTGCCAGTAGCCGTAGAGCTCATGCGTCTGCTGGTAGGAGAACATCGAAAGTCCAAGCGACTTCGCCGAATCGCGCCCGGCATAGTACTTAGACCAGTAGCGAGAATCCTTTGTCGTGCCGTCGAACCGTTCGAGGTGCGCGAACGTGTTGTCGATCCACGGCACCCAAGCGTAGTCGTTGTAGACCGTCGACACGCACGGTAGCCCAGCCCACCAGGGGCAGACATATCCGGCGGGACGCGAGAGGATCGCCTTGCCGTCGACACCGTTGTAGGAGAATCCCGCCGGCACCTTTGCAACATGTTCCGGGGCGTCGGCACCAAGAATGTGATCGAATCCGAAGAGGTACCTGAGCTCAGGCTCAAGGTCCTGGTTCGCCGCGTCGGACCGGGCACCCAGTTCGACATACTGGCTGTAGTACACAATGCGATTCTCCCTGGCGTCGGTCGCAGTGAAGCGCTTCTTGTAGTTCCCTGCGATCTGGGCGGCGGACCTTGCGCCGTCCCACACGCGGACTTCGTCTATGTAGCCCTTGAAGTATCCGTTGAAGTGTTCATACTCCGGCATGACCATGGGATATCCCGCCCAAATGCCGATGCCGTCAGGATCGGCTTCCGCATCGGTGCCTGTTCCAACGAGCAGCGCGATCGCGGAGTACGAGCTCTTCATGCCGAACGCGCCAGAAGCGTCGATCGAGATCGCCGCCGTTCCGTTTTCGGGCTGGACGTCGGTGTTCAGCGTGTTGACGGCCTTGCCGTTCACGTACAGCGTCAGCTTGGCGTGCTCGCCGGCCTTCGCCCCGAACGTAGCCGCGACATGCGTCCACTCGGTGGTGGCCTTGGTGCCAGTCACCTCGACAGTCTGCAGCGCGTCAGTGCCGCGGGAGTCGTGCTTCGCGCACCAGTTGCCGTTGGCGTCGATGCCGATCGAGAAGTTGCGGCGGACGTACTTTTCGTCTCCGACATGCGACACGTCGGAGGCGATCGCGCGCTCCACGATCGTCTGCGCGCGGCCTTCAGGCTCTTCGGCCTTTACCCACGCCTCGACGGTGTACTCGAGGAACATCATCTCCTGCAGGTTGTTGTTCGGGGCACCCTCGCCGCCCTCCTCGCCCTCGGGGAGTGTCTCGAGGAACGCGTCCGTGCCGTTGAAGTACATCGCCTGGTGGCGCTTCGGCGAATCGTCGTCCTGCGCGTCGGTGGCGTTGCGGTACCTGCCCTGGGCCTCTGCGAAGTCGCTCAGGCCATCATGGTCGGAGTCGTATCCTTCGTTCTGCTCGAACGAGTACATCGAGCCGGGGGTGGGCAGCACCGCGACGCCCGCCGGGGTGTAGTTCCATGGGAGGAAGTTCGCCGTTTCGTCATCTTCCTGATACACGTCTACGAACTGGCTGAACGCGTATGTCTCGGGATTGCCGTCGCCGTCCGCATCAAACTCGAAGGTGAGTCCGGGCAGTGAGGTGCCGTCGGATGTCGGCGGAATGTAGTAACGCGCCGTGAGCGAACCGGGGTCCGTATCGGGATCTTCGCCGGTCGCATAGGAGCTGTCGGTCATCCACAGCGGTGTCGGGTCGGTGTGGTGCCATGTGGAGAGCGCCTGCACCCGAGGCATGATCGCCTCCTCCTGGTTGCGGATGTTGTCGCCGTCAGGGTCGGCCGTAGGCACACCGGCAAGCCACGGTTCAAACACGAAGTCGTAGGTGCACTCCGTGGAGCGGTAGGTGCTTGCGGCGTTGAACTTGAAGCCGAGCACCGGCATGCCGCCGTAGGCCTCGAAGATCAGGTCCCCAGAGGACATCGGCGCACCCAGGATCGGGTTCATTCCGTGGAAGACTTCATAGAAGTCGTCCATTCCGTCGCCGTCGGAGTCGTGGTTCTTCGGATCGCAGGTGAAGTACTTTGTCGCGTACACGCCGACAAAAGGCGGCAGACGGCGAATGTACTGTATCTGGCCCATGTTCTGTCCGTTCTCGATTCCGAGAGTGTTCTTCGCGTAATAGGTCCAGCGGTTGAGCTGCGTTCCACCATCTTCCTTGTATTTCTCCTGGGGCCTCGCGAGATCATGGTACGGGCCGTCGCAGAAGAAGTGCCAGGTCGAGTAGGCGATCACGTCCCAATCGTTCGTCTGGAGCGAACCGTAGTACGCAGTCGGGTCGAACGTGGTCGTGAGGTGCGGGTTGTAGACCGTCGGGTCGTCCCTGTTGAGAAGCACCTGGCCCCAGTCGCACGATTCAGTGTCGACCTCGGGCATGTCGCCCCATGGACCCATCGGGTCGTCGTAGCGCCAGCAGCGCATCCAGCCCGTCTGGTATTCCTGCCAGTTCACGAGGCCGTCGGCGTCGTAGTCCTTGTCGGCGTCGTTGACGGTTCCGTCCATGCCGTCGGCGATCTCCATCGTCTGGCCGGCAGCGGCGTCCGCCGCTGTTCCGGTGCTGGCCGCGCCTGCAATGGCGGTAGCAGATCCGGCGTACTGGAGTTCCCACGGGTCGGGCAGGCCATCGCCGTCGGTATCCCACGAGAGCGGGTTCAGGCCACCGCCAGGATTGGAGTGATTGGCTGGCCCAGCGGATTCGGGCGTGCCGTAGGCGAAGGCGTTATTCCTCTCCCCGTCGTCGGAAACACCATCGTCGTCAGTGTCGTTGTTCCACGGGTCAGTGGGCCAGTGCTTGTTGGTCCACGCCCAGCCTTCGGCGTGCTTGATGGTCGCGCAGTAGTCTGCGTACCACGCCGTGGTCTCGCGGCCCTCGAATTCCTCGACGTTGTTGATTCCGTCGTCGTCGCCCATTGTATCAGGGGTCGACCAGATGGCCGAGATGAGCGGGCTCGACGATGCGGTCGGCCCAACTATGGCGAAGCGTCCGTCGTCCCTGCGCGGACCGGACATCACATAGAGCTCCCAGCCGTCCGGCACGCCGTCGCCGTCGGTATCAGCGCCGTGGTTGGCGCTTCCGGCCACGGTCTGCGTGACATCGAGTCCGGTGTCGTTGGCCGCCGCCTCGGCGAGCGGGTTCGTGTTGTACGAGCCCCAGCGCGACAGCAGCTCTGTCGAAGTCCTTGCCTTGATGGCGTTGTCGTTCAGCGCGCCGGTGTTGTAGAAGAACGAAATGAGCAGGAATTCATCGTACGTGCAGAATTCGCGCGTGTTGACCGAGGCAAACGGAATGTCGGGCTCGCCCCACGCAGTGCGCGGGTCGAACTGGCGCCACTGGTAGACATAGTGGTGGACGAGGCCGATGCTGGGCTTTCCAACCTCGAAGAGCACCACCAGGCCGGGCGAGAGGTCGATGTCCACGCCGAGCATGTAGTTGCCCCAGCTGATTGTCTTGCCGTAGAGGAATCCTGTGCCGTCGCAGGTGGGGCATTCCACTTCCGCTGGCGGGATAACGGTATTGTCCATGACCTTTCCGGTTCCATTGCAGTTGTCGCAGACAGGGGCAGTGCTCTTGCCGTACTGCCACGCGCGCCACGCATGGTTGGGCTGCGGATCGTCCTTCTTCCAGGTCATGGTAAATATCTCGTCGTACCACTCGGCCGTCGGGTCGGGGTCGGACGCGAGCACGGCACCGCGCGGCAGGAACGTGGGCATGCCGCGCACCAGGACGCCGTCATCAGTCTCTCTCGCGACCCAGGTTTCGTATTCGCTAAGCTCGCAAGCGAGGACTATGTCGCCATCGGCGTTTTCGCCGCACGGCACCTCTCCGTTCTCGTCGCCGTAGGTGAAGTAGTCGGTGACGTTTCCTTCCTCGTCGACCACCTGGACGAGCCAGCCGTACTGGGCTTCGGCGGTAACCTCGGTCGTGACCTCGGCGTCGTCCCTCATCGCCACGTACTTGACATGGCCGTCCTTGGGATCGCGCACTCCGAACACGCGCAGGTCGAAGGCATCCCCGTGCTTTTTGCCGACAAGGCCATACGCCATGCAGTCGCGGTCAGGGTTCGTGTAGGCGTCGTGCTGTCCGGCATTCGTGGTGGCGGTAAGCGGGTTCATCCCGATCATGACCTCATAGCCGTCTGGCAGGCCGTCGCCGTCGGTATCCCACTGAATCGGGTTGGAGCCCAGGAAGAACTCCTGGAGGTCGGTGAGACCGTCGTTGTCGGAGTCGCGCGTCTGCGCCTTGGCGTTGTAGACGTTCGGGTCGAACAGGCCGATGATGTCGGCGGAGGAGATGACGTCGCCCCTCGCAGGATCGGCGGGGTTGTACTTCGAGCCGGTGAGGTAGACGTGCCTGCCGGTCACCTCGTCGATGTAGCCCACCTTCGCGTAGTACCAGTAGTAGTACTCGTAGCCGTCGGTGAATCCGTCGCCGTCAGTGTCCTCCTTGGTCGGGTCGGTCGGGTTTTCGGGCGACCACGACTCCTTCTCGGCGTCGCTGAGCTCGTTGTAAGCAAGCCACTCCACGCCGATCCAGTCGACGCCGACTGTGCCGGCTTCGGCATTCCACTTCCTCATCATGGCGTCGTAGGAGGGGTTCTTGAAGTCGAGTTCGGGGGTCGAATCGAAGCTGAACTGGGCCGGGGCGTTGTTGAGGCCGTCGCCGAAGCCGCGGATCTCGAGGTACGCGGTGAACGGGCTGCCCTCCGAAACCCAGGACTCGGGGAGGCCGGGGATGAGGCTGGACGTCGCCTGCCCCATGCCGGGCAGGAAGTCGTTGTCGTCGTTGAACTGGCTCAGGTTCGCGAGGTCGTCTGCCGTATCAGTGGCGCCTTCGCCTCCGGCCGTCGCACCGTACCAGAAGGTCTTGTAGTACAGGTCGGGGATGCCGTCGGCGTTGATGTCGCCCATGTTGTCGGACGCGAACTTCTCCTTTGCGAAGATCGCCTCGATGTTGCGGACCTCGTACGCTGCCTTGTCCTCCTCGTACGCGTCGAGCGTGACGGAAACCATGCTGTCGGCGAGCGGCGTGGAGGCCGGGTGCGGGACTCCGCTCACAGGCACGTTGGCCGTGTCGAGGCACGCCGTCTGCGAGGCGTCTACCCAGCAGTAGAAGAAGTTGTCGTACTTGTCCTGGTACTTGTAGCACTGGGCCGACACTGGCGTGGTGGACCACTTGTTGCCGGTGGCCGTGAGCGCCACGTCCATCTTGCTTCCGTTGAGTGTGCCGTCGTCGTAGTACGGAAGCGGGTTGCCTGCGCCGTTCAGGTTGGAAGCCGCGTAGCCGAACGCATGGATCTGTGCCTGCGCGGCCGTCACGTCGTAGAACCAGGTATGGCGGAAGCCGCTGATCTCGTACGTTCCGCTGTTGCCCCAGACGCGGCCCTTGCCGCGGCCCTTGGCGGTGTCGTACTTCGTAAGCGTGGAACCGGCGGGCCCGTACGGGTTGATCGTGACCTGCTTGGTCGGGTTGATCATGAAGTACCATGTGCGGGTCGCCTGGCCGCCGTCCTTGTCCTCAACGAGCACGCTGACCTGCTGAGGGCCTTCGGCGGTGAATGTGTTGGTGTACGAACCGGTGGCAACGTCAGGACCGGTGAACGTGACCTGCTCGCCGCCGGAGGAGGTCCATGTCACGGTCAGGCCGTTGGTGAGGTCCTCGGCGATGTCCTTTACGGACCACGCGAACACCTTTTCGGAATTGAGCGTGACCTTGTTGGTGATCGCGCTTTCCGCGGGCCTGGAAATGACTGGGGCTACGTTGTCAATGTAAATGTACTCGCTCCCCGGCTTGTAGTAATCGCTCCAGGGCTGATCGTACTGGTTGAGGGTGTCCGTCGTAACCCTTGCGGTCACCAGGAAGCCGGCCGACCTGGAGTCAACCGTGCCGTCGAGGTCTCCAAACGGGATGTTCTGCGGCATGCCCATGGTGGAGCCGGCCGCAACCGTAACGATGTTGGTCTTGAAGGTGAGGATGCCGTCAAGTCCCTGGCTGACGGCTTCGAGCTCGATGGTCAGCTCGGCGCTCGCGGGCGTGGAAAGCGCAACCCTGAGGTATCCCTCCTTGCCGTCTTCCGCGTAGTGCCTGTCGGCGGAAGAAGGAAGAATCTGCACATACGGCGCCTGATCGACGTTGACGCTGAAGGTGTACTCGGGGCCCCACTGGCCGGTGAGCGCCATGTCCTTGTCCTGTGCCTTCACGGTCACGACCTGCGTCTCACCGCCAGCCGTGAACGTGTGGATGCAGGAGGCGTTGACAGTGTCGTTGGTCACGTAGACCTTGGTGTAGCTGTAGTAGCCGGCTACGCCGTCGCGGATTGTCCAGCAGGTGACGAGGCCGTTCGTCACGTCGATCAGCGCGGGGTCGGAGAGCACTGCGTCGAACTTCGTCGGCACGCCAGACGACACCTTGCTCTCAAAGGTCCCGCCGTTCGCCACGGATCCGCCGTTGATTTCGACGGACGACACGGACGGCGCGATGTTGGTTACGTTGAGGTAGAGCTTCTCTGTCGTGTAGATGCCGGCAACCTCGTCGCCCGCGTCGAAGCGGTCGTCGTTGCGCAGCATGATCCCGAACTGGAGGTTGGCGGCTGCATCACCGCCGTCGAGGAATCCAAGCGTGAAGTTGACGGGCGTGGACATCGTAGCGTTGGCCGGTATCACGACGCCGCTCTCGAACGCAGCGCTCGACACGAGGTTGGAGCTGGCTTCGTTGAGCGGGACCAGGTACGCGTAGAGGTCGGCCGTGTGGGCCTGCGAAAGCGAGAACTTGAGGTACGGCGTGTCGCCTTCCGCGTATGTCTGGCGCGCGTTGGGCTCGGTCTGCTCGGTGCTGTCGTAGAGAACCGCGGAAATCGTCTTGGGGGCGAGCACGTTCACCTTGAGGTTGAGCTCGTCAGACTGGTGGCCGTTCGGGTCGAGTACGATCACGGTCGTGTCGAACTCGCCCTTGGTCGGGTATTTCACGGTGACGTTGAGGTATTCGCCGTCCGGCACGACCGCGAATGGGGTCGTGGAGCCGTCTCCGTAGGACCACCTCACCGTGTAGGTGCTGTTTGTGCGGAGGTCGCGGTAGTTGTCCTTGATCCTTATGGACACGGGCTGCTCGCTCTGCGCGACCCAGCCGGAGTAGGTCTTGCCGTTCTCGGGCGAGACGATCACCGGGGACTGGTCGTCGATGCGCAGGCGGCTGAACACGTAGTCGCCGTTGAAGAAGTCGCGCGCCCTCTGCGCGTCGTCCGCCGTGGCGAACTCATCGTCGGCGAGGGTCGGGGTGAAGGTGATTCCGCCTTCGTAGGCCGACGTGTCCGACGTCGAGCCGAGCGCGTAGACGTAGAATGGAACCTGCGTCTTGCCGGCGGGCACCTTGACTATGCGGTGGGTGAACGTGTTGTTGTAGTTGCCGTCGTTGAGCGAGATGCCGATCACCTTCTCTTCGAACAGGTCGAACGTCGCGTTGCCGATCACGGTCGGGTTGATGTCGACCCAGATGTCGCGGTCGTACTCCTTGGAGAGCTTGACGTACATCGTGACGGCGCTCCTCTGGTAATTCGTCGTGGCCACGACCTCGGCCTCGGTCTCGTCCCTCGCGAACGTAATGGAGATGAACGGGTCGGGGGCCGTCTCGCAGTACACCGTGCGCGTGACGAAGTTGGTGATCACGTCGTTCGCGGGATTCGTCCTGTATCCCGGGGTTGCCGCGAGGAAGACCTGTGCCGTGGTTCCGGCCGTGACGCCCTCGAGCCTGAACGTGAGATTGGTCTGCCCCCTGGCAAGCGAGACCTTCTGCACGGGGAACTCGAGGGAGACGAGTTCGCCGCCCCTGCGGACCGTTCCGGAATAAGTGTCCGTGGTATCGGCCAGCCTGACGCAGTTGGTGTCCTCGACCCAGAGGTAGAGCGTGGTGACCTCGTTGGTGGAGTTGCCGCCGGGCACGAAGATGGAGGGCTGCGAGGTCTTGGTGGTCGTCATCCCCTCGTAGACGCGGCGCCAGTACGTGGGCGTGTCGGACGTGTCGTACTCGTCGTCGAAATCGACGGCGCGGATATATATCGAATCGTCAAGGGACGCAAGGGAGTAGTTGCGTTTGGCCGTGGGCTTGACGGCGATTTCCGCTGGTGCGTTCGCCATGCCAAACGAAAGCGTGACAGGGTTGCCGTCTTCATCCTCGATCGACCACCAGGAGTAGGGATTGTAGAAGTAGTACGAAGCGCTTGAGTCGTTGGAGCCGATCTCAAAGCCGCGCTCGTCCGCAAGCGTAAGCGGCAGGGCTATGTCTCCGCCCTCCACCGTGTACCGGCACTTTACGTCGGTGAAGTTGAGGCCGTAGCCTCCGCCATTGCCGCCAGAAGTGGGCGCAACGTCAACGATGGCGGCGTATTTCAGCCTGCCGCTCACGATGACGCCGATGCCGGGCAGCGCGTCCGTGAGGTTCGCGAGAGTCTCGCTGCCGGCGCCCTTGAAGACGAGCTTCCAGCTCTTGCCCTGGTTGCGGAGGAGCGTATTCGTCTGCACGCCGGGGTTGTAGAGGCGGAAGACGAAGGTGCCGCGCTCGCCAAGGACAAGCGGGTTGTCGCTGCATTCCGACGTGTTCATCCGGAAGCTCGACTCGTCGCCCCACACAGGCTCAATGCTGTATATGTCGCCTGCCCACGCGGACTTCGCGGCGGAGGCGAACAATGCCGCGGCAAACGCTGCGGAGGTCAACCCGGTTAGCATCTTGTTTCGTGTATTCATGTTTCGCACCTCTCTCCAGTAAGGCCCTTGCCCTAAATGTCAATTTCCCTGTTTTGCGCGCGTAGCCCCGGGAACCTGGACTCCGGAGCGCTTCATCTGCTCGCGCACCGCAGCCTGCGTTTCCCTCAGCTTTGCGCTGTATTCACTGTTAAGCCTCTCAACCTTCGCGTAGAGCTCCTTCCACTCGGGATACTTCTCGGGGTGCCCCTCTATCTCCGCCTTGATCTGCCCTTCCGACGGCTTCTCGACCCCGGCAGCGGCGAGCGCGTTCTTCGCCTGCTCGATGATGTCCTCCATCGCCTTCACGGCCTTCGCGCGCTCGTTCGCGACAGGAAGGCGGTCGGCGCGCAGGCGCCCGAGCTCGGCATAGTGCTCCTGAAGCGCAGCCTCTTCCGAGACTACGCTCTCCCCGCCGCCCTTTCCGCGCAACGCGAAGTACGCGGCAAAGGCGATCAGCGCCGCTGCAAGCGGCAATATGAACCATGCTTTACGCAAGGACATTCATAGACCTTTCAAAAACATACTGTGCCTAAGCATGGGAATTTTACCACTATGGGGCACCAGGGACAAGGGGAAAATGAGAAAAAAAAGGCGGCGGCTTTCGCCGTCGCCCTTTTGATATGGCCCGCAACGCCTGTTATTCGGCGTTCGCGCGGACCTTTCCTTCCTTGATGCGCTTCTCCACGACCTCCTTGGAGATTGAAGCGGGAACCGCCTCGTACTGCTTGAAGATCATGGTGAAGGTTCCGCGGCCCTGGGTCACCGTGCGGATCGCGTTCGAGTAGCCGAACATCTCCCCCAGCGGGACCGTCGCCTTGATGCTCTTCATGCCGCCGCGCTCGTCCATGCCCTCAACGCGCCCGCGGCGCTGGTTGATCGAGCCGTTCGCCGCGCCCATGTACTGCTCGGGAACGACGACCTCGACGTCCATCATAGGCTCGAGGAGCTGCGGCTTCGCCTTCATGAACGCCTGCTTGAAGCACTGCATCGCGCAGGTTATGAACGCGAATTCGTTCGAGTCGACTTCGTGGTACGAGCCGAAGTACACCGTGGCCTTCACGTCCACCACCGGGAAGCCAGCCAGAGGACCGGACTCGAGCGCCTTGCGGACGCCCTTCTCGACGGCCGGGATGTACTCGGTCGGAATCACGCCGCCCTTGACCTCGTTCACGAACTCGAAGCCCTTGCCGGGCTCCTGCGGCTCGAGCTTGAGGCACACGTGCGCGTACTGGCCGCGGCCGCCCGACTGCTTGACGTGCTTGTACTCGCTCTCCACCGCCTTGCGGATCGTCTCGCGGTACGCCACCTGCGGGGCGCCCACGTCGCACTCGACGCGGAACTCGCGCTTCAGGCGGTCCACGATGACCTCGAGGTAGAGCTCGCCCATGCCCGCGATGATCGTCTCGGAGGTCTCCTGGTCGAACGTGACCACGAAGGTCGGGTCCTCCATCGCGAGCGCGTGCAGCGCAACGCCCAGCTTCTCGTTGTCGCCGCGGCTCTTCGGCTTCACGGCGACCGAGATCACCGGCGCCGGGAAGTCGATCGACTCCAGCGTGATCGGGTGCTCGGGGTCGCAGAGCGTGTCGCCCGTGCGCGTCTCGGTGAGGCCCACGCACGCCACGATGTCGCCGGCATGCGCCTCGTCGAGAGGCTCCTGGTGATTCGCGTGCATGCGGAAGAGGCGGGAAATGCGCTGTTCGCGGTCGATCGTGGAGTCGAGGAGCTCCTCGCCCAGCTTGAGCGTGCCGGAGTAGACGCGCACGAACGTGATCTTGCCGCCCGACTTCGGGTCGT
>CAMORM010000092.1 GCA_946623785.1 uncultured Verrucomicrobiota bacterium
CGTCGGAGTTAGCTTAGAAGGCAGCGTCCAAGAGGCGGAGAGATCGGCAATCCATCTCGCCTCGCCAGAAACTCAAAAATGGGTAAACTCCAGACCATGCTACTATTGACCACATGGGGCACATTGTGTAGAATATCGCCAAACGATCGGCGATGTGCGGCATGTTGTCCCATACGAGGCAAATGCGGAGACGCTAGGCCGGTCGGCAGGGGCGCAATGCCATGCTTGAGGATTTCAAGTGCAGATGCTGCGGGGCGTGCTGCCGGATTGAGGACGGCATAGTGCGCGTGTCGGACGCGGAGATCTCCAGGATCGCCGCGTTCCTCGGCATGGGCGAAAGCGACTTCATCGCGAACGAGACGGACGTTGCGCCGGACCGGAAGGGGCTTGTGCTGAAGAGCCGCGCAGACGGCGCTTGCGCGTACCTAACGGAAGACAACCTCTGCCGCATCAACCCCGTGAAGCCCGACAAGTGCCGCACTTTCCCGTTCGAGTGGACGAACCCCGACTCGGCGAACGTCTGCCCCGGGCTGGCGCTTGTGAGCGGCCAAGGATCTTGAAGACGCACGCGGACACGATCATGATGGAGGGCTACCGCAGGATGATGGAGGCGCTTTTGAAGCACCAGCGCGAGAACGGCGACCCGCACGGCCAGGCCGCCATGTCCTGGATCTGCGGCGCGCTTATGTCGCCCCGCCAGCAGTGATGGTTGTTTTGAGGAGCTAAGGAGGTTACGCGATGAACAGAAGTTTGGCGGTTGTGGTTGGTGGTATTGTTGCGGTTGTGGCGGGGGTCGCTACGGCGGAGGAGGTCGTCGACTTTTCGCGCGAAGGTCACGGCTGGCGCGCGGCCAACCACGTGGCGAACATCCGCCAGACTGCCACGGGCTACGCGTTTGACGTTACGGGCGAAGATCCGTGGTGCGTTGCGAGTACCACATATGCGATGCCTCCGCAGCCAGCAGGCGCTGCGTACCTCCGCATCGAACTGGAGACAGCGCCGATAGATGATCCGTCGTCCTTCCAGGTCTTCTGGCATGCCGGGAAGCCGCACTTCAACGAACAGGAGTCGGTGCGGCTGGAGCCTGTCGGAAAAGCACCGTGCACCAGGTTCGCGGCAGAGATACCGGCCGGCCTCGTCGGCTCCGCGCCTGTTGCCCTGCGTATCGACCCGCCCGGGAAGGGCACTGACTTCGCCGGCGTGGAATTCCGCCGGCTGAGAGCGTCCTACCTGGCACCGGAATGGGCCCCGGGCTTTTCCGCGCCTCCGCCGATCGCGTTCGACTCCGAGCCACTGGTGTTGAGGGGGGAAGGCTGGGAGCTGCGCCACGACCGCGCGCGCATGGGCGCGTTCGCGTTTGTCGCCAGCGGCAAGACATGGGCGGAGGGCTGCCCGAACGAGCCGGTCGTCGTCCAGAACGCAAGGGGAAAACCCGAGGCGCTCGACTGGTCGAAGGGCGACACGAGGGTCATTGCCGAAGACGGGCGCATCGAGGCGCGTGCTACGGCGAAGGATTCCGCAGGGCGCATCTGGACATGGTCGCGCACGTTCGCTTCAGCCGGGAATGCGCTGAACATCCGCACAGCGGTCTCCGCGGACCGTCCCGCGCGAGTCTACCACATCCCATACATGACGCTCTTCGTCGACCGCGCCTCGAACGGACGCAAGAAGCAGGCTCTTTTGCCGGGCATCGAGTATCTCGCCGACGAACCGTCGTCCAACGAGAAGGAAGTGCGCGGCCCGCAGGCGAACCGCCTCGTCCCCGCCGCGCACAAGTTTTGCTATCCGATGATGGCGCTCGCCGACGACACCAGCTGGTTCGCGCTTGAATGGTCGAATCCCGACTGCGTGGAATGGCCGTTCGCGCCAGTGTTCGACACGCCCGACAGGCAGTTCAAGTCAGGCGGACATCTCTTCGCGCTTTGGGCTCCCGGCATTGGCGCGGCGAGGCGCGAAGGCGACCTGCGGATATTCTCTGCCGTGCCGTTTGAGTCGGGATTGGTTGAAACGACGCTTTCCACGGGCGCCGGCGGAGACGTGGCGGACGTGCTTGCGGCGCGCTATCCGCTTGCGAGACTTCCGCCCACGCCAGAGCTGGAGGCGGCGGGGAGCTGCGACGTCCTGGCGAGCGGCTGGCTCGATTCCGGCATTCGCGACGGAGCGCGCGGGTGCCGTCACGCCCTTGGCCCGAACTGGCATCCGTACCGCGCCGCCGACGTGCCGGCGCTTATGCTCTGGCTTGCATCGGCAACGCCCGACGCCGACAAGGCCTCCCGGCTCTCCGCCGCGGCGGACGAAATGATCGCGGCGTTTCCTGAAAGCTCGGCCGAGCGGCGCGGATGGGGCGGCAGCGTTTCGCACGTGAAGCGTCCGGCTGCACCGCTCGTGTTCGGCGATCCGCTCGCCTACTCGGCGGCGCAGGGGGCGACAGCCAGAAGCCTCGCGCTCCAGCTCGCGGACGGCAAGCGCATCTGGCGCAGGCCGGGCGGAGGCAAGCCGGACCTCGGCGAGACGCTTGGCGCGGACCACTGCAACGGCTACACTGCAATCGCGGTCTCCGACATGCTCTCCGCCGCGCTCTGGACGGGCGACGAGAAGGGGATTGCCGACGCGCTGGCGGTCCTCGGGAAGTTCACTGCGATATACGGCAACGACGTTCCGCGCGGAGCGCAGCCGTGGGAGATGCCGCTCCATACGCCGGACATCCTTGCGTCGGGGCGTCTCGTCGAATGCTACGTGAAGGGGTATCTGCTGTCGGGGGACGCTCGCCATCTCGAGCGCGCACGCTACTGGGCGCGCACCGGAATGACGATGGTCTACTTCGTCGATCCGCCAACAAGCAGGCAGAATCCGATCGGACGCTACGCCACCATCGGAGTCATCGGCGCCACACACTGGACCGCGCCGAACTGGATCGGGCTTCCCGTGCAGTGGTGCGGCCTGGTGTATTCCGCCGCGCTGGCCGATTTGGCGGAGATCGAAACCGATGCCGGGCTGGCGTCCCTGTGGCGTCATCTTGCAAAGGGAATAACGGCGAGCGGAGTGGACCAGAGCTACCTTCCGAGCGACGGCGAGAAGGTGGGGCTTCTTCCCGACTCCTTCAATCTCGTCCGACAGGAACGCCGCGATCCGCCGATCAACCCGGGGACAGTTCAGGAGAACGTGAGCAACTTCGTCGGGCTGCCGTACTACCGCGTCGTCCGCGCGGTGCCTGGCGGCAATGCGCTCGTCCATGTTCCAGGTCGCGCAACGGCACACGCGCCGCAGGCGGGAGAGCTTGCGCGCGTTGAGGTCGCCGCGTGGCCTAAAGCGCCGTACAAGGTGTTCTTCTCGCGCGTGGCGCGCCCTGCCGCCGTGGAGGCGAACGGCGTGGCGGTGCCGTTCGAGTTCCGCGACAACACTATGTCCGTGACACTCCAGCCGAGCCCAGGCCCAGTTCTGCTCTCGCTTCGGCGGTAGTTCTGGCCGGCACATCAGCCCCCCCCCCATGCGGGGGGTGGAACGCTGGCGCGCGAACTGGTAGAATGCAGCTGTCGTTTCCGTTCCTTTCTCACTTCAACACCCATTGCGTGTTTTGGTATAATGAACAACATGAAAACAGCATTCAGGAACTTGTCCATCGCCTTCTGCCTCGCGGCTTCAGTCCATGCGGCGCGGGCGTTCACCATCGACTGCGACATTCCCGCCGGAAACGTCGTAGTCGACTCGATCGAAGGAGACGTCGCAAAGGTGCGGCAGGACCTGCGCGACACCAAGGACGGCTGGTTCTACTGGGCGTTTCGCGTCAAGGGCGCAGCGGGGAAGACGGTGAAGTTCGTCTTCACCGACAAGTACGGCGGAGGGCCCGTCGGGGTGCGCGGCCCGGTCGTCTCGACGGACGGCGGCAAGACCTTCGCCTATCCGCTCGACGGCAAGTCGAAGGCCGACGGGTTCACGTACACCTTCGGCGCGGACGAGAACGAGACGCTCTTCTACGAGTGCCACCCGTACGTGCTCGCGAACTGGGAGGCGTTCGTGGCGCGCCACGCGGCGGACATCGCCGCCGGCAAGATGAAGGTCGAGGTGCACTGCAAGTCGCGCAAGGGGGCGGATGTGCCGCGCGTGCGCTACGGGTGCCTTTCCGGGAAGCCCAGGTACCGCTTCCTCGTAACGTGCCGCCACCACTGCTCCGAGTCCCTGGCGAGCTGGGTGGTCGAGGGAATCGCCGATGCGTTCATGGCGGACGACGACCTCGGCAGGTGGCTCTGCGAAAACGTCGAGCTCATGTGCGTGCCGATGATGGACTTCGACGGCGTGCAGGCGGGAGACCAGGGCAAGTACCGCAAGCCGCACGACCACAACGGCGACTATTCAGAGTTCATCTACCCGGAGACGAAGGCGCTCACCGAGTGGGTCATGGGCTATGCGGGCGGACAGCTCGATGCGTTCCTGGACATCCACTGCCCGTGGGTCCGCGGCCAGTACAACGAGTTCGTGTACACGCCGCTCAAGGACCCCAAACTATACCCCGCCACCGAGAGCCTGTTCTCATCGCTGCTCGAGAAGCTGCAGGAAGGCGGGCTTCGCTACAAGGCGTCGGACAACCTTGCGTTCGGAGTCGCGTGGAACAAGGGCGGAAGCTTCGCGAGGGGATGGTCGTCGTCTTCGTGGGTCGTCCACAGCGTGAAGGGGCTCAAGACGTGCCGTTCGTTCGAGATACCTTTCGCCAACGCCAACGGCGCGGTAGTCACGCCGGAGAAGTGCCGCCTGTTCGGGCACGGCCTCGCGAACGCGCTGCGAGAGCTGATGCTTACTACCGAGAAGGAAGGGACGGCAGAGAGCAGGTGGCGCGGAGTGGACCGCGACTTCCTCGTGAAGCTGCTTTCGATCAAGTCGGTCACGTCCGACATCGCCAAGGTCAACGAGGCCGTGGAGTTCGTGAAGGAGTACCTCGAGGCGCGCGGGGTCGCGTGCGCAGTGGAGGCGGACGCCGAGGGGCGCAAGGCGCTGTACGCGTCCACTAAGCCGGGCAAGGTGCAGGACTACCTCATGGCCGTCCATCTCGACGTAGTCCCGGGCGAGCCCGGGCAGTTCGTCCCGCGCTTCGAGGGCAACAGGGTGTATGCGCGCGGCTCGCAGGACTGCAAGGGCAACGCCGCCGTGGCGGCGAGGCTGCTTGAGCTCCTGAACGGCCGCGCTTCGCTCGGCGTCGTCTTTGCCGGCGACGAGGAGACTGGCGGTCTCACCACCAAGATGATGGTTGAGCGCGGGTACCTCGCCAAGAAGCTTGTGATCGTCTTCGACTCCGGTACGGACGGCGCGTACTACGCGCAGAAGGGCAACTTCTACGTGCAGGCGAGGGCCAGCGGCAAGGGCGGCCACTCTTCGCGTCCGTGGCTCTGCGACAACCCGATCGAGAAGCTGATCGAGGGCTGCGCGCGCGTGAAGGCCGCATGGCCCGAGCCAACCGAGGACCGCTGGTGCAACGTAATCGTGCCCACGATCGTGAACGCAGGCGACGCGGGGAACAGGATCCCCGACTACGCCGACGTGTGGTACAACCTCCGGTACATCGACGAGGACGCGCCCGAGAAGCTCTGCCGCGTCCTGAAGGAGCAGGGCGGGTTCGAGATCGTCAAGTCGCGCAGCAGCGGCGGCCCGATGCTGATGGACCGCAACGCCCCCGAGGTCGTAAGGTTCATCGAGGCGCGCCGCGCCAAGTGGCCGGAGCGCAATCCGCAGCTCGGGAAGATGCTCGCGATGACGGACGCGCGCCACTACGCCAAGTGCGGCGTGCCTGTGCTGATTTCCGGGTCGCGCGGCGGCGAGCCGCATTCGTCCGACGAGTGGAACGACGTCGTGAGCATGGACGACAACGTGGAGATGCTCGAGAAGTTCTTCGCCGAGGCGAAATAGCGGGACGCCATTGCCACATCCCGTCGCGAAGCCGATGTAGCGACGGCGTCTCGCCGTCGCATCAGTTGCCCGCAAACACCTTTTTTATTCTCCGCCGCACGATTGTTTGGTACAATAAGCAATGACAAAAACTCTTCAGCAAGGGAGACTGGTCGATGAAAGCGATATGTGCAGCTCTTGGCGTTGTTGCCGCAATGGCGGCTTCCGCCGACTCGCTCGACAACATCGGGGACGTGAGGCTCAAGGGGCCGCTCGGCGAGCGCCTCGACAGGATGATCCAGGGACATGTGGCGGGAACGGACGTGGACTACATCACCGCGCCGTTCATGGAGAAGACAGAGACGAAACTCTGGTGGCAGAGCGAGTTCTGGGGCAAGTACATGCACTCCGCCGTGCCGTACGCGAAATATTTGGGGAACGGGGAACGGGGAACGGGGAACGATGGGTCTGGAATGGGGAAGGGCGATGCGCTTCGCCGCAGCATCGACCGTGGAATCGACCGCATGATTTCGTCGCAGGAGGAGTGCGGCTACATCGGCAACTACCCCGACGAGCTCCGCTGCGGTGAGGGATGGGACGTATGGGGCATGAAGTACACCATGATGGGGCTCCTGCACTACTATGACTTGGAACGTGGAACGGGGAACGGGGAACGGGCCCAACGCGCGCTTGAGGCGGCGAAGAAGCTCTGCGACTACGTGATAGGCGAGATCGGCCCCGGCGGGAGGCGCGGGCGCTTCCTCTGGCAGACGGGCAACTGGTCGGGCTATGCGAGCTCGTCCATCCTCGAGCCCGTGGTGTGGCTCTACAAGCGCACGAACGAGCAGAAGTACCTTGACTTCGCGTCCTACATCGTGGAGGGCATGTCCGAGCCTGCCAAGGGCCCGAGGCTGGTTGACATGGCGCTCAAGGGGGTGTCCGTAGCGGACCGCAACGAGTCCGACTACAAGACCGACTCCGGGTGGGCGTACGTATGCAAGCACGGGCGCTCGAAGGCGTACGAGATGATGAGCTGCTACCAGGGGCTGCTCGAGTATTGGGAAGTGATTAACGGTAGGGCGGCATCGATGATGCCGCCGTCTGCGGCGGTTTCATCGAAACCGCCCTACCAAGGCTCCTCGTCTAACGTCTCATGTCCAATCCCTCCCGACGACATCTTGAAGGCAGCGGTCGCCTCGGCTGAGGACATCGTGAAGGAGGAGATCAACCTAGCGGGCGGTTGCGCCTGCTCGGAGGCGTGGTTCCACGGCGCGAAGAAGCAGCACCTGCCGTACCTCAGGCTCCAGGAGACGTGCGTCACCACCACATGGATGCGCTTCTGCGAGAAGCTGCTCGAGGTGACAGGCGACCCGAAGTGGGCGGACGAGATCGAGAAGACGTTCTACAACGCGTACCTCGGCGCGATGAAGCCCGACGGCAGGGAGTTCGCGGGCTACACGCCGCTCAGCGGAAGCCGCTGGCACGGCCAGCACCACTGCTACATGCACACGGACTGCTGCACGGCGAACGGGCCGCGCGGGTTCCTCTGCTTCCTCCGGGGGCTCTGCCGCAACGACGGCAGGACGGCGACCTTCAACTTCTACGCTTCCGCGCTCGTGAAGGGGTTCGACATGTACTCCCTCTACCCGCGCGAGAAATCGGCGCGCATCGTGAGCCACACCGAGGGCAGGCTCAACATGCGACTCAGGATACCCGCGTGGAGCGCGGGCACGAAGGTGACGCTCAACGGCAAGGGCCTTCCCGGCGTCAAGGCCGGCTCGTACTTCTCGATCGACCGCGAGTGGAAGCTCGGCGACATCGTGATGGTCGAGTTCGACATGCCGGTCATAGCGCACAAGCTCGACCACGCCGTGGCGTTCACCCGCGGTCCGGTGCTGCTCGCGCGCGACAGCCGGTTCAGCGACGGCGACATGACCGAGCCCTTCCGCCGCGGGATCAGGGACGGCCAGCGCATGGACTGCTTCGCGCCCGTGCATGTTCCCTCGGACGACGTCTGGATGGCCTTCACCGCCACCTTGCCGATAGGCTCGCACCACGAGAACCCGGAGGGCGCGAACCGCGCGGAGGTGAAGTTCTGCGACTACATGTCGGCCGGCAACCTGTGGCGTCCCGACAACTACTACCGTACCTGGTTCCCCGAGGAATACAACCAGTTCGAGTGACGGGGAAGGCTGTTTTAGCCCCACGGCGCGCTTGCCCGTAAGGGCTTAGTGTGGTATAATTGGGGACATGAAGAACCAGTTAAACCTCTTGAACCAGCTTCAGGAACTTGTCCTGACGCGGGACGAGCACCATCAGACGGGCGATGGATCGCACATGGATTCGCTCGACAGCGCAATTGACGACCTTTCCTCGCGCATCGAGAATCCGGTGAGGGGGCTTTACCAGCGGCTGTACAAGCGCGACCACATAGTAATGTCCCCGATGGTCGACGGAAGCTGCGCGATATGCCGCATGAAACTGCCGATTTCCCAGGTGCAGCAGGTGAAGCTCGCGAAGACGATCCAGACATGCCCTTCGTGCGGGCGCATCCTCTTCGACGAGGAAGGCGACGCTCCGCGCTACATAGGCGAGCGACTCTCGCGCGCCGAGGAAAGCCGCAAGGTCGGCATCAGCCGCTTTTCCGCAGAGTCGCTCATGGTGCCCGGCATCCCGGCGACGAACGCCGAGAGCGCGATAAGGATCCTCGCCACGGCGATGGAGAAGAACAAGTTCATCTCAAATTCCGAGGCGCTCGTCTCCGCGGCGCTCGAGCGCGAGGGCATGCTTCCGACGACGATGGGCTCGGGCCTTGCGTTTCCGCACGTGCGCGGAGTGGAGGGCGGCGGGCTTACGCTTGCGCTTGGAGTGTCCCAGAAGGGCTTCGACTACGGCGGCGAGAAGGTCCACCTCGTGTTCTTCACAACGATCCCCACCGCCGTGTCGGTGTTCTACCTGCGCCTCATGTCGACGCTCGTGCAGACGTTCGGCAAGCAGGAGAACGTGGACGCGCTTTTCGCCGCAGGCACGCCCGAGGAGCTTTGGAAGGCGTTCATGAAGACGACCCGCAAGGCGGTGAAATAGCTCGCCGCGCTGAAAAATTAACTGGAGTGGAAAGATGACAGCTGATCAGCTTGCGCAGAAGGCGCAGAACTTCCTCAACCGCGGACGCCAGGCGCTGGAGTCCGGGAAGTTCGACCTAGCAATAGACATGCTTCTCGAGTCCCTGAAGGCGGCTCCCTCTGTTCTCGAGGCGCGCCGCCTCCTGCGCGCGGCGCAGATCCGCCGGTTCCAGTCGAATCCGCCGTCCTCGATACAGCTGAAGCTGCAGGGCATCTCGAACTGGAGCGCCAGGCAGAAGATCCTCGGCCTGTGCAAGAAGGGCGAGGGCGCGGCCGCGATGGAGGCCGCCGAACAGCTCCTCTGCAAGAACCCGCTTGACCCGGACAACATCGAGTGCGCGGTCAAGGCCGCCGAAACGGCCCAGATGCCCGAGGCTGCCGCAATTTCGATCGAGGCCGCGTATTCCTGCAACGGCAACGACGAGAACCTCCTCGAGCGCATCGCGAACTACTACCTCGCCGGCGGGAACTTCCTCAAGGCCCGCGACGCCTACGAGAAGCTCTCGAAGCTCAGGCCGCACGACCAGCGCATCCAGCAGAAGCTCAAGGATTCCGAGGCGCGCGCCACGATGTCCCAGGGCTGGGACCAGAGCGCCGGGCAGAAGGGCGGATACCGCAACCTCATCGCGAACAAGGACCAGGCCGCGAAGCTCGACGCCGCGAACAAGGCGGTCGTGACCGATTCCGACGCCGACACGCTCATCGCCGAGAAGAAGGCGCAGATCGCGAAGGAGCCCAACAACATGAACTACTACCGCGCCCTCGCGCGGCTGTACTCGCAGAACAAGCGCTTCCCCGAGGCCATCGAGACGCTCGAGGCCGCGCAGAAGGTCAACAGCGCGGACCCGGAGCTCGACCGCATGCTCTCCATGGTCCGCACCGCCTACTTCGAGTTCACCATCGAGCAGCTCAAGGCGGAGGGCCGCATGGAGGACGCCGAGAAGGTCGAGCTCGAGAAGAACCAGTTCGTCTTCGATGATCTCGCAGCGCGAGTCGAGCGCTACCCGAACGACCTGCACCTCAGGTTCGAGCTCGGCGAGCAGTACTACATGTACGGCGAACAGGACCCCTCGTTCTACGACGAGGCGATCCAGCACCTCCAGCTCGCCCAGAAGAGCCCGAAGGACCGGCTTGAGGCGCTCTACCTCCTCGCGCTCTGCTTCCTTGCGAAGGGGCAGCGCGACATGGCGGTGATGCAGCTCGAGACGGCCCGCGACCAGCTGCCGCAGATGAACGAGCTGAAGAAGAAGATCGTCTACCAGCTCGGAATCTGCGCGGAGGATTCCGGCGACATCGAGAAGGCATACTCCTACTACAAGGACGTCTATTCGAACGACGTCACCTTCGCCGACATCAACGAGCGCATGCTCGCGATCAGCAAGGCGATCCAGGAGCGCAAGCAGGCCTGAGGCGCTGTTCTAGCTGTTCTAGAAGTTCTAGCTTCGGCGGATGAGGACATCCGCCCTCCCGCTGCGGTCGCGACAAGCGCGACCCTCCAGCCGATTTCCGTAAACCGGTGACAAGCTGCTTGTTTTGCCCCAGAAGTTAGACCTCTCTAATCCCCTGCAATTTTGTAGGAATCTTGTAGGAAATCTGTAGGAATCGGCTTAAAGGGTCGGACCCTTCTATATAAGCTATACTGTATATGCTTGATTCCATGGGGACTGTGTCGTGTGCCGCG
>CAMORM010000093.1 GCA_946623785.1 uncultured Verrucomicrobiota bacterium
CACGCGCACCGCGCCCCATTCGCGCTCTCCGAGCGTCACGGCGACGGTGCCGCTCGTGGTAAAGACTGCCTTCGCGTCGTTGAAAGTGGAAAGGTTCTTGTCCGTGCCCTTCTTCATCGGCACCATAACGCCGTTTTCGGGAACCGTGACGACATGATTCGGATTGAGCGGCGGTTTCTCCCCGGCGGGGCCGTTCGCGAAAATGTCCGTGAACGTGAATGTGCGCGTCTTGTCGCTCTTGCCGCCCACGAAGAGCTTGACGAGCTTTATCTTCGCGGGGTCGAGCTTGGGACCGGGCTTGAAGCCGTATTGGTAGCCGAAGATTACCTTGAGCGTGCGCGATTCCCCCGGCTTAAGGTAGGCGATCTCGGTGTTGCTCTGGAAAGGCTCCGTCTGGTCGACGCGCATGTTGACGGCGATCGGCATTTCAGAGGTGTTCTTCACCTGCGTCTCGATGTGTCCCCACGGCGAGAGATCCCACACGCCATTCGCCGGCAGGAAATCGACGCACGGATATTCCGCGGCCGAGCCCGCGACCGAAACCACGCCGCCCGCCGAGACCGTCACGACCTTCTCTGGCTTAACCTTGGTCTCCTGGCTTGTCTCCGTCACCGAGTAGAGGCACTTCGGCGCAATCGCCGCTCCGTCGGCGAGTGTACAATGAACAAGAAATACGGACAGCACGGCCACGGTCCGCCGATAAAGAATGTTCATTCCGGACAATCCTTTCGCAGTCATCCAATTGGATTCAATCATGTTCATATTATACCACCATGGCTAATTGCCGTGCGCGCTTATTGCGCCACAAAAAAATTGCCTTTTGCGACAGTTCCCACTGGACGCGTCCGCACGATATTTGCTATATTCACGATCATGAAGACGATTCTTTTCCTGACGGAGGTTCTCGCGGGCACGCACGTGGCCAAGCTCGAGGGGGTGTACGAATCGGCGCGGCGGTACGGCTGGCATGTCGTAGACGCGGAATTCGAGAATTCGCGCCATTCGCTCGCCGACTACATAGGCACGTGGCATCCCGACGGATGCATCGTCGTCGGCTCGGCGCTGACCGCGCCGCTCTCGCCGCGGAGCTTCTCGGAGCTTCCGACGGTCTATCTCGACCCCGACGAGAAGACGCGCCGCACCGGAAAGGCGTATGTCGCGAGCGATCCGCGTCCGCTCGCGGAACTTGCCGCACGCGAACTCATGGCGCTCGACTGCGCCGCCTACGCATTCGTGGGGTGGAACGAGCGGACTGCCTGGAGCGAGGACCGGCGGCGGGCCTTCGCGGCGATCATCCGTGGCGCGAAACTTCCCTTCGCCGCATTCGCCGGACACTTCAGCCCCAAGGACAAGATCAGCTTCCAGCGGCAGCTGAGGGCCTGGCTGATGCGGCTTCCCAAGCCGTGCGGAATCTTCACCGCGAACGACACTACGGCCGCGCAGGTCATCGACGCCTGCCAGCGCCTGAAGCTCGACGTCCCCACAGACGTGGCGGTCGTAGGCGTGGACAACCAGGAGATCGTCTGCGAAAACGCACCCGTGTCGATCACCAGCATCGAAATCGACTTCCGCGCAGCCGGACGCCTTAGCGCCGAGGCGCTCGCCGAACTCCTGTCGAACCCCTCCCGCACGCCGGAACCGCGACTGTTCGGGCCCGGCCGGATCGTCCGCCGCCAGTCGACGCGCCGGATGCTGCGCGCAAGCCCGGTCATCGAACGGGCCCTCGAGAAGATACGCCGCGAAGCCTGCTTCGGCCTCAAGGCCGCAGACGTCGTCGCGGAGATGAAGCTGCCCCGGCGCGGCGCGGAGCGGCGGTTCCGCGAGGCGACCGGATCCTCAATCCTCGAGGAGATCAACCGCCACCGCCTCGAACGCGCCTTCTCGCTTCTGCGCAGGCCGGGATATCCGATATCGCTCATCGCCCAGCAGTGCGGCTGGTCCAACGACGTATTCCTCAAGCGCCTCTTCAAGCGCGCCACGGGCATGACGATGCGCGAATGGCGGAAGCGCGAGGGCGTGCAGAGCGTGTAGGCGCGCTCAGCGCATATTCTGCATCTCGAACTTCTCGCCGGAGAGGGCGCGCTTTGCGAATTCGCCCCAATACGGGGTCGGCTTGTAGTCCCAGTTCTCGATCATGCATGGCCCTGCCTTCGGATGGAAGCACCAACCCGTCCAGTTGATGCGGTGCTTCTGGATGAAGCCAAGCATGTTGGGCGAGAACGTGTACGGGTCCTCCTTCTGCTCAAGCGGAATGAACGTCATCTCCTCGCGCGGCGCCGCGCCGACTTCGCCGAGGAAGATCGGATGCTTGGCGGCAACTGGCAGGATGCGTGCCCAGCCCTTGTGCCAGTGGTAGGTGTGCCAGGCGTACATGATTCCGTTGCCGCCCTTCTCCTCGAGCCTGTATGACGGCTGCTCCCCGTTCTCTATCGCCTCGCTCTCGATGCCAGTCAGGTCGTTCGCCCAGTGAAGGCCGCCAGCTATCACCACGTTCTTCGCGCCTGTCGCGCGCACTGCGTCCACGAGCGCCTGCATGCCCACGGACTCGAACCCCTGGTTCTTCTTCTTCTCCTCCTCCGTGAGGAACGCCGACTCGTCGTGCTTCCCATGCTCGCCGACCCATCCGCCGTTGCGCCACACCTCCCAGCTGATCCCGTGCGGCTCGTTGAAGAGATCGAAAAGCACCGCGGGATGGTCCTTGTAGTGCGCCGCGCAGTCCTTCCAGAACGCGACATGCTCCGCCTTCGGCGCGCGGAAACGGTGAAGGTCAATGACGACGTATGCGCCGCGGTTCGCTGCGAGGCGGACGATCTTGTCGCACGCGTCGCGGAACGACTTGCCTCCGTCGTTCGGCGAGTAGACGCCCGTGCCGAACCAGTGCGCCTCGTTGATCGGCAGGCGGATGCAGTTCGCGTGCCACTCGTCGATCGCGACCACGGTGGACTTCGTCTCCTGCTCGCCGTTCGGGATTGTCTCCATGCCGCCGGCGTTCACGCCCTGCAGCCAGACTTCGCCGCCTTCCGCGTCCACAAGCCTGTTGCCGGCGACGCGCAGCATCTTCGGCCACTTCTCGCGCCGCTCCGGCTCGTCAGGCACGTACCGCGCCTTAGCCTGGCGCTCCCTCTCGGCGATGGCCGCATGAAGGGGCGCGGGATCCGTCGGTACGATGGAGACGTCCCGCATCTTCATCGTGCCGGCCTTCGCCTTGAAGAGGCACGGCATCACGACGAGGCGCACAGCGTTCGACGGCACCAGGAACGAAGTGGACCGCTCCTTCCAGTCCTTCGTGTTCCTGTTGGTGGCCACGGGCCCGGGCTCCTTGCGGACCTCCTTGCCGTCCGCGTCCTTGAACTTGAAGAGGACCCGTGCGTCGAACCAGGGCTTCTCGCCTGTCTTGAGGCCTGAGACCATCCACGACCATGAAGCCTTGAGCGCCTCGATTCCCTCTGGCAGGTCGTATTCGCGGTAGCCGTTCACCAGCTTGCCCGGCTCCTTCACCGAAAGGTCAGCGTACAGCTCTCCCTCCTTTGCAGGCGGAACGAGCGAGCCGTCCTTGTCCAGCCTCGCCTTAGCGGCCGCCCTGCGCTTCGCCAGGTTTGCGGCCGCCTTGCGCTCGCGCTCCTCGCGCGCCGCCTTTTCCTCCGGCAGCTCCTCGTACTTCTCCTGCGCCTCCACGCAGAGGTTCCTGACGCTCATTGCGCCTGACTTCACGTTGAAGAGGCACGGCATCACCGCCATTCCGATGGCGCCTTCAGGGACCTTTGCCGACTTCCTTACGGAGAACCAGTCCTTCGTCCCCTTCCAGCCGCCGATGTTCGGGCCGCCTCTGACCTTCTTCCATTCCGCGTCCACGAAGTCCGTCATGATGCGCGCGTCGAACCAGCTCTGCGAGCCCTTCTTCACGTCGTCGATCTTGACCTCCGCCGATATCACGACTCCTTCTGTCCCCTCGGGGAACCGCACCTGGACGTACTTCAGGCCCATCTTCCCCTCGCCGTTGAACGGGACGTCGAAGGCGCGCATGTCCTCGCTCACGAGGTTCTCGCCAAACGCCGCGAACCCAACCGCAAGCAGTCCCGCCAAGGCAAATCCCGTCTTAGTCCTCATTGCGCCACCCCCTGAAAGTGATAAAGAAGGTCAGACCTGTTTTACCAAAAACTCGTTACAGGATTATGACGCTGAGGCCAGAGACCTTCGGCGTCGCCCAGAGCTCGGTGTCGTTGTTGCGGAGTTCTACACGGCTCAGCCCCTCACCCTTGACGAAGCTCGCAGTAATCGCAGCATTGCTCTTGAGGACGCACTGCGCCGTCCGCCACTTTCTGCCCGTCTCGTCGACATTAACCGTCACCGACCCGCCGCTCACCGTCCCGCCCACGGTCAGGCACGAGGCTACGTCGTCCGCAACCGCGACGGCCAGCTTCGCGCCGCCTGCAAACGTCACGTTGTTTGTGATACCGCCCGAACCGCCGAGCGCCGCACCAGCATCAACGGTGACGGACGAGGCCGTGAAGTCGCCATCCACAACCAACGTGCCGCCGGAGACCGTAGTCGTTCCGTTATGGGTGCAGTGGCCCGCGAGCCGCTGCGTGCCACTACCGATTTTCGTGACGTTGACTGTGCCACCGGCTCGCTCTATGGAGCCAGTGAAGTCGCCGTTGGCGTCGTTGTCGCCAATGGTGAATGTCATCGCGTACGACTGTCCGAAACGCAAGGCCCCTTTGCCGTTCAGTCCGTTCATGGTGATGGCCCCAGTAAACGACTGGAGAATGCCGTTCACGAACATGTCGCCAAGGCGCTCCCCGTGCGGCAGAAAGGCATCCGTGGAAACGAACAGGCGGGAGTTGACGTAAGTCGGGCCAGTGTACGAGCCCTTGGCCTCGACGTATACGCCGGAGTTCTTCTCCACGACCTGGGCCATCGACTGAAACGTAATGCCAGCGGAACCAGACACGGATCCCTTGAGATAGCCCGTCTTGTCGCCGCGGTAAGTGATGTATGCGGGAACGTTCCCGAAGACGAGATTGGCATTTAGCGTGATGTTATCGCTGCCAGTCATGTCAATGCAACCCGATGATACGGTTAGCGTGTCATTCGTTGCCCGCACGGTCGCCCCACTGCCGGAAGAAGAAAACTGGAGCGAGTTAACGACATTATCGCCAGTGAACTCGACGATCCCGTTGGCGAGTCCGACATAGACATTGGCGTTTTGGTTGGTGACCGGCCCAACATATCCGGCCTCGTAGTGCTCCTGTTCTGTGTCGCGGTCTAGGATGCGGAATCCACGAGTTGCGTCGTAGGAAACAAGATATCCAAACAAATTGTCACCTGTGGAATTGTTGTCGGAGGCGCGGGCGAACGGCACAACGGGCGCAAAAACCGTCCCCACCGCACCGTTGCCGTATGCCGTGACTCCACCTGTGGCGACAAAGTTGTGGCCGCTTTCAAAATCCGTCGTGCCGAGGACGAGCGACGGGGAGTGGATGTCGAGCATTGCACCAGGCTCCATGACGAGCGACCCGACGCGCAGCGTGTGGTTCTTGTACTTAGCGTTGTAGTAGTGGACGAACTGCGACATTCCGCCGCCGGCTATGGTAAGCGCCCCGGAGATCGACTCCTCCACAGCTTTTCCGGTGTTGCCCTGCACGACGAGGTCCGCGCGGTCAAGACGGACTGACGAGGCTCGGGTCGCGCCATGGGAGCCCCCTTCGGTTGTTTTGAAGTAGAGTCCCTTGTTGGGCGACACTGAGACGGCTCCCGGGAATGTGGCAGCGTCGCCGTGGAGAACGAGGATGCGGGCGTTGTCCCGCGAACCCGTCACGAGCGCTTCTCCTTCCCCGCTGATTGGCTGAAAAACCTCCGGCCAAGGGCCGTTGTCGATCTGGAATTCGGGGGCGCACGTGAAATGGAGCGAGAGTCCCTGCCCTGCGGTCTTCGACCCGAATACGATGCTCCCTTTAGTGGCATTCCCGAGGTTCATTACAAGTGGGCCACCGAGCGTGAGCGTCCTGTCCGTTCCATCGCCGCGGAACGTAAGGTTCTGCTCGTAGTTGCTGTAGAGCAGCGAAAGTCCGCCCGAAAGTGTCGCGTCTGCAGAGAAGACAATGGTGGGAGACGTCTTTCCCGAGCCGACGAGCCCCTCGGAGAATATGCCGTTGATTTCGCCGTTCATCCAGTTGGCGGTGTCGGACCAGGTGTAGGTTCCGCCGTCGAGCGGCGACTGCCAGCCCGTCACCGGGTCCGCGAAGGCGCCCAGCGAAAAGAGCGCAATTGCCATTGCCGACAGCTTCGACTTAACCGAGTTTTTCATGTTCGAGCTCCTTTGCTACCTAAATTCCTTACGGCTTTCCCGATGTTGTCTGCGCAATTCTACCACAAACCGGAGGGGGAATGCAATCAGAAAAATTATACATGTATAAAATCAACGTCACCTGTCATGCCGACGGTCTTCCGTACGCGGAGCTGCCATATCAGGGTCGGCCGGAGAGAACTCTATTCTGATCATCAGCTCCCCCTTTGGCGGAACCGCTGTTTCGCAGACCAGCTGCCGCATTCCGGGATTCGGCGACTCCCACGCGTTGCCTGGCTGGGCCGAGCCCACGGACCAAGCCTCCCCTCCTGAAAGTATCTCGGCCTTAACCGCGCGGCCACGCTTCCTGAGGATCGCGGTGCGTCCGCGCAGCTCGATTTCGGCATCCGTGTTCATCGCCCACCTGACGGACGTGCCCGGACGGGCCGTGACCGCATCTGTTATCCGCGCGGATGTCTGCTCGCAGGAGACACTACGAGAGACAAACTTCGCCTGCGGATAGACGCTGGACAACTTCGCAAAAAGCGATTTGGGCCGGGAGACAATCTTGACGCAGCCGCTGTCCGGCATATAGACCGCCGCCCAGCCGCGCGGATCCTGGCCCTTGCCGTCGATCATGAGCGTGTTATGCCCCTGCGAACCGATGCGGAACACAGACCAGCGCTTCGAATCTGGTTCTGGCGACCAAAGCCCGCTGGGGCCGATCGCCTTCTCAACTTCGCGGTAGTTCTCCGCCCCCAGGTCGAACGCCCAGCGCTCGCCGAGGAGGTCCAGAACGAACGATCCGGCGTCGGCATGGCCGTGGTTGTACGAAGGCGAGCCGCCCTTTATCGCCACGAACGCCGCGTCCTTGTCCGACCGACCGCCCGAGAACACCCCTATCGGGACTTCGCCTCCGCCCACCCAAATGTCCGGCAGCGGCGATTTCGACGACGCGATGTCTTCGCCGACCCAGAAGAGCGAGAACGGGAACGTGCGGGCGAGCTTACGGCCCTTGCCTGCGCACACCTCGCGGAACGCGCGCACCTCGCCGTCCGTCACCGCCGCAGTCTTGCCAAGCCGGCGTGCGAACCACCATGTAGCGGGAGAGCTTCCGCCGGAGCCACTGCTGTCGCTGTAGTTGAACCAAAGCCCGGACGGCCCGGTCACGACAGCGGGGTAAAGCGCCGTCTCGCGGAAACCCTTCACCTCCGAGAGCCCGAAGTCGTGTCCGAACGCCGTGCGCATCGCGTCAAGGGCGATCGCGTTGAATCCCGTGCCGTAGTTCCAGTAGCCCGGGCCTTCCGGATAGACTCCGTCGGGCGCGCAGACAGCCTCGGCCTCTGGCAGGCATTCTGCAACGGCCGCGAGATGGTCCGCGCAGGGACGCGGCGCGCGGTCCGCAAGCGCTATGGCCGCGGCAGCCTTTCCCACCGCAACGACCTGCACCCAGTTGTTCTGGAGCCGCGTCCACCCGGCGAACGGAGGCTCGCAGTCAAGTCCCATCCGAAGGAGGGCCTGCGCAACCGCCTCGCGGTCCTCCGGCGAAAGCGCGTCGTACATCCAGTCATACGCCACCGACACGGCAAGCGCCATCTCACCCGTGTCGATCGTGTGGCGCGGGTTCCAGTCCGGGAAGGCGCAGACGGCGCGCAGCTCCTTCGCGGCGTCGTCGGCATACTTTCTGTCGCCTGTCATGCGGTATGCGAACGCCTCGGAGACGAGCCGCGCGACCGTCTGGCGCGACACGACGAGCAGCTGGTAGCCCAGCATCCTGTATGCGCCCGCCGGCTGTCCAATCCAGTCGTCAGCCGCCGACATCGCGCGCGCGATGCCGGCGCGGACGAGCGCATCGGACTCCGCACGGCGCTTGAGCGCGTCGAAATCGGCCGCGGTCGCGAAAACGCGAGGATGCGGCATCTGCGCCGACTTCGCGACGGCTTCCTCTGCCTTGGCGCGGATCTTCGCGCGCGGACTCGGTCCAACGCCGCGCCTGAGCCATTCGGCGAGCTCGCGGCACCTAGCCGACTCTGCCGCGTTTTCGCTCGTAGCGGCCTGAAGCTCGAGTGCCTCTACGCTGATCTTTCCGTTCTCGCCGAGCCCGCAGCCGTCCGGAGTCACCACGAACCCCGGATTGTCGGGGCCGAGCAAGTATCGCCGCGTGTTGACGTACGTGGAGTTGGCGCGAACGTTCTCGCGCAGCGGCATGGAAAGAATCTCCATCTGGCGCGCCAGCGGCGCGCCGACGGCATCCGCGTAGACAGTGTAGTAAGGCGGCGGCATGTTAGTCGTCGCCGAGCCGAACGCGCTGGTGCATAGAACGAGCACCTGCCCAAGCATCCCCATCAAGGAGAATCCTGTTCTGGAACCCATCACGTTCCCTTCTTCCTGCAATGCGGGAAGGCATTGCCCACACGCCCCACCGATGCGCGCTCGACAAGCGACACCGGGACTGTGCAAGACATTTCAGACGGAGCCAGCCGCCCGAACCCAAGAAGCCGCTTCGCGGCCTCGCGGCCCATGGCGTAAAAGTCCTGCCTGACGGTGGTCAGGGCAGGCGATGTCCACTCCGCTATCGGATCGTCGTCGAAGCCCACAAGCGAGATGTCGCCCGGCACGGAAAGTCCGGTAGAGGCAATGGTGCGCATGGCAAACCGCGCCACAGCGTCGCACGAGCAGAAGAACGCCGTTGGCGGACGCTTGAGCGAAAGGATGCGCTTCACCAGGTCGCACACGCTCGCCTCCCAGCTGGCGAGTCGCCCGACGCCGCGTATCTTGTAGACCGATGGGGCCCTGAGCCCGCGGCCGAGCGCAGCCGCGCGAAAGCCCTCCCAGCGGATGCGAACGGTGTCCGTGTCGAGGTCGCCGATGAACCCGAGCGAGCGGTGGCCCGCGGAGATGAGCGCGCGGGCCGCCATCACGCCACCCGCAAGATTGTCCGACGCAACCGAGACAATCGGCTCGTCCTTGAACGCCTGGTCGATCACCGCGACGGGAAAGCCCGTGGATGCAAGCTGCCTTATCGCGTTGTCCGAACGCTCCCCGTGCATGGAGACAACTACGGCACCGTCAAGCCCCGACGAAGGGAGCGCCGCCAGCTCCGCAAGATACGCGCCCTCTTCGCCGCGCGAATCATTGAGCACGAGCTCCGCGCCGCTCTCCAGCATGACCTTGCGGGCGGAGCTTGCCATTTGCACGGCCGCATCCCAGAGAAGATTTCCCGCCACGAACGCGAAGCGCCTGGTCACGACGTCCTTCCCGCGCACGAATATCCCGACTCCGGCACGGCGCTCGACAAGCCCCTCTGCGATCAGCGCGTTTACCGCCTTTCGCGCGGTCATGCGCGAAACGCCGCATTCCTTCGCGATTCCGACTTCGGACCCAAGGCCGTCCCCCTGCGCGGACTGCGCAACCCTTTCGCGAAGCGCATCGAGGACAGCGCCGAAGTGCCCGCTCTTCTTTTTTTGCCTAGATTTCACGCCGCACAGTCTAGCATACCTGGCGGCCCGAAGTCAACGCGAAAATTATACATGTATATTTCTATGCGCATGCACGTCTATCTGCCCCGCCTGCGGGATGTCTTGAACGGGTTGACGGCCCGCATGCCGCGGTAGAGCTGCCCGTCGTTCAAGTCCTCGCTTACGATTTCTTTGCAGCCAAGCTTCTCGGCGGCGGACACGATAAGCGCATCATAGTACTGTATGCCGTACTCCTCCTTCACGTACATTGCGTCGCGCACGACGTCCATCGTGACTTCGGTGGCGAGAAGAGGATAGAACTGAGACACCCAACCGTCGATCTCCTTCGCCGACACCTTGAAGCGCGACTGCATGACGTTGATGAACTCTGTCATGACCTGCACTGTTATGGCGCCGTCGTGATTCAGTTCCAGCGCATGGCAGATAAGCTCCCTCGCCATGTCCCGCTTGTCCTTGTCCTGCCCCGTTGCGGCATAGACGAGAATGTTTGTGTCGAAGAATCTCATTTCACGCACTCCATCTCACGTTCGGCAGCCTCTTTGCGGCTCCACCTCCATCCTTTGGGCACAGCCACCTCGTGTTCCGCGGCAAACTCAAGGAAACTGCGGCTTCTCGTCTTGCGGGCCTCCTTGAGTTCTGCAACCTTCGCCTCTAGGCAGTCCCTAACGTACCTGTTGAGGCTTGTGCCGTTCGCCTCGGCCCATTCCCTCACTTCCTGCACTATCGCAGGCGGTATCGACAGCGTTATGCTCATTCTGCTCCTCCTTTGCGTGTTGCGTTCGCACGTATTTTACCAAACCCGTGCACACGCCGTCAACCGTGCGAACG
>CAMORM010000094.1 GCA_946623785.1 uncultured Verrucomicrobiota bacterium
CCGCCGTAGACCCGGCGTCGTTCGGAGGCGACGCGATACGCCAGTTCCGCACGGGGAGCGACCTGGGCACGGTGGAGCCTCCGAGCTTCGTGGAGCTTCTGGAGGGCGTTTCCGGCGGCGCAAGCGTCATTGCGAAGTTCACCACCGGCCAGCCGTTCCTCGCGGAGAAGCAGCTCGGCCGCGGCACGGTTTGCGTGTCCGCGATGCCGTTCGACCTCGATTCCGGAATCGTCGCTAAGCGGGGGTTCGTGCCGCTTATGCACGAGATAGCATACCATCTCGCGCGGCCGGTTGCGGTGCGTCTCGACGTCGCGCCGTCGGACGGCGTTTCGGTGCTTCTCGCCTCCGGTTCGTCCCAGATTTCGTCAGGCGTCGAGAATGGCCTCATGGGGTACTACTTCCCCAAGCCGAAGTGCGAGGGCAAGCCGAAGGTCCGGCGCGACAAGAAGCTGTCGTTCCACTGGGGCGGCGGATCGCCGATGAAGGACATTCCGGCCGACAACTTCTCCGTGCGCTGGCGCGGGTCGATCGTCGCGCCCGAGACCGGAAGGTACAAGTTCGACGTCAAGGTGGACGACGCGTTCACCTTCAAGATCGGCGGCAAGACTGGCCGCATCTTCGAGATGACCAAGGGGGAGGCCTATCCGTTCGAGGCCGAGTACGGCGAGTTCTACGGCGAGGCTGCCCTGGTCCTCATGTGGACCCCGCCCGGCGGCAAGCCGCAGTCCGTGCCCGAGTCGGCGTTCCGCATCACCGGATTCGGCGCTGCGGACGTTGTGGAAATCAAAGACCCGCACGGCGAGTCGTTCTACGGGGAGATCATGCAGGAGAAGGACGGCACGTTCCTCCATATCTCGCGCAGCGTGATGCCCGGGGTGTACACGGTTGTGAGCATCCCCGACTACCTGAAGACCGACCTTGCAGGGGTGATCACGCCCGAGGGTCAGATACAGCTCAGCGTCACTGCCGGGGTGGAGGAGTCCACGATGGAGGCCGTTACGCAGGAGCAGGTCGAGAAGCTTGGCGAGTTCGTGCACGTGTCCACTGCCACGAAGGAGGAGGACGTGATGAAGGCGATCGGCGGCCAGTCCTTCGGCAAGGAGGTGTGGCGCACCCTCGCGTTCGCGGCGTTCGTCTTCATGATACTCGAGATCGCGGTCGCGCGCTGGATCGCGATAACGCGGCGCACCGGCGAGGACATCCAGGTGGACTTCAAGAACGACAAGCTGCAGGCGTCCGAGGCTTTCAAGCGGTCTGTGGCGAAGCTGAACGCTAAGGAAGGAGGCGTTGGTTGACATGGACCAGAATCTGGTCAGGACCGATCTTCTGCCCGAGACGATGTCGATCGGCGTGCTCGCGGCGCTGGCCGTCGCGGCAATAGCGGCGTGGGCCGTGGCGCACTGGGTTCTGAACCGCCGGTTCCGCAGCGTGCGGCTCCTGTACCGCGCGCTCATGGTGGTGCCGCTCGGCGTGATGGCCGTGTGGCTGTGCCTGCAGACGGCGTCGCGGTTCCTGTTCCTCGCGACGTCGTGGTCGCTGTTCTTCGCTTCCATTGTAGGCGCGTGCGCCTTCGAAGGTGTTGCCGCGCTGTACCAGCACGAGCAGTCCCGCGTATCCCCGAAGGCCGGGCGCTGGATGGTGGCGCTGCGGCTTGCCGCCATCGGTATCATCTTCTTCGTGCTGATGCAGCCCGTCCTCATAGGCGAGCGCAAGAGGACTGTTCGCAGCCGCGTTGTCGTGCTTGTGGACGATTCGGCGTCGATGCACTTCACGGACCGCCAGTGGACTGATCCCGAGCGCGTGGACGTGGCGGCTGCCATTGGCGCCGCCACGCCGCCGGCAGTGTCGCTCAAGGGCCTCTCCGCAGAGGCCGACAGGCTGGCCTCCGAGTTCGACCTCGTAAGGCAGCTCGCCTCCGCCGGCGGGGCAGACATGCCGAAGGAGGCGTGCGGCGACGCCGTGAAGCTCTTCGAAAATGCGTCAGCCGTGATTGCCGAATGCCTGCCCAGGGTGTCGGCTTCGCGGGGGGACTTCCGCGCCGAGATGGAGCGGCTCCGCTCGCACATAGACGGCGTGCTCCTCCCCGCGTGCAGGAGCCTCGACGCCGCAGTTAAGTCGGGCGACGCGAACGGCGCTGCTGCAGCTGCGAAGCAGGTGCTGGACGCGCTTGCGGAGGCCAAGGCCGCGCTTTCCTCCGCCGAGGACGTTGAGACTCTCGCGTGGTTCGACTCGCTCAAGGACGATGAGCGCAAGGCGATCGTTGCGGCCACGGAAGTGCAGCGCGCCGACATCGTCAGGATGCTGCTGAACCACGGCGGCGACCAGTCTCTCCTCAAGCGGCTGTCGGAGCGCTACGAGGTGGATGTGTTCAGGTTCGGCCACGGCGCACGCCGGGACGAGTCGTTTGTGGACGGCGAGGCGAGGTCCGCCCCGAGCGACGAGGTGGTGTCCTTCTCGTCGGCGGCGGACGAGTCCGCCGAGCGAAGAGAATCCGGCGGCGACAAGAAGAAGCGACGCGGGCTCGCCACGCGCGAGGAGCTCTTCCGCTCCGCTACGGACATGACGCGTGCGCTCGAGACCGTTATGCGCGACATCCCGACCGAGGAGCTTTCGTCGGTGATAATGTTCACCGACGGCCGCCACACGGGAGACGCCGCGGTCGATTCTGTTGCGCGCAAGCTTGGGTCGCTGGGCGTCTCGGTGTCGTCGGTGGTCGTGGGCGGTACGGTACCGCCGTTCGACCTTGCCATAGCGTCCGCCAGGGCTCCGGAGTCTGTGTTCGTGGGCGACAAGGTCCGCTTTGCGGTTGACGTGGCCGCCACGAAGGCGAAGGGGCGGCAGGCGCTCGTGAAGCTCATGTGGAAGACGAAGACGATCGACACGAAGAAGCTCGACATCGATTCTGACGACTGGGTGAAGGAGGTCCGCTTCGTCCACGAGCCGGAGAAGCGCGGAGTCTACAACTACCATGTGGAGGTCAAGCTCGTCTCCGGCGAACTGTTCGCCGACAACAACGAGTGGGACTTCGACGTGGCCGTCTCGGACGACCGCACGAACGTGCTGCTAGTTGACAACCGCCCGCGCTGGGAGTTCCGCTACCTTCGCAACCTCTTCTACGGCCGCGACAAGTCGGTGCACCTGCAGGACTACCTGCTTACGCCTGACACGATCGCGGTTGGCAGCGGGAGCGCGCCCGAGCCGCTTCCGCCCGCGTCCGCGTCGCGTCCGTTCGGCGAGTCCGAGTCGGGCGGGTTCCCCCAGGGGATCGAGGAGTGGCGCAAGTTCGACGTCATCATCATCGGCGACCTCAACGACGCGCAGCTTACGCCTGAAGTCGTCAAGAACATCCGCTACTGCGTTGAGGAGCGCGGCGCGCTGCTTGTCGTGATAGCGGGTCCAGAGTCTATGCCGTACAGGGTCACGAACCAGGAGTTCAGGGACCTGCTCCCGATCGAGTACACGCCCGACGGGAAGATGCACTTCGAACCGCCCGAGGAGGAGTTCACGTTTTCGCTTTCGCCGGCTGGACGCGGCCATCCCATCATGGCGCAGTCCTCTTCGTCGGCGGAAAACGAGGAAATATGGGACGAGCTCCCGGACTTCCACTGGCGCATACCGATCGACGGCGTTAAGCCGGGCGCGGAGGTGCTGGCGTTCGCGAAGTCGAAGGCCGACGCCGAAGCCGGCGCGGCGGCGATAGCGCAGTCGATAGCGGCGACGATAGAGGACGACCCCGAGGAAGCCCTGAAGCGCCTCGAGAAGATGCGCGGCGAGCAGGCTCGCAACGCGCTCGTCGTTGCGCGCGCGCAGGGGCGCGGCAAGGTCGTTATGATGAACACCGACCGCATGTGGCGCCTCCGCTACCGCGTGGGCGACACGCGCCACCACCGGTTCTGGGGACAGGTCGTGAGGTGGGGCGCCGGCGAGAAGCTCAGAGTCGGCAACACGTTCGTTCGCCTCGGCACAGACCAGCTCCGCTACGACGTCGGCGAGCCGGTTATGATCTACTCGCGAATCCTAGACACGGAGTACAACGGCATGCTCGACCTCGAGCCGCGCGCGATCCTCATGGACGGCGGCGGAAACCAGGTGCGTGCGTTCTGGCTTTCGCTCCGCCCCGGATCCAACGGCTTCTACGAGGGCTCGTTTCCCGGCATAACGCAGCCCGGGACGTACCGTCTGAAGCTCGACTGCGGCAAGGCGGCCCAGGCGCTCGGCCGCAACTTCCCGATCAACATCGAGACGCGGTTCGTGGTCGTCACTGCCAAGCAGCCCGCAGAGGCGGTGAACGTGACGGCGTCGAAGGACGCGCCGCGCCGCATGGCGAAGTCCACCGGCGGAACAGTCATGACGCCCCGCGAGTGGACCGAGCTTAAGGACGACTACGGCGGCGGGAGCAAGACGATGCGCGACCACACGGAGTTCCAGCTGTGGTGCATGCCGCCGCTCTTCGTAATTGCGATACTGCTTCTCACCGCGGAGTGGATAATCCGCAAACGCGTAAACCTTGCATGAGGCGGCTATGGGAAAACTTTCAGACATCCGCGATAAAATGTTCGGGCGCAAGCGCCCGCCGCTCGTATCGGAGCGGATACCGTCCGCCGCCTACGAGGACCTCCCGCCCGCGATTGCGGCTAAGCTCAAGGCGTCCGCCAGGCGCGTAAGGCGGATCGTTGCGCTGCGCGGCATATTCGCCACCGTGGCGGTGTTCGTGGTGGCGCTGCTGCTTGCGATGGCGATCGACGCGATGGTGGTCATCTTCTCGCCGTACGTGCGCTGGGGGATATGGGCCGCGGTCGTCGGTGCGACTCTCTACACCGCTAACAGGACGATACGCCGTCCGCTTTCGCGCCCGTTCACGCCGGCGCGCATAGCGGCTCTCATAGAGCAGAACCACCCGGAGCTCGAGGAGAGGCTTTCGACCGTGGTGGAGCTGATCGGCATGGGCGAGGGCACTGCAGCGTCGAAGCGGCTGATGGAGGTGCTCACCGAGGACGCGGTGATTGACGCCGGCAAGGTCTCGCCGAGCAGGGAGTTCTCCGCGCGTACTGTGAAGCCGCGCTTTTTCGCGGCCGTAGCCGCGCTTGCGGTAGTCGCCGCGCTTGTGGCGGCCTTCCCGAGGGCGATGGGCCGGCTAATTACGCGCGCCGTGGTGCCGTCAGCGGAAGTCGACAACATCTACGCCTCTTCGCTCAGCGTAACGCCCGGCGACGCCGTGATCCTCGAAGGCACGCCGTTCACCGTCCAGCTCGCGGTCAAGGCGGGGTTTCCGTCCAAGGCCTACGTCCGCACGCGGCGCGAGGGAGAGGGCGAGTCCGTGGAGCGCATGGCGCAGACCTCTGCCGACTCCACCCGCGGCGGGTCGACGTTCTACACGTTCAACTATCCGCAGGTCACTAAGTCGTTTGCGTACCGCATTAACTGCGGCAGCGCGCTCACGCGCGGATTCACCGTGAACGCCGTGCCGGTGCCGTCGTTCACAAACCTTTCCGTGAAGCTGTCCCACCCCGCCTACACGCGCCGCGAGCCGGACGTGATGACAAACGCGGCGCCCTCGCCGATATCGACGCTTGCGGGGACGGATGTGGAGATATCGGCAAAACCTGCACGCCATGACATGAAGGCGACGCTACTCCTTCCGCAGGGGAAGACGCTCGACGCCGAAATGGAGCCTGACGGAAGATTCAAGTTCGCCTTTAGCCTCACCGACAAGATGCAGGGTCAGTGGGGTGTGCTTCTTGTGGACCAGTACGGGTTCTCGAACCATGTAGAATACGCCGGCCTGAGCGTTGCGAAGGACGCTGCGCCGACCGTCCGCATAGTTTCGCCCGAGCAGCTGGACTTCGAGCTGCCGTCCTTCGGACAGCTTCCCTTCGAGTACACCGCCACGGACGACTTTGGGTTCGACTACGTGCGCGTCGAGATGACGGACGAGAGCGGAAACTTCGTGAAGGCGTTCGACCTCTCGCCCGAGGAGACGTCTAAAGGCTCGTGGACTGGCGCCGATTCGATAGAGATCGCGAAATACGACTTTGGGCAGCGTCCGTTCGCCCGCTTCAGGCTGGCGGTCTCCGACACTCTCCCCGCCGAACTTGGCGGGCCTCAGGTCGCCTATTCGCAGGAGATGACCGTAAGGTTCGTCAAGAACGCGCTTTCGCTCGAGGGCAAGCAGCTCGCCGAGCAGATCAAGGGGGCGCGAAAGACGATCGACGAGGTCATCAAGCGGCTTGAGCAGGCAAAGCGCATGTCCGGCGAGGCTAGCCGGTGCTTCGGCAAGCCGCCGAACAACTGGGAGTACAGCCAGCGCTGGAACAAGCTCGACGGCGCAAAGAAGGGCCTCCTTGAGTCCGAGAAGCTTATGGCCGAGCTCTGTTCCAATATGGACGACACGCTCCTCGCTAAGCCGGGCGAGCCCGTGAAGCAGGTGCTCGACGAGCACGTTGTGCCGGCGCGTCGCTACTGCGAGGACATCTATATGGTCGAGACCGATCCGGAGAAAAGCGAGCGGTCGAATGCGCTCACAGGGAAGATCGCCGACGCAATCGCCGCCCTCAAGCAGGCCAGGGCTGACTTCGACAAGGCCGCGAAGGACGCGCTCGACCTGCAGAAGCTCGCCGACTTCGCCGAACGCGAGAAGGAGCTGGCCGAAATGGCGAAGGAAGGTGAGATCGACCCCGAGCTCTGGGCGAAGCGGCAGGAGGAGCTGATGAATGAGTTTGAGAAGACGTTCGCCGAGAAGCTCAACGACCCCCTCGCCAAGCAGGAGGAAAAGGTCGACGCGCTCCGCGAGCGGGGCGAGGACCTAAAGAAGAGACAGGAGGAGCTCGCGAAAGATTCCGCAGCCCTGAAGGGCGATGATGCCGCGGCGCGCGAACAGGCAGAGAAGGACATCAGGGAAAAAGGCAAGGATTTGCAGATGCCTGCGGATTCAAAGGCGGAGGACATTGCGTCGGCACTCGAGTCCGAGCTCGCAAAGGACATTGCGGACTTCGCGGAGAAGGCTGACCAGGTGGCAGACCAGCTCAAGCGTCAGGAGGAAGGTCAGAAGAACCAGCAGGGGCAGGATGGGCAGAAGAACCCTGAACAGCAGCAGGACCAGAGCGGCGAGACGGCATCGCAGCAGGTTGACAATGCGTCCGAAACGGCGCAGGACGCCGCGAAAATCGCCCAGGACGCCGCAGAGGCGATGAAGAAAGGCGACGACGCGCAGGCCGGGCAGGACATGAAGAACGTGCAGGACAAGCTCGACAAGGCCGGCAAGAGGCTGGACCAGGCAATGGATTCGCTCGAGAAGCGGTCTGACGAAATGCGGGGCGGCAACACCGAGCAGTTCGAGGAGGCTCGCGACCAGATGCAGGAAGCTACCAAGGATGCACGTGAAGCGGCCGACAATTTCGCCAAGGCCCAGGAAGCTGCCGAAGCCGCTAGACAGCAGCAAGGTGACCAGCAACAAGGTGACCAGCAACAGGGAGAACAGCAACAGGGTGACCAGCAGCAGGGCCAGCAGCAGCAGGGAGAACAGCAACAGGGTGACCAGCAGCAGGGGCAGCAGCAACAGGGTGAACAACAGCAAGGCGATCAGCAGCAGGGCCAGCAGCAGCAGGGAGAACAGCAACAGGGTGACCAGCAGCAGGGGCAGCAGCAACAGGGTGACCAGCAGCAAGGCGACCAGCAGCAGGGTCAACAACAGCAGGGCCAGCAGCAGCAAGGCCAACAGCAGCAGGGCCAGCAGCAGAAAAGCGAGGCTCAGAAAAATGCGGAACAGGCGGCGCAGGACGCAATGCAGCAGGCTGCGCAGGCTGCCCAGCAGGCTGCCCAGCAGATGCAGCAGGCCGCCCAGCAGAAGGCGGAGCAGATGGGGATGACGCCTGAGCAGATGCAGCAGCTGCAGGACCAGATGCAGCAGGAGGGACGTTCAGGCCAGAACACCCCAGGCGGCAAGGTGAACGACAAGAACCAGAACAAGAATCCAGGCAAGGAAGACAAGAAGGGCAAGAAGAATACGCTTAAGAAGGGTGTCGACGGACTGCTTGACGGCGACGACGCTGACTGGTTCAAGAATCTTTCGAAGCTGCAGCCCGGCGAGATCGAGGACGCGCTTCAGAACGTGCCTGCCGAGTACCGCGGGCTCGTGCGAGAATACTTTAGCGAACTTTCAAAGGAGGCCAAGAAATGAGCAATAGAGTTCTTGCGGCGGTGTTGGCCGTTTTTGCAGGCGCGTGTGCTTTCGGTGCGCCCGTTCCCGACAACATCGACAAGGCCATCGACCGCGGGCTGGCGTATATCCAGGCGTCTCAGAAGGAGGATGGCTCCTTCGTCGGACGATACGGCGACACATGCGCGCTTCCGGCCCTTGCCGGAATGGCTTGCCTGTCGAAGGGATACGCGCCGACCGACAAGAAGTACGAGAAGCTCATCAACCGCTCCATCGACTACATCCTTTCGCACCACGACGAGACCGGGTACTTTGGTGCGCAGGGCAACGGGAAGATGTATGCGCACGCAATCGCCACGCTGTTCCTTTCGGAGGTGTCCGGTATGGTGGACCCGGAGCGGCAGGAGAAGATCGACAAGGTGCTTCCTCTCGCCACGAAGGTAATCCTCGACGCACAGGCCGTCAAGAAGCATGAAAACCATGTAGGTGGCTGGCGCTACACGCCCGACGCAAAGGATTCCGACACTTCTTGCTCCGGCTGGTGCCTAATGGCGCTCCGGTCTGCTCGTCTCAACGGCGCCCGCTTCCCGAGCACTGCGATTACGAAGGCCGTCTCATACATGCACCGCCACCACCACAAGCAGAAGGGCTGCTTTGGGTACCAGCACAATGACCAGTACGCCGTGACGCTGTCTGGCGCGGGCATACTTTGCCTCGAGCTTTGCGGCAAGCACAACGACCCCGACTCCTTGTCTGCGGCGAAGTTCCTCATGTCCGTGTACAAGACGGAGATGGAGCGGCAGGAGTACAAGTTCTACGGGATGTACTATGCCTCGCAGGGGCTTTTCCAGATAGGCGGGGAGAGCTGGCGCGAGTTCTCCGACTGGATGTACAGCAACTGGCTTCCGCAGCAGAAGGCCGACGGCTCCTGGCGCGGCCGCGGTGGCGAGGATTCGCCGATATACGCAACGTCGATGATGATCCTGGCGTTCGCCGTCCCCTACCGCCAGCTTCCGATCTACCAGCGCGACGAGACCGTTGATGAGATTTGAAGAAGGGCAAAGTCCGCTTTCGCGCTTCATGCCGTTCGTCCTGGCGGCGGGTTTCTTCGCGCTTTACCTTGCCACGTGCCAGCGCGGTTGGTGCTGGCAGGACGGCGGTCTTTTCCAGCGCAGGATATTCTCCGGCGACATCGAGGGATCCTTTGGGATCGCTGCCGCGCACCCGACATTCATCTGGTTTGGAAGTGCGGTTGACTCCGTCTGTCAGATGCTCGGCGGAGGCATTGAGGTCAGGCTCTTCCTTACCAACGCGCAGTCTGCGCTCTGGATGGCCTTTGCCGTAGGGGTCTTCGCGGCGGCCGTCCGGAGATACTCCGGCAGCGCGAAGGCCGCCTTGATATGCGGCTTTGCGTTCGGCTTCGCGCACATGACGTGGTGGATGGGCACGATCTGCGAGGCCCATGCGCTCGAGATATTCCTTTTTGCAGCGGAACTGTTCGTGCTGGTCGGGGAATGGTCGGAGAAGGACTCATTTTCCCGGGCCGCCGTCCTCTTTGCGCTGTGCGGCGTCCATTTCTCGGTGCACAACCTGGCGCTTCTCGCGCTGCCTGTCTATGCATACATTGTGTGGCGCAATGTCAAAGGGCCGAACCGCGTTTGCAGGCTTGCGATGATTGCGCTCTGCTGGGGCGCAGGTGCGTCGCCGGTCCTCCACCTCGCTTTGCGTGAGCTTCAGCGCTCGGGCTTTGCGTCAACGGTCAGGAGCGTGCTCGTAGGGAGTTTCGGAGGGGAGGTCCTTGGGCTTTTGCCGTCGTCTCCAAAGCTGTTTTTCCTCAACGCAGCGCTTGCGTCGATAAGCTTCGCAATGCCGGCGGCCTGTCTGGGACTGAAGCTTTGGAACGCCAGGGGGCGCGGAAAGCCCCTTGGTCGGACTCCGGCTGAGGCGCAGTTCCGTCTCCCGCTCGTTGTCGTCCTCGCGATCCACACGCTGTTCCTTGCCCGGTACTTCGTGCCGGACCAGGCGTTCTTCCTGCTGCCGACGCTCGTCCTTTCGCTTCTCCTCGTGTCGCCTGGGCTCGCGGGCGAGAGACGGCCTGCCCTTGCGTTGGCTTTCTGCGTCGTGCTGGGCGTAGTGGTTCCGCTCCTGGCTGTGCGCATAGCGCCACGACTCGACCGCGGCACGCATCCTGGCCGCGACGACGTGGAGTACTTCGCGATTCCGTGGAAGTTCAACGAGAACTCCTGCGACAGGCTTGTGAAGGAGCGCGGCTTGGAGGACGTCTGGGCCGGGTATCTCCACGCCGGCGGTTGAATTGCCGCTCTCTCTGCCTCTTGCGCGCTTCCTTCTCAGCTAACTCCGACGCTTC
>CAMORM010000095.1 GCA_946623785.1 uncultured Verrucomicrobiota bacterium
GCAGGCTGTGGAAGCGGTACGCGTACGGGCTCGTGAAGTTTTCATGGCTCTCGCTTAGGGCGATGGCGGGAGGGTATGCAAAATGAGAATAGCCCATGTTCTGAGAAGAATTTCGTTTGATGACTGGGGCGGCACCGAACAGGTCGTCTGGAACATCGCCAAGGCGCAGAAGGCGGCAGGTCACGCGGTGAGGATCTTCGCCACTACCGCGCTGTGGAAGGGATTAGATGATGACAGGCGAGACGGGCGTGACAGACGGGACGGGAGTCTTGAGGTTGTCGACGGCATTGAGATCGTCAGGTTCAAGCCGATCTACCCGTGGTGGCCGATGCCGAAGCGCCTTGTCGCGGAGCTCGACAGGAAGGGGGGCAATCCGTTCGTGCCTGGGCTCGGCAAGGCCATTCGCGACTGGAAGCCAGACGTCATACACTGCCATGCGATGGCCCGCATCGCGGAGCTGTGCCTTCGAACCGCCCAAAAACTTACAACTTCCAACTCCCAACTCTCAACTAAAACAGTCGTCTCGCTTCATGGCGGGGGCGCGAACGTCCCTGGCGAGGAGGCGAAAAGCCTCAAGGCGCCGACGCGCGGGAGGCTTCCGTGGGGGAAGATGGTCGACTATGCGATGGGATGGACTCGCCGTGTACCGGAGGACTTTGGCGGAATCGTATGCGTCGGGGAGGACGAATACGAGAAGTACAAGGCGCGGCACCAGCACGTGTTGTATCTTCCGAATGGGGTGGATTGTCGCCTTTTTGAAGGAATGTCGCGAGAGTCCCGAGAGGCGAGAGGGACGCGAGGGCCTGGCCTCGCGCCCCTCGAGACCCTCGCGCCGCTCATGCCCAAAACTTCACTCTCCCTCCTCTGCGTCGCGCGGATCGACCGCCAGAAGAACCAGATGATGCTCGTCGAGTGGCTTGGCCGCCATCCGGATGGGACGGTGCGGCTTGTCGGCCCAGTGACGCAGCCGGACTACCGCGCTGAGCTCGAGGCCCGCGCGGCGGAGCTTGGCGTGGCGGACAGGCTCTCGTTCGCGGGGGCGCTGAAGCCTGCTAGCAGAGAACTGCTCGACGAATTTGCCAAGGCCGACGTATTTGTGCTGCCAAGCAGGCACGAGCCGTTCGGAATTGTGGTCCTGGAGGCGTGGGCGTCCGGGCTTCCCGTCGCGGCAAGCGACATAGGCGGGCTCGGCAAGCTCTGCGCGGCGCATCCGGAAGCGGCTGTCACGTTCCCTCCGGGCGATGCCTCCGGGCTAGACCGGGCCTTGGCGGAACTTGAACGCAGGATATGGTCTGGCGAGAGCGGGAAAATGGCGGAAAGTGCGCGTTTCGCGGCGTTAAAGTACGATTGGCACGCGTTATCGGCCGCCTTGGTTGATTTCTATTCTGCAATATGATAGAATACTTCAGTCAAAATATGGCAGACGAGGAATTGACAGAGGCGGAGCAGGCTCGATTGCGCGCTCTTGTGGCTTTTCAGAAGGTGGCGCTGGGCATCGCCCTGCGCTGGTGGCTGCTTTTCGTCGTAGTTTTTGTCGTGGTAGGCGCGATTCTTTCGTCGTTTCTGTGGATTAGGGGGGCCAAGAGCGTCAAGCGCTACGAGGCGACGACTCGGCTGCTGTTCTCGCCCAAGAAGGTTTCAAGGGTTGATCCCATAAGCGACAAGCAGCTTATGACAATCCTTGAGCGTTCGTCCCTGAAGCGTCGCGTGAAGGATGTCGTGGATATGGACGAGATCGAAAGGATGTGCCTTTCGGCGGACATGAAGATAGAGCAGGGGAGGAGGCAGGGCAATCTCTTCACCCTTACGGCGGCGTCCAAGACGAGGCGTGGCGCGTTTGCCAAGGTGAACGCATACGCAGACGTGCTCATAGACGAGTACGTCGCATATCGCTCCAAGGACCTTGAGACTTGGCGCCAGTCGCTGGAGATGCGGCGAAAGGAGCAGATAGACAGGCTTTCCGACATGGACGCCGAAGAGTCCGCGCTGAAGTCGAAGACTGGCGCGCAGACCCCGACCGAGGCCCTTATTGCGCTGAACGCCCTGATTTCCGATCAGCGCAGAAACGACTCTTCCCTTGGCGTCGACGCGGCCAACGAGGAGATAAAGAAGAGAAAGCTCGAGGCTGTCGTCGGCAAGAACGGCGACGCGGTGGTGGCCAACGTCCAGGCGATCAGGCGCCGCGCGGACGCGATAGGCGCAATAGACGCCGAGCTGGTGCAGCTTCGCGAGAAGTACACCGACAGAAACCCCAGGGTCTCCGGCAAGGTGCAGGAACGAGCGGAGAAGGTCGCGGAACTCGATGCATTCCTCAAGTCGAAGGGCGCCGCAGGGCTCGAGATCGACAAAATCGACCAGATAGAGAAGTCGGCCGGGGAGCTGGCGGACTGCGTCATGCGCCTGGAGGCGATACGGGAGAAGCGTCTGGCGCTGCAAAGGGAGATTGCAGACAACGAGAAGAAGGCGCTGGCCCTTTCCACCGCCGTCATGGACTTCGAGCGCATGCAGACCAGGCGCGCCGACGTCATGGAGTCCATACGCGACCTGAACGAACAGCTTGGCGGCATCTCCTATGCGATCGGCTCGCTGAAGAACGACCTCAGGCAGATCGAGCGCTCGGGCGGCGCGGACGACAACGGTCCGTTCGGACCGAAGAAGATCGCCGTCGCCCTCGGAGGCGCGCTGGTGTGCGCGGGCGGGGCTCTTTTCCTCGCGTTGGTGCTGGAGCTCCTGTTCGGCAAGGTGAGCGGCGGGCGGGAAGTTGTCGTCTACGACGGCATAGTGTACATTGGCTCGCTGCCCAAGGCTGGGGCGATGCCGGAGGACGAGGCGAGGGAGTCGATGGGCGTCATCGCGCTCAAGACGCTCCTTGCCGCGAAAGGCGCGAAGACGGTGTTCGTATGCAGACTTCCCGGCGTCGAGCCGAACAAGGCTTTTTCCGAGGCCATGGACTTTACTGCCGCGATGTCCGGCTCCAGCTGCTGCCTGCTCGACATAGTGTCGCAGTCCGATTTCATTCCGCCGGAAGGCGCGGAGCAGATGATAGGCGTCGTCAAGAGCGGACAGCACGGATGGTTCCCCGCGGCGAACCGCTTCGCGCTCGCCCCGACCGAGCTCGAAATGCTCAAGGCCGACATCGCGGCGCTCGGCGAGTCGTTCGACAACATTTTCGTCCGCATCGACGGCGACGTTCGCGTAGGGGGCACGTTCTTCGACCAGGTGCTCGGGGTTTCCGACGCGGTGCTGCTCATGATCGGGGCGGGCGGGACGCCGCGAAGCTCGTTTGCGTTCGCCCGCCGCCATCTCAAGCCGTCGGGGAAGTCCGTCCTGGCGATCGTGACCGACGCGACGGCGAAGAGCGTCCGCGCGGACATGGAGGTGCTGTCATGAGGCCTTGCGCCGTCATTCTCGCTGCGATGTCCGTGCTGTCCGGATGCTATCTCGACAGGCTGACGACCAACTACGACGACGTGTTCGAGGCAAGCAACACGGAAGACGACGGCGCCATAATCGACGAGACCGGGCATGGCGCGGAGGAAGAGGCGCGAATACGCAAGCGGCTGATGGAGCTCGAGATGGAGGAGGAGCCGGCCTACCACATGAACGCAGGCGACAAGATCGAGATACGCGTCTACGACCACGAGGATCTCGGCATGGTGACGCGCATCGGGCCGGACGGCATGGTCGGATTCGCGTTCATCGGTCAGGTGAAGCTGAGCGGACAGACGATAGCCCAGGGCGCGGAATGCATCCGCGAGGGTCTTGAGCCCTACGTCAAGAATCCCGTGGTGAGCATAACGGTGCTCGAGGTGCAGAGCGAAAACGCCACCATAGCGGGCTCGTGCGCAAGGCCGGGAGTCTACGGTATATCGAACTCCACGCGCCTTGCCGACCTGTATGCGATGGCGGGGTCGAGCGCGGAGCGCCTGTTCAACGGCGTTAGCGTCGACGTTGCGGACCTGGGCCACTCGATCTTCGTCCGCAAGGGCGAGATCCTGCCCGTGGACTTCCGCAAGGCGATCGAAAACGGCGACATGCTCCACAACATCCGCGTGCGAAAGGGCGACTACGTGTTCATCGCCCAGCGGATGGAGGCGTCTGTCATAATATGCGGCGAGGTCAGGACTCCCCACAAACGCCTGTACGAGGAGGGGATGGGCCTCATAGAGACGCTTACCGCCGCCGGGTGGATGAAGGATTCCCACTGGAGCCACGTCATAATAATCAGGGACGGGCTTGCGCATCCCAGGCTCTACAAGGTCGATGTGGACGGCATACTTGCCGGAAAGTGCCGCAACGTCCCGCTCAAGGCCGGAGACATAGTCTACGTCCCGAAGGACAGCATGTCTGAGTACAACGTGTTCGTCAACAAGCTCATGCCGACGGCGCAGATATTCAGCCTTGTCGCGGGGCGGGCGTCCACGGTCGGCTTGAGCCACGACGACTGACGACATGAAATACGCCGTGTTCTTCCTCGCCCTTTTCGCGATGCCGCCGCTCGGCGTCGCGCTTTCTTTCAACAGGCGCTGGATGAAGTACGCGGTATGGGCCATGATAGGCGCGCTTGCCGCATATCAGGCGACGGCAATCAACTTCTTCTCGTACGAGGAGTATCGCGGGTCGTCGCGCGGCATGGAGGTAAGCGTCGCGTACCTGATGGCGCTGGCGCTTCTCGTGGCGGCCGCGATCAAGGGCAGGCTTCCGAAGCCGATTCCGTCTTTCGGCGCGTTTCTCTACGTCGTCTATTTTCTTCTGTGCCTTCCGTCGTATGCGACTGCCGAGAGCACGCTCTTCTCCTGGATGGAGACATGGAAGATGGTTATGTTGTATCTCGTCTACCTTTCCGTCAGGGCCTACCTGAACACGACGGAGAACGCGAGGTCTCTCGTCAACGGTCTTGCGGTGTTTGCCATCTGGAACTTTCTTCTTGTCGTCAAAGACCATTTCTGCGGCGTCTACCAGCCGCACGGAGCGTTCCCCCACCAGAATGGCCTGGCGATGGCGATGCACGTCTTCGCGAACATGTTCTTCGCGCACGTTCTCATCAACGGGTGGAAGCGTTCGTGGCTCGGCGGGTTCGCCTTCGTCGCGGCGTCGGCATGCATTGTGCGCACGTATTCGCGCGGTGCCATTGCGATGATGCCTATTTCGTTCCTCGTGACGTTTGCGCTGTCTTTCATGTCTGCCGCGCATGGCAGGAAAATGGGCATGATATGGCGTGTCGTCCCGGTGGCGGCGATCGGTCTCGTCGGGCTGTGTCTCATGCTTCCGCGAATCGTCGAACGGTTCGCCGAGGCTCCCGAGGCGTCGAAGAACACACGAATAGAGCTGGCGCTGTGCGCCAAGGAAATGATTCTCGACGAACCGTGGCGGGGCGTCGGCATAAACAACTGGGGCATCAAGATCAACGCGCCATACGAATACGCCGAGCGCGCCGGACGCTTCCCCAACCGAGGGGAGGACTTCAAGGACGGAATAGTGGAGACGGTCTACCTGCTCGTGGGCGCGGAATGCGGTATACCTGCGCTTGTGGCGATGCTTGCGTGGTTCCTGTGGTATCTCGTCCTTTGCGTCGTTCTCGCCAAGAAGCTTTCGGGAACTTACTATGCGGCGATCCCAGCAGGGCTTGCAGGTGGGCTTGTCGCCTGCTATCTCCAGAGCTGTCTCGAATGGGTGCTTAGGCAGCAGATGAACCTGATTCTCCTTATGGTGTTTTTCGCCTTGCTCGACCATCTATCCGCAAACGTGTCGCTGCTTAAGAGCGAGTCCAAGACGAAAGGATCCGGCAGTGTTTAGCGTGATGGCAGTTCTCGCGGCCTCGATGCTGCGGTTTCTCGACCCGTATGCCTCGCTGTACCAGACGGACGACGACAGGGAGGGGCGTTCACTCGCCTCGGAACCCGGGTTCTGGCCGTCGGCGAACGGACAGAAGGATCCGCTCGTCGAGAATCCTAAGGCGCGGATAATGTACAATGTCTTCCGCACGAGCGACAAGCCGTTCCCGGACTACAACCCGGAGAAGCCGAGTCCGCTCTTCAAGGTGAACCAAGTCGGCTATCTTCCCGACCAGCCGAAGTTCGTCTACATGGGCGCGTGGCTCGGACCTAAGCTCGGCGCGTGGAGAATGCGGGCAGGTGGAAACGGAGAGAAGGGATGGAAGCTTGTCGACGCAAAAACTGGTGTTGTCGTGTTCTTCTCGCCCGTCCCGCCCGTCCACCGCATCGACGATGGTTTCTCAAAGGAAGGCACGTCGTTCACCGGCGAGTACACATACGAGATGGACTTCTCGTCCGTCACGAACGAAGGCGTTTACTATGTTCAGGTCGATGGTGTCGGCAGAAGCGAAGACTTCCGCATCTGGCGCGGAGCGGCGGAGGACGCGTTCCGCGTGCACATGGGCGGGCTTTACCAGAAGCGCTGCGGAATCGCAAAGTGCGAGCCGTATACGCACTGGACCGCCGGGGCCTGCCATACGAACGTCGTTCGCGGCGTCTTCGCTCCAGAAGAGGGCAAGCTGCCAAAGGACGTGCGCTGGTTCGACATCATTCGCCACAACACCGACTGGGAGAAGGGCGAGAGATTGCATGTCGCAGGCGGATGGCATGACGCGGCAGACTACGACCGCCGTCCGGCGCACCTGAACATAGTGAACGACCTCTGCGCCGTCTACCTGATGAAACCGGAGAACTTCAGCGACGGACAGCTCGCGATACCAGAGAACAAGAACGGAATACCCGATATCCTCGACGAGGCGGAATGGGGGCTCCGGCATCTGCTCGCCGTGCAGCAGAAGGACGGAGGCGTCGGCACGTGGATCGAATCGACAGGACATCCCGGCCCCGGCAATGTCGCGGAGCGCGACCCGATGCGCTATGCAGTCTCTCGCGCGACGCGCGGCAGCTCCCTCGCGTACGCCGCTCATGCGTCGCTTCTTGCGCGCTGCCACGAGTCCTTCCGCGCCAAGTATCTCGACTCGGCAAAACGCGCCTGGGACTTCGCCATGCGCGCCGAACCATCGTCCGAGACTTTTATAGTCAAACGGAAGCGGCTCAAGGTGTTGACGGATGAGGAGGAAGTCTACTGGCGGGAGCCTCGCGATCTTCCGTCGGCCGCCTTCATCAAGGCCGCCATAAATCTGCATGCGCTTACTGGAGATAAAGCCTACATAGATGCGCTCGACGCGAAGAAGCGCGAGATCGAAGAGAACTTGAAGAAGAACGAGTGGCGCTGGTTTGCTTTTGTCTTTGCTGGAGAGCGCGAGCTCGGCATTCCGCCGCAGGCGTCGAAGCTCATGGCGGAATGGGAAAGACGGCTTCTTAATCGTGCGAAGGATATGCTTGAACAGATTGACGGAGCCTATGCCTATCGCTGTCCTTGGTGGGCTCCTGGAAAGGGCTACTTTAGCGCGATGAGCTGGGGCAACTCGCATCCGCTACGCCGTGCGCAGACGCTTGTTGCAGCGCACCGCATCACCGGCGATGCTGCATACGTTCGCGGCGCATTTGCCGCGCTCGACTTCCACAACGGATGCAACCCCGTCGGAACGACTCTCACGAGCGGACTCGGGCAGGTCTACCCTGTGTCGTTCCTAGATCTTCCTTCGTATGTTGACGGAATCGCCGAGTATGTCCCTGGCATAACTCCGTACAGATGGACTTACGGAATGCCGGCCAAGGCGGTGGAAATGGTGTATGGCGGCGACAAGGCGCTGGCGACGAAGTGTCCGATCTGGAGGAGATGGGGCAATGTCGAGAACCGTACGGTCGCCGCAAGCGAATACACCGTATGGGAGACGATCGCGCCGGCGGCGTCGGTCTGCGGGTATCTTCTGGAGCCTACGGGAACGCCGCCGCCAGTCCGCCCGGCTCCTGCGAAGGACGTTCGCGACCTTCCCGGCTATTGGACGATGCCGTGATTCTCGTCAACCCGTTCGGGGCGATATTGGGTGGAAAGTTTCCGAACTGGGAGAAATCAACCCGAACGGGTTGACGGAGCGACGGTGGATATGATAGAATACCGAAATAGAGCAATGAAAGTAAATTCCATGTCCGAGATTGCCATAATCGTTCAGCAGGAGCGAAAGCGGCAAGGTGCTACGCAGATTGAGCTGTCGCAGATGGCCAATGTCGGTGTACGTTTTCTTCGTGATGTGGAGGACGGCAAGCCTTCCGTTCATTTCGACAAGCTTATGCGCATACTCGAGGTTCTGGGCGTCGCGGTTGATTTATTGCCAAGAGGAGTTGAAGCGCGATGAATGCTACGGCGGAAGAACTGTCAGACGCTGGGCATCCATGCGGCATCTATGCGAGAATTTCATCGCAGATTTCCCGACGGGCGGGGCAGATAGCATAGTAGACAAGGAAAATCGCAAATGGCGGAGACAAGGCTTAACGAAAACAGGATAGCGTCCACGACAGTTGTGACTGCGGGCGACAGCGCGTATGCGTGGGGCGCGATCATGCTTGTCGCAAGCATGAGGATGAGCGGCATGAGGCACCCGGTCGTCATCGGTGCGATGGAGTGGCCCGATGAAATGAAGCGGCGAATTGTTTCCCTTGGGGATGTCACCGTCGTGAATCTTCCCGCTACACGACGGTGCGTCGCCTGCCAGAAACCGATTATGATGGCGAATGACGCCGTGAAGACTGACTGGGTCTGTTGGGCTGATGCCGACGGGATGTTTGTCGGCGATTGCAGTGAATGGCTATCCGGCGAAGATGCGGACGAAATCGTGATTCGCAAGTATTCGCCCGTGCCGCCGGACTTCACACCGGAGAATCTGGAGATATGGCGCCGCGACGTGGAGCGCGTCTGCGGAAGGGCCCTTGCGAAAAGCAGGTACGATACACGGGTCAATACCGCCTTTATCGTCGTCAACAGGAAATGGCGTCCATTTCTTGCGCGCTGGAAGCGGCAGCTCGACAGTGTTCTTCCGTCTGACGTCGGTATCATCATGCAACATGGGACAGCGTATTTCCAGACGGATGAGAGCGTCCTGGCGAGCCTGCTTTGCTTCGACCCCGAGGCGCCGATGGTAACCGAGAACTACAAGGCCAACGGCAGTGCCGATCCGTCGAGGTACTTTGCGCATTTCGCATACAACCCCAAGCCGTGGCAGATGTGGAACAAGTATGCCACACGCTGGCGTGACCTCGCCTATTCGGTTGCCGACTGGCTTGTGGCGGGCGGTTTTGCCAGGAAGTCGGACATACCGCGCCCGTTTCGCCGCGGCTGGTGGCCGTTCTACCGCTGCATCGCGCCGGCCGCTCCTTGGATTTGGCGCTTGATAAAGCTTAATCGCAGGGTGTTTGGATGACATGAAGCTCGACTTCAAGAAGAACGTAAAGCGCAACATGGCTGCGAATGCCGCGTCGAGCGGCATCCGGTTGCTGTTCCCGTTCCTCAACCGCACGCTGTTCCTCTGGCTCCTCGGCCCGGCGTACCTCGGCCTGAACGGGCTCTTCAGCTCAATTCTCGGCGTCCTCATGCTTGCCGAGCTCGGCTTCGGCACGGCCGTTGTCTGCTCGATGTACAAGCCAGTTGCCGATGACGACCGGAAGCTGCTCTGCGCATACCTGAAGTTCTACCGGAGCGTGTACAGATGGGTTGGCGCGGCGATCTTCTTCGGAGGGCTTGCGCTTCTTCCGTTCCTGGACCGTCTTGTGCACGGCAACGTTCCGCCGGACATCGACCTGCACGTCCTCTACGTGATCCACCTCGTGAACACGGCGGCGAGCTACTTCCTCTTTGCGTACCGCGGGGTGGTTCTCGGCGCGCACCACCGCAACGACGTCATCACGAACATCCGCACAGGAGTCTCTGTGGCGCAGTACGTGGCGGTGTTCCTGATCCTGCTCGTCACCCGCAACTACTACCACTACATCCTGGCCACGGTCGTGTTCACCGTTGTGCAGAACGTGCTGCTCGTCAAGGCGTCGAGGCGTCTCTTCCCCGACATCGAGCCGCGTTGGGAGCTGCCGAAGGACATACGCCGCAAGGTCGTGTCGGACGTCAAGTCAATCTTCATGCACAAGGTCGGCGGCGTGATAACGAATTCAACGGACAACCTTGTCATATCAGCGTTCCTCGGGCTTGTCGCAGTTGCCGCCTACGGAAACTACTACTACGTCGTCACGTCCGTGTCCGGGCTTGTCGCAGTCGTGTACTCCTCGATGACAGGCGGATTCGGCAACAAGATATACACGGAGTCGAAGGAGGAGAACTTCCGTCTCTTCATGCGCATGAACCGGCTCTCGATGGTCGTGGTCGTGTTCTGCGCCGCGCTGATGGCGGCGCTCTACCAGCCGTTCATGGTGGTGTGGGTGAAGGGGGATCCGGAGCTCATGCGCCACGCGCTCACGCCGGTGCTGATGGTCCTCTACTTCTACATCATGCAGTCGCGGCAGGTGCTGCTCGCGTTCAAGTCGGCCGCCTCGCTCTGGAAGCAGGACCGCTGGAAGCCGA
>CAMORM010000096.1 GCA_946623785.1 uncultured Verrucomicrobiota bacterium
GTTGAGCAGCAGTGCCTCAGGCCAGGAAGGAAAACTCGGCCTTGAGCGGGTTGCCGGCGTGGACAGCCGAGAAGCAGGAGAGCGTGTACGTCTCGCCGCCCGGAGGCACGTCCAGCACGACATGGCAAGGCTGGTCGATTACGCATCGCGCGACGTCCGGCAGATAGCCGCGCCCTGCGGCCGTCTCAGGACGGTTCAGCGGCATGTACGTTGGCAGCATCAGACGCGGCCCGCCGTAGAGCGACCTGTCGGCAAGGCGGCACATCGTGTCGTCCGTGCAGTGCTGCTGGTCGAGCGTGCAGCTGGTCCAGACGCGCGCCTTGAGCGCCTTGACGAGCGCCGGATACATGGAATGGTGTCCGTGGTGGTTGAGCTTCGCCACGTGGACGCATCCAACCGCCTCCGCAAGCGCGTCCTCGATCTCGCGACGAACACCGTCCGGATGCTTCCAGCCGTCAGAGAAGTCGCCAGCCGTGAAATACCGGAACTTCCCGCATTCGACGACCATGCCGCAGCTCATGCCGTTCTCGTTGAACATCTGCGCGCCGGACTTCACGCGGTCGGCGTACATGTCGCAGACCGTTCCGTCCTTGCGCACGAAGCGCCCGTTCGCGCAGAGGTTGAACACCTTGAACCCGGGAACGGGCTCCGCCAGCGGACGGAACTGGTCGTCCGCGCCGAGCCTGAACTTCTCGATGCGCATTCCCTGCGTCTCGACAAGGTGCGCGTACAGCGGGCGCATCTGCCGCGGCGAACCGTCGCGCGACGTCTTCAGCACGTCCAGCGGATCGTCGAAGCCGGGCCACGCGCGGTCTATGGCGATGCCGAACTTCAGGAAGCGAGCGGCGTCCGCTATTCCGCAGAGGTTGAACGCTCCAAGCGACGAACGGCCGAGCGGACCGCCGTGGAAGCGCTCTCCGCCGCCGTGGTCTTCGTGGTAGTGCGAGAGGTGGAGATAGTCGACCTTGTCGCCCTTCGGGTTGACTCGCATGACATACCGGGCGGCAAACTCGCCGGCGCGTACGGAAGGCTCGGACGGAAGCGGCACCTCCGCCGGAGAGCGGTAGAAGCGCATGGAGTCGCCGCAGTCGAGCAGCATGGACGTGCCGTCAGGGAAGATGTGGAACATGCACTCGGATCGGCCCGTGTAGACGAAATGCACCTGATAGTGGCCCTTCCGCCACGACCGGTCCGCCGTCCATTCGCCTGGCGTCCACGCCGTTTCGGCGCCCCTGGCCACATGGTAGCCGGTGATCCTCACGCCGCCAGAGGCGAACACCTCGACCAGCGAGAACGCGTTCTCTGGAGCCGCATGCAGCACGCTCGCGGGCGAAGTGAAATAGCCGATGCCGTTCACCTCGCGGAAGGAGCCCTCGTGGAGATGGCCCTGCAGCACAAGCTTCACCTTGCCGGACTTCTCGAGGATGCCCCTTATCTCCGCGGCGTTCTTCACGCACGTTTCGTCCTCGGCATCAAGCTGCTGGTGGATGATCGGGACGCACGGTCCCTTCGCGGCCGCGAGCTCACCCTTCAGGAACTCAACCTGCTCCTGCGGGACGAATGCGTCCTTCCACGAGAAATTGCCCCTGCAGTACGGCTCGCCGTCAGGACGGTAGCACGCGTCTAGCACTATGAACCGCACTCCCTTGCTCGTGAAAGCGTAGTATGCCTTCGACGCGTCCTGTCCCTCGTTGGCGACATTGGCGAGGAACTCCTCCTTCGAGAGGTTGTCGTGGTCGTGGTTTCCGAGAACGTGGTAGCGCGGTCCCTTGAAGGCGGCGAAGCGCGCTTCGATCGCACGCAGGTACTCAAGCGATTCCGCCGGCGTGCGCCCGAGGTCCTTGAAGTCGCCGCCTTCCACAACGAAGTCGACGCCAAGCTCGGTCATCTTCGCCACAAAGGCGTCCATCTTGAGAAGACCGTCGCTGTAGTTGCGCAGGTAGCTAGGCTCGATGTGCGCCGCGTAGTGACAGTCGGTGATGAAGCCGAACCGCACCACCGGCGAAGCGTCACCAACGTCGCCAAACGTCGTCACCGCGCCCGCCGCTGCGAGCCCCTGAAGGAACACTCGCCGCGACACTCCTTCTTTTCTCATTTTAAGCTCCTCATTCGTAATCGGGAATTCGGAATCCGCATCCAACTTCAAACATCAAACATCAAACTTCAAACTCCTTAACCGCCTCAAACATCGCGGCGACATCCGCCTTCTTCCCCGTCCAGATCTCGAAGGCGCGCGCCGCCTGGCGGACGAGCATGCCGTGGCCGGTAAGCGCCTTCGCGCCTGATTCGCGCGCCGCCTTCACGATGGCAGTTGTCCATTTTACCGGCGCCAGGTCGTACACGACCTGCTTTGCGCTGAACTTCGCCTCTATGGGCGAAGGGTCGTCCGGCCTGAGACCAACCGATGTCGCGTTCACGACGAGGTCCACGTTTTCCGCAATCTTGCGGCAGAGGTCGGACCCGAGAGGCAGCATGCCGTCACGCGGAGTGCGGTTTGCGATGGTGACATCGAGCGCGCCCGCCTCAAGGCAGCCGCGAGCGACCGCGCTCCCTGCGCCGCCCGCGCCCATCACGAGCACCTGCTTGCCGCGGACGTCGAAGCCGTTCGCCTCGAGGTCGTCGAGAAAGCCTGCGACGTCCGTGTTGTAGCCGCGCATCATTCCGCCGCTCCCGACCTTCACGGTGTTCACGGCGAGATAGCGCGCGGCGGACTCGTCGAGCGTGACGAGGTTTATCATCGCCTGCTTGTGCGGCACGGTCACGTTGAAGCCCGCGTAGCCCTCAAGCACAAGGCGCGCGACTCCGCTCGAAAGCGCCTCCGGAGCGAAGTCGAACGCCTCGTACGTGGCGTCGATCCCGAGCGCGCGGAAGTTGGCCGAGTGTATCGCGGGGGAGAGCGAATGGGCGACTGGATGGCCTATGACCGCGAACTTGAGCATGAGAGCCACCTTCCAGGGCGAATCAGGCGCGGGCCTTCTTGCCGGTGCGACGCGCCGTCACCTCGATTACGTTCACCTGGTTGCGGAGCTGGAGGACGATCTGGTTTATGACGCGGTCGTCGCCCAGCACGTCTATGCGCATGCGCGAGACCGTTCCGTCGTCCGTCGGCCCGACGGACAGCGTGTTGATGTTGTAGCCGCGTCCCGAGATGAGGCCGACTATCCTAGCCAGGACACCCGGCTTGTTCTCGACAAAGCAGTTGAGGCGGTGTATGTCTTCGTTCATTTGGCACCTCACTCGAAAATCATTGAGCCTATCGGCTGTCCGCCGGGCTGCATCGGGTACACGTTGGCGCGCGGCTCCACGATGACCTCCACGAGGTTCGTCTTGCGCGAGCGGATCGCCTCGGATATGACGGAGTCGAGCTTCGCGGGGTCGATGACCCTGCGGGCAACCGCGCCATGCGCCTCGGCGAGCTTCACGAAGTCCGGCAGGTAGTCGTACTTCAGGTCCTGGTCGAGCCGCTCGTTTGCCGCGCGGCCCTTCACCGAGAGTATGGATCCGGAGTAGTTCTTCCCGTAGAAGAGCTCCTGCCACTGGCGCACCATTCCGAGGCAGCTGTTGTTCACGACGACGAACGTCACGGGAAGCTTGTGCTCCACCGCCACGACAAGCTCCTCGAAAGTCATCTGAGCGCCGCCGTCTCCGCACACCGCAACCACGGGGTCGCCTGTGTTCGCCAGTGCGGCGCCTATAGCGGCCGGGATGCCGTAGCCCATCGTGCCCATTCCGCCCGACGAGAGGAAGTGGCGAGGCTGGTTGTGGCGGAAGAACTGCGCGGCCCACATCTGGTGCTGACCCACGTCCGTAACAAGGAGCGCCTCTCCATCGGTTGCGCGGTCTATCGCCTCAATCACGCTCTGGGGCATTATCACCTTCTCGTGGAGCGGCTTGTACGCCACGGGACGCTTGCGCTTCCACTCGGCGATCTTGGCGAGCCACTCGCCGTGCTTCGCGGCATGCACGCGGCTGTCGACCACGCGGAGAAGGTCCTTCACGTCGGCCTGTATGCCGAGGAAGGCCGGCACGTTCTTGCCTATCGAGCTCGCATCAACGTCGACATGCGCTATCTTCGCATGGCGCGCGTACTCCGAGAGCTTGCCCGTGACGCGGTCGGAGAACCTCACGCCGAGCGCGAGTATGAAGTCCGCTTCGTGGAACGAGAGGTTCGCGGCCCAGCTGCCGTGCATGCCGGCAAGCCCAAGCGCGAGCGGGTCGTGCTCGTCGAAGCTGCCGAGGCCCATGAGCGTCGTCGCCACGGGAATCTCCGCCTTGCGCGCGAGCGCCGCTACGTCCTTCGCCGCGCCGGAGGCAATCACGCCGCCGCCTGCGTAGATGAGCGGCCTCTTCGCCTCGTTTATGAGCTTGGCGAGCTTCTGCACCTCGCCCTGCGAGGCGCTGCACTCGGGATGGTACGCGCGGAGCGACACGCGCTCGGGGTAGGTTGCGGCAGTCATCGCCTTCTGGACGTTCTTCGGGATGTCTATCACCACCGGCCCGGGCTTTCCGTGGGTCGCGATGTAGAACGCCTCTGCAACGGTCTCAGGAAGCTCGTCCGCGGAATGGACGAGGAAGTTGTGCTTGGACACCGCGCGGGAGATTCCGACCATGTCGGCCTCCTGGAATGCGTCCGTGCCGATCTGGGAAAGCGGGACCTGGCCAGTGATGCAGATGAGCGGAACACCGTCCATATTCGCCGTGGCAAGCCCCGTTATGGTGTTTGTCGCGCCTGGCCCGGATGTCACAAGGCAAACGCCGGGCTTGCCGCTTGCGCGCGCATAGCCGTCCGCCATGTGGACGCTTCCCTGCTCGTGGCGCCCCAGCACAAACTGGAACGGCGCATCGGTGAGGCAGTTGAATATGTCGAGAACGGCGCCGCCCGGATAGCCGAACAGCACTTCGGTTCCGGCCTTCGCCAGTGAATTCACCAGCGCCTGCGCACCGGAAACCTCTTTCGCTTTGCCCATTGTGAACTCCAAAGATGAAAACTGCAAAAAAAGCCGAACCCCTCGGAGCGAGGAGTTCGACCTTTTCGACTTAGCAGAAGAATTAACGCTTACTTAGCCGCGTCGTCACCGAACCCCTTGCTCTTGAGGTAATCGACGACCTTGCCGACGGTGGTGAGCTTTTCAGCGTCCTCATCAGGGATTTCGGCGCTGAATTCCTCTTCAAAAGCCATGATGAGCTCGACCGAGTCGAGCGAGTCTGCGCCGAGATCGTCGATGAAGGAAGCCTCTGGCGTTACCTGTTCGGCATTGACGCCCAGCTGTTCAACGATGATGTCTCTCACGCGATCTTCAAGTTTTCCTGCCATTTTTGATGACTCCTTTGCTTGTCTGATGGCCGTATTTTACCATAAAACGGGGGGCGACTTCAACCACGAAAATGCTCTAGCCGAAAAAATGTCGGCGGTTGCCTCGCATTCGCCAGTGCTTCTTGTCCCACAGCGGCGCCTGCAGACACCCAAATTCCTCGTTTTTGACGGAAACGCTTGCATTCAGCCGCATTTTGTGGCATCATACGCTCCATCGATGAAGACCTTCGTGCTAAACGGCTGGGCGGCGAACGAACACGCATGGGACCTGTGCGCGTTCGAGCGGGACCGTGTGTTCTCGTACGTCGAGCAGCTTGACGGCGCACCTGAGGACGCAATCGCTGGGGAACGCGGCCCCGTGATGCTCGTTGGCTGGTCGATGGGCGGCAGCGGTGCGCTGCGCCTCGCCTGCCGGTTTCCCGGGAAAACCGCCGCCCTCGTGCTGCTCGCCGCCACCCCGTGCATGATGGCGGATCCGGAATCGGATTGGAAAGGCATGACGCCACGCAGGCTGGAAGCGCTTCGCTACGGCCTCAAGCTCACGCGCGGCGCGGGATTCTTCGGAACGCCAGAAGGCCTGCCGGACATATACGATGCAGCTGACGACGCGAACCTCGAGCGCGGGCTTAAATACCTGCTGGAAACAGACCTCCGCGCCAAGCTCGAACGCACGTTCCCGGCCGGCTGCCAAGCGCCCGACGTAGCGATACTGCAGTCGGAGCGGGACGGTATCGTCCATCCTTCGAACGCCGCCTTCCTCGCGCATGTATTCCCGTGCGCGAAAACGGAAATGGTGCCTGGCGGCGAGCATGCGATACCGGTGTCGGCTCACGACCTAGTGGACCGCGCGGTACGCGAAACGGCCGCGCTCGCCTGCAGTCGCGTCACTTCGCGTCAGTAGCCTTCGCGTCACCGCCCTTCACGGTGTCCAGGAAGAACTGCTCGAGCGAGATCTTCGGGTGCGACACCTCCGGGTCGCGTCCGAACCTCGACTTCAGAAGCTCGGCCGCGGCAGCCGCTTCTTCCTGCGAAACGCCCGGAAGGGTGAAGCTTGTGGCGTCGCGCCGGCTGAGAAGGTCCTCAAGCCTTCCCTGCGCGGCGACCTTCCCCTTCGCGAGGATCACGATCCTGTCGCAAACGTCAGCAACGTCGCCCAGGAGGTGCGACGTCATGAGAACCGTAACGCCATCCTTCGCAAGCGAGCGGACTAGCTCCTTCACTTCGCGCGTCCCGATCGGATCAAGTCCCGAGGTGGGCTCGTCCAGCACAAGCAGCTCCGGCTTCGCGACAAGCGCGGCCGCAAGCCCTACGCGCCGCGCCATTCCCTTCGAATAGCCGCCGACGGGACGATCCGCGGCGCCCTGGAGCCCCACCTGCTCGATCAGCTCCGCGGCTCGCCGCGCCGAATCGGCGGAAGACATCCCGGAAAGCCCCGCATAGTACCTGATCGCCTCGCGGGCGGTGAGGAACGGATGGAGGTGGGAAAGCTCCGGCAGGTATCCGAGCCTGGCCTTGACCTTGAGCGAGCGCGGCGACGAGCCGAACACCTCAATTTTCCCGGCCGTCGGGGAAAGGAGCCCCAGTATGAGCTTGATCGTAGTGGACTTCCCAGAGCCGTTGGGGCCGAGAAGGCCGAAGACCTCGCCCTTCCCGACGTCGAAGTCTATCCCGTCCACCGCCGTAACGGTGGGACGCAGCCAGAAGTCGCGGAATGTCTTCTTCAGCGAGTGTATCGATATGACGTTTTCCATTTGCTCAGCTCACGTCGCGGTTTGAGATCATGGCCGCTCCAGCCGCCAGCCAGAACGCCGACACGGCCAATGCGGAGGCAACGGGCAGCGCGGCGGCAGACCAGTGCATCGGGGATGAACTGGACACGCAGTCGGCCAGCCAGAACACGCCGAAGTCGGGAATGGCGGCGCGGAGCGCGGCGAACGCGGGGAACGCCTTCACGAACGCAGGCATGAGAAGCGACGCCGCTGCGACGAATGCCAGCGCGGCAGGAGCCGCGGCGCCCTTCAGCCTGGTCGAAAGGGCGGATGCCGCGCACGCGAAGGACACAACGGCGGCAAACACAGAAGCCGCCGCAAGGAGAAACGGCCAGAGAAGCGCCTCTCCAAGCGCGGCCGCGTGCCCGGGAAGGAGCATCGCAAGGGCGAACGCGGCGACCTGCGACCACATGATCAGCGCGAAGCAGGTCGAGGGGAAACCGCGGCGCAGGAAGCGATGCGCAAAAGCGGCCCCGGCTATCGCGAGAATCTCGCCGCCGAACCCGAGGAGCAGGCAGAACGCGGAGACGCAGGCGGTTCCGTCGTCGCCTTCCATGTGCGAACCCACTACGCACGACACGGAGGAAAGCGCGGCGGCGAAAACGAGCGCAAACGCGAAGCGAGCGAACGCGGACACGACGCCAAAGGTCTTCGCCACCAGGAACATCGCGCGGGAAACGGGACGCACCAGCGCCGCTGCGGCAACGCCGGACTCGATTTCACGCCCGACCGTACGCACGGCGGACATTGCGGCGAAAACGCCTCCGAAGACGAGAAGAGCGGAAAGCCCGCCGTCACGCGCGAGGCGGCCTGGCTCGCCGAGGCGGTGGAACTGGAACGCCGGCGCGAGATGCACGGCGGCGACTGCCGCCATCAGCAGCAAAGCAGAAGCCGGGTCCGCTGTCGCTTCGCGACGGGCGGCCCCGGCCAATGCGCGCGCTGCGCGCAGCTTCGCCAGCAAGAGCATGTCAGCGCAGGTCGATGTGGTGGTCTTCTTCCGTCTGGATGAAGGCGGTGGAGTTGGCGCCGAGATCGTTCACCTCGGTTCCCATGCCTTCGATGACAAGGAAGAACGTGGCCACGCCGAACACGATGAAGGCGGCGAGCGTGCTGATGAACGAAAGCGTCAGCAGCCACTTCGGGACGCCGGCGGGACGGTTCGCGCGAACCTGCTGGAAGACGTTCGTCTGCGTTGCCGTAACGGTGGCGGTGGGATCGAGCTCCGCGACCTCGCCGAGATCCGCTACGCCGTCGGCCGCAGGTGCAGGAGCCGCTGCCGGCGCTCCAGGCTTGCTGATGCCAATCGTGGGACGCTTCACGGCAACTCCGCCGGGACGATGAAGCTTGAGCGTCTTCTTCTGCGTTACGGACGCCGAAGGCTCGGAATCAGCGGCGGGGGCAGCGGGTGCGGCAGGCGCAGCTGCGGGTGTGGCAGGAAGCCCGGTGGGGCGCTTCAGGCGGATCGTCTTGAGGGGAGCCGCCGACTCGCGCGTGGGGGCAACGCCCATCGCGTCGTTGAGCGAGATGCGGGATGTCTTGGACTTCGCCGCCTGGTTGTCGGACGGGAGACCCTCGGCGATGATGCCGGTCTTGTGGAGAACCGCCTGTGCCGGAATCGGGCCCGTCACGGCCTTGAGCGAGCCCGTGAGCTTCTTGGCAGCCTCGATTGCAGCCGCAGGAGTGGTCGCCTGACCGCCTCCGACGGAAAGAGAGGGCATCAAAGGAGCCTTGACGCCAGAAGCGCCGGGCTTGTGGATCCCGCCGGCTCCAGAAACGTCGGCCGGGTTGATGCGCACGGTTGCATTGAGCTTCGCCAGCTGCTCAGGCTGAATCCGCACGGTCGCATTGAGTTTCGCCGAAGGGTCAGGCGTCACCTTTGGGGGTATGGCGGAATTGTTTTCGTTGTCGCTCATTTTATGCTCCTCCTGAAAGGTAGTACAACTGAAATGTCAAACCGCGAGGACTTCCGACTCCTTGCTCTTGAGCTCGGCGTCGATCTTCGCTATCCCGGCGTCTGTCGCCTTCTGGATCTTGTCGAGGGCCTGCTTGAGGTCGTCCTCGGAGATCTTGCCGTCCTTCTCCAGCTTCTTGACCGCGTCGTTGGCGTCGCGGCGGACGTTTCGCATAACGATCTTCTGGTCCTCGGACTGGCGCTTCGCGACCTTCACGATCTCCTTGCGGCGCTCTTCGTTGAGCTCTGGGACCGTTATGCGGAGGACCTTGCCGTCGGTCTGCGGGGTAACGCCGAGGTTGGCCGCGAGAATCGCCTTGTTCATCTCGGCGAGAACCGTGGGGTCATAGGGGGTGATCTTGATCTGGCGGGGCTCGGGTGTGGAAATCGTCCCGAGGTTCTTGATCGGCGTAGGCGCCCCGTAGTAGTCGACCTTGATGCCGTCCACCATGGCGGGCGACGCCTTGCCCGTGCGGAGTCCCGCGAACTGCGCCTTGAGCGCGTCGAACGACTTGGCGATCTTCGCGTTTGCGTCGTCAAGCACCTGACTGACTGTCTCCATGTTCTTTCCTCTTTCTGTCGTTTGAAATCCTACCTGTCGCTCACGAGGGTTCCCACCGCCTCCCCCTTGACCACGCGCTCGAGCGCGTTGCCGTCGAAGAAGTCGAACACCACGATCGGAATCCCGTTGTCCATGCACAGCGCGAACGCCGCGGAGTCCATGACCTTGAGGCGCTTCTCGAGGGCCGTCTCGTACTTGAGGGAACCGTACTTCTTCGCGTTCGGGTCCTTCATCGGGTCCGCCGTGTAGATGCCGTCCACCTTCGTCGCCTTGAGAAGCGCGTCCGCCCCGATCTCGCTCGCCCTCAGCGCCGCGGCGGAGTCCGTGGAGAAATACGGGTTGCCCGTGCCGCCAGCGAATATGAGCACGCGCCCCTTCTCGAAATGGCGAAGCGCCCTGCGCTGTATGTACGGCTCCGCGAGCTTCGGCATCTCAATCGCGGTCATAACCCGCGCAGGCACGCCTATCTCCTCGAGGGCGTTCATCATCGCAAGGCCGTTTATGATCGTGGCCAGCATCCCCATCGAGTCGCCTACGACGCGGTTCACGCCGCTCTGCGCACCGGAAAGCCCGCGGAAGATGTTGCCGCCGCCAAGCACTATGCCGACCTCGACTCCAAGCGAATGTATCTTCTTGACGCGCTTGGCCATGAACGCAAGCCGACTCGCGTCGATTGCGTCCCCCGTATCGCGGTTCTTGAGCACCTCTCCGGACAGCTTCAGCAGTATCCGGCGGTATTTGAGCTTTGGGCGTTTTTTCACATGTGGAATTGTACTTGATTTGGCCGCGAAACGCAAGCGCGATTTTGCGGAGTGTTGGCGAGTGAGCAAAATGAGATTCCTTGGGCGAGCAAAATGAGACACCC
>CAMORM010000097.1 GCA_946623785.1 uncultured Verrucomicrobiota bacterium
GCGCCTGCGGAGGCGGAGAAGCCGGTAATCCAGGCTGCCGCGCCTGCGCCTGCGGAGGAGAAGCCCGTTATCCAGGCGGCGCCTGCGGAGGCGAAGCCCGCCGAGAAGGAGCGCAAGCGCGACAAGAAGGCGAAGCACAAGAAGGAGCTCACGGGCAGGGACGCGAAGATCACGAGCGAGACGATGTCGTACGACCGCAAGGAGGGGATACTCTTCTTCGACCGCAAGGTCTACGTGGACGACGAGCAGTACCAGATGCACGCGGACCGAGTGTACGTGTTCCTCAGCGGCACGAACGACGTGAAGCGCCTCGTGGCGCTTGGAAACGTGGCGCTGACGAACGAGTTCCGCTCGGCCACCTGCGACAAGGCCGTGTACGTGAAGGCGCAGTCGAAGGTCGTGCTGTACGCGCCGGACGACGGCGTGGCGACGCTCAAGGACTCGTCGGAGAAAGGCGGCACGATCACCGGAAGCAAGATCACGTTCTGGCTCGACTCCGAGCAGGTCGAGGTGAACCAGAGCGACATAACGGTGCCCGGTGGCGCGTTCAAGGCGAACGACGCGAAGAAGCTCCTCGGCAATTAGGATTTGGAGAGCGACTTTAGATGGATGATCCTGTCATAAAGGCAATGAACGAGATGGCCGCCGAGAAGGCCGCCGTGCCCGACCTTGTCGCGGACGGACTCGTGAAGATCTACGGCGACCGCACCGTGGTGAACGGCATGTCCCTCACCGCGAGCTGCGGGGAGATAGTTGGACTTCTCGGGCCGAACGGAGCGGGGAAGACGACCACTTTCTACATGGTCGTGGGGCTTGTCAGGCCGAATCAGGGCACGATCACGTTCAAGGGCGAGGACGTAACGAAGCTCCCCGTGTACCTCAGGGCGAGGCGCGGGCTCGGGTATCTCGCGCAGGAGGCGTCCATCTTCCGGAAGCTTTCGGTCGAGGACAACGTCTATGCGATCCTCGAGACCGTGGGGATCGGGCGCAGGCAGCGCAAGGAGCGGTGCGAGGAGCTGCTCGGCTCGCTTGACCTCCTGAAGGTCGCGAAGCAGCCCGCGTACACGCTTTCGGGCGGGGAGCGCAGGAAGCTCGAGATCGCGCGCGCGCTTGTGCGAAAGCCGTCGATCCTGATGCTCGACGAGCCGTTCGCCGGAGTGGATCCGCTTGCCGTGCACGACATACAGGAGATCATACGCTCGCTGCGCAGGCAGGGGCTCGGCATCATCATCACGGACCACAACGTGCGCGAGACGCTCTCGGTCGTCGACCGAGCGTACATCGTGTACGACGGCCGTCTGCTAAAGAGCGGCACGAGCAAGTTCCTCGTGCAGGACGAGGAGGCGCGCAGGCTGTACCTCGGGCAGGACTTCAGGATGTGACGGATCTTTCTCCGCACATGGCGTTTTCAACAGGAACACAAAAGAAAGAGAGGCATGAATGACGAACAACATTGAGATAACGATGCGCCACAGCGACGTGCGCATAGAAGCCCTCAAGGACTACGCGCAGCAGCGCATGGAACAGCTTGCGGCGGCCTTCCCGAAGGCCACGAAGATTCAGTGCGTGGTTGACGTGGACGTGAAGAAGCACATGTACATGGCCGAAGTCGTGGTAAACCGCCTCGGCTGCACCGCAGTGGGAGCCAAGGAGTTCAGCGAGAGCGGAAAGAGCGTGATCGACGCCGCCGCGGCTCGCGCCGAGCGCCAGCTCCTCAAGATGCGCGTGAAGGCGCGCAAGGAAAACGTCCGCGCGGCACGCGCAGGATCGCCCCGCAACTGAGGAAGGGGGGACCCGGGATGCCCGGAAAGGCCGACGGCAACTTCGCGATTGGCACCAGCTTCACGCTCCGGCAGTTCGTTGAAGCCGGGGCGGAGCGCCTTGCCCTGACCGTAGTCGTGGGGGGAAAGAGCCTGGACCACACGGTCCTGGAGCCCATGATGTACCGTCCGGGCCTGGCGCTCACGGGGTTCTTCGAGAACTTCGCGTGGCGCCGTCTGCAGGTCATCGGCAAGGCCGAGGCCGCCTATCTCATGAGTCTCGCGCCCGAGGAGAGGATCGCGCGCATAAAGGCGCTGTTCGACCACAGGTGCTACTGCATCATATTCGCGTGCGGGATGAAGATAGCCGACGGCATAAGGGAACTCGCCGAGAAGTCGAACGCGACGCTGCTCGCAACGCCGCTTCTCACCCGCGAGTTCGTGCATCTCGGGTCATTCGTTATCGAGTCCCTCCGCGCCCCCAAGATGAAGTTCTACGGTACGACCGTGGAAGTCGCCGGCGTGGGCGTGATGATGGAGGGAAAGGCCGGAATGGGCAAGAGCGAAACGGCCCTCGGCCTCATAAAGCACGGAAACGCACTTGTGGCGGACGACCTGACATGCCTGCGGCGCGACCTCGCGTCCGGCAAGCTGATGGCGTCCGCCTCGGATGCGACGCGCAACTACATGGAAATCCGGGGCATCGGCATAATACACGTGCCGAGCGTGTTCGGAGTCTCGGCGGTCCGCGGCGAGAAGCAGCTGGACCTCGTGATAACTTTCAAGTCTATGGAAGAGGTAAACGGCGAGCTGGACAGGGTCGGGGACTCGATCCTCGTCAGGTCCATACTCGGCGTCGACGTTCCGCAGATCGTGATTCCGGTTTCCGCCGGGCGCGATCTCGTAAACCTGGTCGAGACTGCCTGCCAGCAGTTCAAGCTGCGCATGGCCGGGCACGATCCGGTGGGCAACCTGGCGCGGCACCTCAAGGAACGTGCCGCCCGCAAAGAAGGAGAGTGAAGCATGGCCGAAAACGAAGAGACGCGTGAATTCAAGCTGCTGAACAAGTACGGCATGCACGTGAGGCCGGCCGGGCTTTTCGCCAAGGTGTCGTCCCGCTTCAACGCGGAAGTCACTGTGGAGAAGGACGGCAACGTCGTGAGCGGCAAGTCCATAATGGCGCTGATGACGCTCGAGGCCGTGTGCGGCACCGTGCTCAAGGTCACGGCTTCAGGACCGCAGGCGAAGCAGGTGCTCGACGAGCTCGAGGCGCTTGTGGCGCGTAAGTTCGACATCCCGGATGAACAGTAGCCCGGAAAAGAAAAAACCGATGTTTACCCTTGGCGGACTCGCGGCCTCCCGCGGGTTTGTCACGGGTCCTGTTTTCCTTTTCACCAGTGGGCGAGACATCGCCGTTCCGGAGTATTCGATCCGTCCCGAGGACGCCATAGCCGAGCTTGCGCGCTACCACGCCGCGCGCGCCGAGACGAAGCGGCAGCTCCTCGAGATAGTCGAGGACTTCAACCGCCGCGCGCCAGGGTCCAGCGAGGCGGACGTCTTCACCAACCACCTCCAGATGGTCGACGACCAGACGATGATCACCGAGTGCACGAAGCGCATCTCGGAGAACCTGGTCAACGCGGAATGCGCAGTCTACAGGACCGTCGAGAAGTACCGCGAGCTCTTCTCCCAGATGGACGACCCGTACCTGCGGGAGCGGGTGCGGGACATCGAGGACGTCGGGCAGCGCATGCTCCGCGCGTTCGCCGGCAAGGACTCCGCGCAGTTCCCCAAGCTCTCCGAGCCCGCGGTCGTGATAGCCGACGACCTCACGCCTTCCGACACCGTTGCGCTGCCGCGCGACCTCGTGCTTGGCTTCGCGACCGACCGCGGCTCCGTCACTTCCCACGTTTCGCTCCTTGCGCGTTCGCTCGGCATCCCGGCGGTGGTTGGGCTTGGCGACGCGAGCACGCGCCTCCATGCAGGCGACCGCGTGCTTCTCGACGGCACCAACGGCGCGCTGACCGTCAACCCCGACGAAACGACGTGCCGCGAGTTCGCCAACATCATCGAGAGGGAGCGCGAGCTCCGCGCAATGCTGGACGACGGACGTGACATCCCGTGCGCGATGAAATGCGGCCGCCGCATCAGGCTTGCCGCGAACGCGCACCCCGGCATACCGGTGCAGACCCTGCGGGGTTTCGGCGCCGAGGGTGTCGGGCTATACCGGAGCGAATACCTCTGGCTCGGCTCAGGCGAGCAGCCGAGCGAGGAAGTTCAGTTCAAGGCGTATTCCGACATCGTCTCCGGGTTCCGCGAAAACGAGCCCGTCGCGATACGCGTCCTCGACATCGGCGGCGACAAGCAGGTCGAGGGGATGAGCGCGTACGAGGAGAACCCGTTCCTCGGCAACCGCTCGATACGCTATCTTCTTTCGCACCGCGACGTTTTCCGCGCGCAGCTTCGCGCGATACTGCGCGCGAGCGCGCTCGGCCCGGCCGAGGTCATGTACCCGATGGTCGCCACTGTGGAGGAGCTCAAGGCGGCGAACGCCGAGCTCGAGGGCGAGAAGGCCAGGCTCAGGCTTGCGGGGGTTCCGTTCAACGAGAACATACGGTGCGGCGCCATGATAGAGGTCCCCTCGGCCGCGCTCAACTCTGCGGCGCTTGCGCGCGAGGTCGACTTCTTCTCGATGGGCACGAACGACCTCGTTCAGTACACGATGGCGGCTGACCGCGGAAACGACGAGGTGGCGTACCTATACCAGCCGACGAACCCCGCCGTGCTTAGGCTCGTTGACATGACGGTCGCGTCGGCGGACGCCGCAGGGATACCAGTCGCGGTGTGCGGCGAGACGGCGTCCGACCCGGTGCTGGCGCTTCTTTGGGTCGGCATGGGCATAAAGGAGCTTTCGATGAGCGCGAGCTACCTGCCCGTGATCAAGAAGGTGCTGCGCGAGATAACGTTCGAGGATGCGAAGGCGCTTGCGGACGACGTTCGCTCACGGCTGGACACCGACACCGCCGCGGCAATCTACTCTCGTTGCCGCGAGTACCTCCTGTCGAAGGAACCCGCCTTCGCGGAGATACAGAGCTACTTCATGCACGACGGTCCCGAGCTCTAGGCCCGGGCCGCGTTCTCGGCTTCGATCTTCGCGACCTCGCCGCATGTCTTGCGGAGCTCCAGGATTATCTCCTTCATCTTATCGGCGTCGACAGACTCCACGTCCGAAGCCTTTCCGAGAGGAGCCGGGAAGAGCGGAAGCCCGCCGGTGTGCTGGCGGAACTCCTCGATTCCACGCAGCAGGTCGTCGGCACGGTCGAGTATCGGCGCAATCTTCTCGATGTCGTTGAGGGCGCCGCATTTGGCGAGCGTCTCGCCGACGATGTCTGCGTCCTCCTCGGAAACCGTCTTCTTCGCCACGGCATACGCGGCATCGATGCAGAGCCCGACCGCCAGCGCCGCGGCGTGCGGGATGCGGAAGCGCCCGAGCGCCTCGATCCTGTGGGCGGACCAATGCCCGAACTCGAAGATCCTCTCCGCGTAGAAGCCGGGGCGGCCCATCTCCTTCGATATGACCGACGCATGGAGCGCGGCCGACCTGCGGATCGTCTCCTCGATGGCCTCTTCGTCTCCCGCGGCGATCTTCTCGGCGTTCTTGCCGATCCACGCGAGGAACTTCGCGTCCGCCGCCGCCGCTATCTTCACGGCTTCGGATACGCCTTCGCGCCGCTGGCCTTCAGGAAGCGACTTGAGGAAGTCGAAGTCCACGATGGATGCGTACGGCGGCGCGAAGATGCTGTTGGCGTCCTTGCGGTTCAGTATGTTCGTCCCCACGAACGGATAGCACGCGCCGGAGCACTGTGCGAGGAGGGTGGTCGGCACGCGCACCGTGCGGAGCCCGCGGTTGAACGCCGCAGCCGCGTAGCATGTGGCGTCGATCAGCGCGCCTCCGCCCATCACAACCAGGAAGCCGTCGCGGCAAAGGGCCGCGTCAGCCGCGACCTCGGTCACCTGGCGCACGGTCGTCATCCCGTTTGTCTTGTTGATTTCGCCGCCGTTCACCACGAAGGGCCTGGACGCGAGCTGTATTCCATGGTCCTTGAAGTACTTGCCAATTTTCCTGCCGAGTTCCGGCGTCTTCTCCACAACGGCCCTGTCCGCGACCAGCATCACGCGCGGCTCGGCTTTCCCGTCCGCGCCGAGCAGCTCGGCCAGTATCCCGTTTTCGTCCCCGAACATGTCGCGCGTGAACTTCACGCCGTATTCGCTCTGCAATTCAAACTTGACCTCAAGGGAATCGGTCTCTTTCTTCTTTCTCGCCATTTTTCTGATGCCTCCCGCCAGGCGGCCCGGACAGATGCAATATGACGTGTCCGCTCCACCTTCTTGTGTTTGCATGTAGTATAGCAATTCACGGCCGCGTTTGCAATGCCGCCTTCTGGTGCGCCTTGCGCCACTCGCGCAGCGTGAGCCCGGTGCGGGCCTTGAAGAAGCGCTTGAGGAAGGAGTCGGACTGCAGGCCGCAGCGCCCCGCGATGTGCCCTATCGGGACGTCGGTCATGAGCAGCTCGCAGACCTTCTCGAACCGGACGTCCTGTATCTCCTCGAGGATCGTCTTGCCCGTCGCTGCGAGGAAGCGCTTTTCGGCGAGGCGTCGAGAGAAGGGGATATCCGCTAGGATGTCAGCGGCGGAGATGCCGGTCGCCGCGTCGCGGCGTATCCGCTCAACGGCGCGTGCGATGCGAGGGTCGTTGATCATCAGCGAACGGGTCGACTGCCTGCGGACGAGGCGAACCGGCCCGAACTTCAGGTGGCGAGGCGGAAGGCGCGGGCTTGCGATTCGCTCGGCGAGAAGGTCGGCCGCAAGGCGTCCCGCCTCGCGGAAGTCCTGTTCGATCGACGTTATCGTGGGGTCCGCGCACTCGCAGTGCATCTCCTCGTTGTCTACGCCCACTAGCGTGAAGTCGCCGGGGCATGTCCATCCCAGCTGCTGGCACGATTCCGTGACCTGTACTGCCGCGTAGTCGTTCGCCGCGAATATCCCAACCGGCCTCGGGAGTCGCGAGAGCACCTTCGCGAGGCGTCTCTGCACGGCGTGCGTGTCGCCAATGTCCCAGCCATCCGTGAATTCCGCGAATGGCAGCTTCGACTCGCGCCGTACGGCTTCTTTGAACATCTTTCCGCGCTCCACGCTCCACACGGTCTTCGTGCACCACCCGAAGTACGCGCATGAAGCCGGCTTGGTCCGGAGCACCTCCCTCGCCGCCCAGAGCGCGACCGTGCTCGGGTCGTTCGACACGGTGTGCCTCGCGATGGATGCCGTATGTACGTCCGGGTCCAGGTATACGAGCGGAATGCCCCTGAATGCGCGCTTCGCCTCGTCCGCCATCACAGTCTGGCCTTCGAGTATGCACCCGGCCGGATGCCACTGCGCCACCAGCTCGTGCAGAGGACGCACAGTGCGCGTGAGCTCGATCTCGATCACGCGCCAGTTGTGCGCGGCTGCGCGGCTGAACACGCCCGCGAATTCGTCGATGTGCGAGCCCACGTGAAGGTCGGTGATGAAGAGGATGGTGTCCATGGAAGTTCAAGGTTCGAAGTTTGAAGTTCGACGCTCGAGGTTTGCAGACGGGGTCGGGGCTGGGGTGCGCTGATGTCGGGGGTAGTCTATCACAAAACCTGGCGGTACGCAATCGGGCATATTTATGGGGCGCAATTGAGCGTGAGCGCGAGACGGATTTATTGTATAATGTAGGTATGAAAAATCAACTTATCGCAGTCGCGGCGTTTGCAGCCGCGCTTTCGCTCCAAGCGGGTTCGGTTGTCCGCATAGAGGGCTCCGAGGGCGCGTGGCACCTCACTTTCAACGGGAAGCCCTACTTCATCAACGGAGGAGGAGGGGGAGGGTCGAAGACGCTCCTCAGGGACATCGGCGGAAACTCCTTCCGCACGTGGGGCGCGGACAAGGCTCAGCGCGACCTCGACGAGGCGAAGAAGTACGGGCAGACCGTGATGCTCGGCTTCTGGCTCGGGCACCACAACCACGGCTTCAGCTATGTGGACAAGGATGCCCTCGACAAGACCGAGCGAGAGGTCCTCGCCACGGTCGCGAAGATCAAGGGCCATCCCTCGCTCCTCTGCTATACGCTCGGCAACGAGATGGAGCTCGGCGAGCCGCACCCGAAGGAGATGTGGGAGTTCATCAACCGCCTTGCGAAGAAGGTGAAGGAGGCGGACCCGAACCACCCCGTAGGGACTGTGGTCGCGGATATGTGGAAGGAGAAGGCCGACGCCATAATCGCCTATGCGCCGGAGCTCCAGTTCATGGGCATCAACTCCTACGGCGGCGCCACGAGCGTCGGCAGGCGCTGGCGCGAGCTCGGCGGGAAGATACCGTACATCCTCACTGAATACGGTCCCAAGGGCGCGAACGAATGCGGCAAGGCGAAGAACGGCCTTCCGCTTGAGTGGACGTCCACTTACAAGGCGCAGTGGTACGAAGAGGTCTACAACGCGACGATCCTCGCGGAGAAGGGCAAGTGGTGCCTCGGCGGGTACGTTTTCACGTGGGGCCACAAGAACGAAGGCTCGCCGACCTGGTTCGGCACGATGCTGCCGGACGGCACCAAGCTCGAGGTGGTGGCGTCCCTCGCGAAGTTCTGGGGCAAGTCGGTTGCGAACCGCTGCCCGGCGATCAGCGAGATGAAGGTCTCCAAGGACGCGCCGGAGGAGGGCGAGGTGGTCTCGGCCTCTGTCTCCGCCAAGGATCCGGAAGGCGACGGGCTCGAGTGGCGCTGGACTCTCGTGGACGAGGCGTCGTACTACGGCGAGGCTGGGCTGGGGCTTGCCATGCCGGAAGGCTGGGACGAGGCGATTGTCGAGGGCCAGGGGACAAGCAGCGTTAAGGTGAAGCTCCCCGGAGGAGGGAAGTACCGCCTGTACGCATACTGCTTCGACGGCAAGGGCAACGCCGCCTACGCCAACTGGCCGATTGTCGGAAAGGGCCCCAAGCCGAAGAAGGAGCTCAAGCCCTCCGCGATGCCGTGCGCAGTCTACATGGACGGGCCCAAAGGGCCGTGGTACGTGTCGGGCTACATGGGCAACACGGGCGCGATGCACGTTGACGACAAGTGCGCCGAGAAGCCGCACTCCGGCGAGGCGTGCATGAAGGTCGAGTACTCCGCGAAAGACAACTGGGCCGGCATCTTCTGGCAGAGCCCCGCGAACGACTGGGGCGACAAGCCAGGCGGCGCCAACCTCTCGAAGGCCGACATGCTGGTGTTCTGGGCGCGCGGCGAGAAGGGCGGGGAGAAGGTGAGCTTCTTCATGGGAGGACTCAAGGACAAGCCGTTCTCCGACACCGCCAACCGCAAGCTCGAGGACGTCGTGCTGCGGAAGGAGTGGACCCGCTACCGCATACCCCTCGACGGCGTGGACCTCTCGCAGATCAAGACCGGCTTCGGCTTCAACTTCGGCGGCCAGGGCCGTCCCTTCGCCTTCTACCTCGACGACATCGAGTACGTAGGCGACTAAGAAGGTGTGCTTCGGCCTGAAGGGCCTCGCACCAAGACGGCGCTCACAATAGCCTCATGACCTTGCCTCGCCATGCCAAGCCAATTTCCTTGAAAAGCGCCGGCCATTACCGCCGCTTCAAGGGCTATGACTACTCGCGTGGTGCGGCAATCTTCATCACATTTGCGGTCGCGAGGCGCGCCATGGTGTTTGGCTCAGTCGACGACGGCGGTAGACTGATATATTCTCCTGCCGGCATGGCGGCACTGTCGACGCTCTCCATCGAAGAGCGCCGCAGAGACGACATCATTGTGGAGAAATCGGTGATCATGCCCGATCATGTGCATCTAAGGCTCTATCTCAAGCCGGGTATGGATCGCCCACTTGCCAGACTTGCGCAGTTTATCAACAACTTCAAGCGCTGGACCAAGTACAGCTGTGCAAAACTCGGCGTTGAGTTTGAATGGGAGAGAGGCTACCACGATCGCCTCTGCCTCAGCCGTGAGATAATCGAGCTTGCCGACAAGTATATTGAGAACAACCCTCTCAAATGGCATCTCATGCATGGTCATCCGCCGCCGCTGAAGGTGGTTGAGCCTATTTCATCTCCGCGCATCCCAGGCGACGAATGGTGGAGCGCAGCGGGCGCGGTGGAGCTATTGGCTTCTGAAAGACAAATCTGCGCAATAAGGCTCTCCCGGCGAATCCCCGTCAATGACTATTCGAAAGTGGCAGCGCGTCTGATGACAGCTGTCGACAAGGGTTTTGTTCTTGCCGGAACTTTTATTTCGCCATGCGAGCGCGAAGTGGCGCGGGCGCTCATCGCTCGCG
>CAMORM010000098.1 GCA_946623785.1 uncultured Verrucomicrobiota bacterium
AGCGTGATGCCGTCGGCGATGGAGACCGAACCTGCGGTTATCTTGCCCTCGCCCGCAAGCGTCAGCTTTCCGCTGCCGGTGATGGAGAACGATTCATATTCAACATCAACATCGGCGTCGACCATGAGTGTGCTGTCATCATGGATGTCTACCACATACGCGCCACCGCCCGGGAGAATCAGTTCCGGCCCCGCTGCATTGCCCGCATACGTCACGGCAAGGGCGAAAGCCGACACGGCAAACGCCCTCGTCGTTTCAGTCAGTCGCAGCATCGTTCTTCTCCTTTCTTGACATTGGACTTCCAATCCGAATTTGCAACTTCTCGGTTTGAATACACACGAGACGCAAAAAGGTTACACATGGAAAAATCCGCTTGAAAGCATGTCGTGGTGCGAATCGTCCACTTTCTGGGCCGCGGGCTGCGCGGCTTCGGCCTCGCGAAGTCCCACAAGCGCCGCGCACCAGCAGTCTGTAAGCGTGTATTCCACGCGCGAATTGTAGCAAATCTTCTGCCGCTTGTGCGCTCCAATCTTCACCGAAAGCCGTCCGCCGACCAGTCCGTGCGTGTTTCGCCCAAACAGATAACCAAGCGTCGCTTCGGCCTGGAGGCGTCAAGGCGCGGACGAGGCCGCGATCTCGCCGGACAGGCGAATCGGACGGTCGCTCGTGACGCGGTCGACGCCCTTCGCCGCGCAGTCGTCCCACGTCGCCTTGTCCTGGCACATCCAGAGGCATACCGCAAGCCCCGCCGCATGCGCCTTCTTGACCATCTCCTTTGTCGTCCCCACGCGCGGCGAGACGCCGCAGCAGCCGAGTTCCAGCGCCGTAGCTATATGCGCGTCCTCAAGCGGCTTGCCCACGATGTAGCAGAGCGGCGCTTCGGGGTCGACCCTGCGCATCGCGGCGAGTACTTTCTCGCTGAAGCAGGTGAATGCGTACGTTCCCGGCTTCATGAGCCCCTTCGCCGTCTCGTCCAGCTTGCGGCAGTAGTCTTCGAGGACGCCTTCCGTGTAGAACGAGTCAGGACGCGCCTTCATCTCGATCTCGACGAACACGTCATTCCGTCCGCTCATCGCCGCGAGCACCTCGGAAAGCGTCGGGACCTGCTCGGACGACTTCTTGAGGCGGAGCTTGCGGATGTCGGCGAAGTCCATCGTCTCCACCACGCCGCTGCCGTCTGTTGTGCGCGCCACGTCCGCGTCGTGCATCACTACGAGTGCGCGGTCGCGCGTGAAGCGGACGTCCAGCTCAAAGCCCCTAATCCCCTGCGCAAGGCACTTCTCGAATCCGCCGAGCGCGTTGTCGTCGTACTCGAACCGTCCACCGCGGTGGGCCTGGACTAGCGGTCCGCCGCACGTCTTCAGCCTGGCGTTCGCCGGATGCCTGCCCGAAGTCGCGCACCCTGCGACCGCAAGGCATACGGCCGCCAGCACAATCAATCCCGTTTTCTTTGTCATGCTTTATTCCTCCTTGTTTACTTCTTGTTGTCGCTGAAGACTCGGGTCAGCCGCGGCTTGCCGTTTGCGTCCAGCAGCTTAGGGCACTCCGCAAAGGCGCGCTCGTGGATGTTCTTGAGGTGTCGTTCGGATCAAGCGCCGCCGACAGGTCGTCGACCTGTATCTCTCAGGACTTGTCCCGCCAGATCTTCAGGCCATTTGGCGTTACCTTCCACCTCCGGCCCTTCATCGGCCCGCGCGTGCAGACTATTTCGTAGCTCATGATGCACAGTTCCCTTCGTTCAACTATTGCTGAAGCGCCGCGTCAAATTGAATTGTCTATTGAGGATTATAGCAAACCCTTAACCATTTGTGGGCGTCATTCTGCAAAAATTCGCAATTTGCGACTCAGCCGGAGGCCTCGCCCCACCACGCTTCGCGCAGGCATTATATGGACAGCCGCCATCTTGGCGGCTCAGCCGTTGAGGAAACCGATGAAGTCCGGCGGACGGTACGCGGTGAGGACGCACGAGGCGGCGAGTTCGCCGGACGAGTCGCGTATCTCGCACTCGAACGCGCCCGACTCATTGTCGTGGAAAGCCTCTGCAGCCGTAACGGCGAACCGCTCGCCGAGAGGATACACGGCGCGCGGCATCAGGACCTTCCTCGATCCGAGCAGAAGGCCTGGCCTAGGCGGGAGCCCGGGCGATTCCAGGACATCGTGCGCGCCAGTGCATGCGGCTGCGGCCTGGGCCATGAGCTCGACGGCAACCCACGACGGCAGTCCGCAAAGCGAGGCGTCGAAAAACACATTGTCCTCCCTCACCGTGAAATGCACAGTCATCTTGCATTTCCCGACGTCGTACGACTCAATGCCGTCCAGAAGCAGCATCCTGCCGCGGTGCGGCATTATGTCGACGAGATTCATTTCCACAGCTCCCGGATCTTCTTGACACCCGCCGCGAGGGCTTCCTTCGTAACGGACGAACCGGGTTCCGCCACATGCGAATACTTGTCGTCGGCGAGCGCGGACAGCGCGGCGAAGTCGACCTTGCCGCATCCCACCGCGAAATGGTCGTCGGTGAAGTCCTTTACATCGTTGAGATGGCAACCTGCGAGGTACGGCAGCTGGCGTTTGAGCACCTCCGCCTCGGAAGGCGACCAGCCGAACGACGCGCGAACCCTCGCGTGGCCAGTGTCGAACCAGGCGCGCACGCGGGGATAGTCCTTCGCGATCGCCTCCATCTGGTCCTCGTCCGGAAACGCCTCATAGTACGGGAGGTTTTCGAGCGCGAGCTCTACGCCTTCCTTCTCCAGCTCCGGCGAGAGACTGTCCAGCTCGGCGCGGAAGAGGGGCATGACCTTCTCGCCGCGCGCCTTCCTGAGCGTGCGGGACTTCTCGAGGAGCTTCACGTACTTGGCGTCCTTGAGGTCGAGCTTTCCGTCCTTCACGAACGCGCGGAACGAGTCCGAGCTCCGCCTGCGGAAGAGCGTGCCGAACCCGACGCGCCCGGCGTGGAGCACCACGCGCCGCGCGCCCATTGAGCCAGCGAAGCGGATGCACTTTAGCAGAAGCGCCCGCGCAAGCGCGCGCTCGTCGGCGCTGTGCGATGCGAGCACGTGGAGCTCCGGGTGGCCGTACGGGGCGGAAAGCGGAACGGGCGAGAACGCGTGCACCGACTCGACCGGCATCTCACCGAGCCTCTTCTTGATTCCCGGCACCTGCTCCTGCTGGAGCGAGAAGCCGAGCTCTAGGGCGTCGAAGCCGAGCTCGAGGGCCTCGTCGACTATCGCCTCTCCGCCCTTGTCCTTCAGACGGCGCGAGTTCCAGTTTGTTGACAGGGCGAGCTTCATCAGCGGTTCACAAGCGAAAGGAACTCGCCTCGCACCTTTTCGTCCGTGCGGAACGAGCCAAGCACTGCGGAAGTCGTCATCACGGAGTTCTGCTTCTCCACGCCGCGCATCATCATGCAGAGGTGGCGGCATTCCATAACCACGCCTACGCCTTCCGCGCCAACCGCATCGCGCACCGCCTCGGCGATCTGCTCCGTGAGGCGCTCCTGTATCTGCAGGCGGCGCGCATAGCAGTCAACTATGCGCGCGAGCTTCGACACGCCAAGCACCCTGCCCTGCGCGATGTAGCCGATGGCGCAGCGCCCGAAGAACGGAAGCATGTGGTGCTCGCACATCGAGTATATCTCGACGTCGCGCAGGAGGATCATGTGGTTCGTGCCGGAGGAGAACACGGCGCCGTTGATGACCTTGCGCGGCGTCTGAGAATATCCGCGCGTAAGGAACGCGAGCGACTTCGCCACGCGCGAGGGGGTCTTGAGAAGCCCCTCGCGCGAGGGATCCTCGCCGAGCTCCACCAGAAGCTCCTTCACAAGCTTCGCAATCCTCTCCTCGTTGGGCTTCTTCATCTTGGTCCTTTCACATTGCGCATTGTTCACGGCTGTTTCGGAAGCAGCGCGAAGCCGTCATCCATCGCGCCTATCGCCTTCGTGATGAGGTCTATCGAGACAGCAACGTCCTCAAGGTCAAGAACCTCCACCGGCGAGTGCATGTAGCGCAGCGGGATGGACACCTGCGCAACCGCGGCGCCGGAACCAGTCATGCGCATCGCCCACGCGCACGTGCCGGTTCCGCGGGCGCGCGCCTGCATCTGCACGGGGAGCTTCTTGCCGGCCGCCTTCCTGATGTGCTCCATGAGGCCCCTGTGGTACGTCGGGCCAACAGCAATGACAGCGCCCGCCCCGAGCCTGATGTCGCCGTTGCTCTTGCGGTCCTCCTTCTGCGCGTCGGACGCGAAGGTGACGTCGCAGCAGATGCCGATGTCGGGCTTGACGTCGTACGCCGTGGTATATCCGCCAACAAGGCCCACCTCCTCCTGCACGGAGGCCACGTAGTGGACGTTCACCCCGCACGCGCACTGCGAGGTGGCGAGGCGGATGAACACCTCCGCCATCGTGAACGCGCCGATGCGGTTGTCGAACCCGCGGCAGGAGACCCTGCTGCCCGCGAGGTCGCGCCATCCGGCGTCAACGACTCCGCTGTCGCCGATCGAGAGAAGCTCCTCCGCCTCCTCGCGGCTCGAGGCCCCGATGTCGCACGGAATCGACTTGAGTTCCTTCGGGGCCACGTTCTCGCGCTCCTTCGCGGTCATGAGATGGGGAGGACGGACTCCGAACACGCCGTTGACCGGTCCCTTCTTCCCGGCGAACACCACGCGCTCCGCCGCGACGAGCGGAACGGTGACGCCGCCAAGGGCCTGCACGTAGACGAAACCGTCGTCGTCGATGTACTGCACGATGAAGCCGATTTCGTCGCAGTGCCCCTCGATCATCACAGTGCGCTTCGCGCCGCGGTCGAGGATGCAGTGGAGATTGCCGTGCACGTCGATGTACGGCTTGAGGCCGGTCTCGTCCTTTATGCGCTTCGCGAGGATCATCATGCCCGCGTACTCCGAGCCCGTCGGGGTAGGTGCGGCGACGAGCGCCCTCAGTGTCTTCATCGCCTTCGAGTCTAGTTGCTTTGCCATATTAGTTCTCCCTTTTTTTACTTGTCTCAAAGTCCCATCAGCTCCTTGAGGTCCACGTACTGCGAAACCACGAACAGCACGACTCCGAGAAGCGTCGCTATCACGGCGAGCGGCAGCAGGCAGCAGCCGAGCCGCGTTGGCTCCTCGATCGGCGTGTTCGAGGCGTGGCGCCTCTTGAACTCGTACTCTATGCCGAAGAGCGAATGCTCCTGGGCAAGCTCCATCAGGTCGCGGTCCATCCGCGCGCCGTGGTCGGTAAGGGCCCGCACCACCTCCCCGAGCGAATCGTCGGAGCCCGGCTCGGCGTTCTCGAGCAGATAGCGGAGCGGCGGGTTCGACCCACCGTCCATAAGCCTGTTCGGATCGGCCCCGGCCTTCAGCAGCATCGCCACGATCGCGAGGCGAGTCGCCGGGTCCTTGAGCGTGACGGCGCTCATCAGCGCAGTGCCGAGCCGCCCGTCCGCAGACACCACGACCCTGTCCGGATCGGCGCCCCGCGAAAGGAGCTCGTCGACGCGCTGGACGTCGCCCGAGAGCACGGCGCGCTGGAGCGGGGAGAGCCCTCCTTCGTCTAGCTGCTCGAACTCAGGAGGATCCTCCTCCCGTGGCCTGCGGCCCTGCGCGCCGTCGAAGCGGGCGCCTTCTCTCTCTTCGGGCGAATCCACCTTCAGCCTCCGATCTTCGTGATCAGCGCCTCGAGCGCAAGCCTGTAGCCGAGCGAGCCGAAACCGCAAATCTGCCCGATGCAGACACCCGCCGTTATGGACTCGTGCCTGTAGCCTTCGCGGGCGTAGACGTTCGAGAGGTGCACTTCTACCGTCGGCAGCATGCAGCCCTTGATTGCGTCGTGCACCGCAACGGACGTGTGCGTGAAGGCCGCGGGGTTGAGGATGATGCCGTCGGCGTACCACTTCGCCTTGGTGATCGCCGACACCATTTCGCCCTCGATGTCCGTCTGCACCGTCATCAGCTCCACGCCAAGGGCATCGGCGTCCTGGCGCAGCGCATCCATTATGTCATCCAGCGTCTCCTTGCCGTATATCTCCGGCTCGCGGGTCCCGAGGAGACCGAGGTTCGGCCCGTTCAGCACGAGTATCTTCATCGTATTTCCTCCTTGCAGTCGCCGCACTCGAACGCGAGGCAGCACTTGAACCTTCCGCATGTCCCGTTCAGGGACGACGGGTTCTGCGGCAGCCCCTGGCGCCGCGCAAGCTCCGGGCCGAGGCCCGTCGGGAACCTGCGCTGCCAGGACGCGCAGCACGCCACCCTTCCACACACGCCAAGGCAGCCTACGGACGACGCCTCGTCGCGCGGCCCCATCTGCCACGCCTCGACAAGCACACCGTACGCGCGCTTCACCTCGCCGCAGTGGCGCCTGAGGTCCACGCGCTGCGCATCCGCCGAAAACCTCAGGAAGAGCCTGGTGCGCCCGAGCGAAAGCCTAGAGTACCCTATTCGCAGCCCCGGCACGTTCGGCGCTGCCGAGCGCGCGACCATGTCCGCCATGCTTCCGGCGAGCCTGCGGTTCTCCTGGATCGTCACGCGGTCGCGCTCGCCGAGCATCCGCACGACCTGGAACCCGGGGACGCGCGGCCCGTGGCGCATCGGGTCGTAGAACGCGGTGTCTACGACGCGGCAGAAGTCCTCGCCGTAGTCGAGGTTCACGACAGCTTCGTCGCCGACTTTCGGCGCGGGCTCGGGCGGATCGGGCATCCTCACCGTGAAGAGTCCGCGCTCCGGCATCTCGACCCGCGCAAGCATGACGTCCTCTTCGATCACGCCGCGCCCTCCGTACCGAACGAGACCCTGTCCGTGAACCGCGCCAGAAGCGGCTCCTCCTGGATGTTGCGCCCGAACGACGCCGCAAGCTCCTCAACCGCCTCGATGTTGCGGAAGCACTGCGCAAGCGTGAGCTTCGCCGCGCGCTCGCGGATCACGTCGATTCTGTCCGCATTGAACACGGGCGCGCCATCGCCGCCGGCCTTAACGGCCATGATGTCGCGGAACCAGCCGAGGACCGTCTGCACGAAGTCGGAGCGGAACTCGCGGTACCGCGAGGAGTGCAGCGCCGCAAGCTCCTCGTCGGAAAGCCTCTCGCCGGCGCCGTCCTGCACCTGCGCGGTCTCGGCGTCAACCAGCTTCTCCGCCTCTCCGGAAAGCTCGCCGAGAAGGGACGCCAGCGCCTCCGCGGCAGTGCACTTCTCGATCACGCCCCTGATCCCGCCGTCGGAAAGGATGTCGACCACGCGGCCCCGCCACGGCTCGTCCAGCCCGTTCGAGGCGCCGTCGGAAACGTCGAGCGACTGGCAGCGCGACACGATCGTCGGCAGCAGCTGGTCGGGCGAGTCCGTGAGGAGGAAGAAGACCGTCTTCGGCGTAGGCTCCTCCAGCATCTTGAGAAACGCGTTGGCGGAACTCGCGTGGAGGCAGTCGGCGAACGCGATCACCCCCGCCTTCCATCCGCCTAGGAGGGCCGTCTTCTCCATCGGGTCGAGAAGCCTCTCGCGCACTGCCTCAACCGTTATCACGCGGCTCTTGCTTCGCGGCATCAGCCAGTGGATGTCAGGATGCAGGCGCTCCTCCACGTGCCTGCACGCGTCGCACCTGCCGCACGGCATCCCACCCGAGGCGTTCCCGCAGAACAGCCGCTTGAGAACCATCGTCGCAAGGGCCATGCCCTCGCGGCGCACGTTTCCGCTTATGATGTACCCGTTCGCCGTCTGTCCAGACGAAATCGCGTTCTCGATGAGCCTGTATGCCTCGTCCGTCTTCATGGCAGGAATCACCTGATGCGGTCGACCGCCTTCATCACGCCGCGGCTCACCTCCTCGCGCGGGCCGGAGGAGTCGATCACGACAAAACGCGACGGCTCCTGCCTGGCGAGCTCGAGGAACCCGTCGCGGAGGCGGCGGTGGAAAAGCTCGCCTGCGCTCTCGATGCGGTCCGCGGAGGTCGCAGTCGCGCACTGGCGCTCCGCGAGGCGCGCGCGGCTCACATCCGGCGGGACGTCGAGGAGAATGGTGAGGTCGGGCTTGAGGCCCTCGGTGGCAAATTCGTTGAGGTCCTTGAGAAGCGCGACATCGATTCCACGGCCATAGCCCTGGTAGGCGAACGTCGAGTCGGAGAACCTGTCGCACACGACCCACTCGCCGCGCGCAAGCGCCGGCCTTATCGCGTTCGCGACCACCTGTGCGCGCGAGGCGAGGAACAGCAGCACCTCAGACCGCGTGACGGGCGGGTCCTCGCGCTCCTCGCGCACTAGCCCGCGTATGAGCTCCGCGAGCCGCGTGCCACCGGGCTCGCGCGTCTCGAGGACTGTCTTGCCCTCCGCGCGAAGCGCATCGGCAAGCTCCTTGGCGTGGGTCGACTTCCCGCCGCCCTCAGGACCTTCGAACGTTATGAACTTCCCCTGCATGGCCAGCCGCAAATGAACGCTACTTCTTGGAGACGGACTGTCCCTGCTTGGAGTCCTTCACAACCCACCCCGCGGCGGCAATCGCGTCGCGCAGACGGTCCGACTCGGCCCAGTTCTTCGCCGCGCGCGCGGCCGCGCGCTCGTCGAGCAGCGCCTGAATCTCCGCCGGCACCTCCGCCTTCGCGGCCTTGCCGAAGAAGACGACACCGAGAACCGAATCCATCCTGCGGAAGACTTCGAGAACGGCGGCAGCCTGTCCCGGCTGTAGCGACGCGAGCGCGGAGTTCGACTCGCGCACGAGCTCGAAGAGCGCGGCGAAGGCCTTCGGGGTGTTGAGGTCGTCGTTTACCGCTGCCGTGAAGTCCTCGAGCGCCTTTGCGGCGAAAGCCGGCGCTTCTGCGGCTGGCGCCGCGCCTGCGGCCTTCTCGGCGAGCGCGTCCACGCAGCGGTCTATGCGCTCGAGCGACTTGCGCGCGTCCTCAAGCGCGGAGAACGCGAAGTTGAGCCCCTGGCGGTAGTGCGCGTTCACGAGCACGTAGCGGATCTCGCGTCCCGTCCAGCCCTTCGCGAGGAGGTCGCGCAGCGTGAAGAAGTTGCCGGCGCTCTTCGACATCTTCTCGCCGTTCACGCGCAGGTGGGCGCAGTGCATCCAGGTGCGGACGAACTCCTTGCCCGTGGCGGCCTCGGCCTGGGCGATCTCGTTCTCGTGGTGCGGGAAGAGGTTGTCTATTCCGCCGGTGTGGAGGTCGAACGTCTCGCCCAGGTACTTCATCGACATCGCTGAGCACTCGATGTGCCAGCCGGGGCGGCCTCGGCCCCACGGGGAGTCCCAGCCGACCGGACCGTCCGACTCCTCCCACGCCTTCCAGAGCGCGAAGTCGCCGACGTTCTCCTTGTCGTATTCGTCGGCCGCGCAGCGCGCGCCCGTCTGCTGGTGGTCGAAGTCGATGTGCGCGAGCTTGCCGTAGCCGGGGAACTTGCGCACGGAGAAGTACACCGAGCCGTCCGGCGCCTTGTAGGCGACGCCCTTCTCGACGAGCTTCTCGACGAGCGCGATCATCTCGGGGATGTGGTCTGTCGCCGCGGGGTAGACCTCGGCGGGCTGGATGTTGAGCGCCTTGAGGTCCGCGAAGAAGGCGTCCTTGTACGTCTTCGTGTAGTCCGTGAGCGCCACGCCGGCCGCGTTCGCGCCGCGGATCGTCTTGTCGTCGACGTCCGTGAGGTTCATGACCTGCTTCACCTTGAAGCCGTTGAACTGGATGACGCGGCGGAGGATGTCCTCGAACGTGTACGCGCGGAAGTTGCCGATGTGCGCGAAGTTGTAGACCGTGGGCCCGCAGGTGTACATGCGCACCGTGTTGTCTGACAGGGGGGCGAGCTCCCCGTTGCGGCGGGTGAGCGAGTTGAATACGTTCATTTGCATAGCGCGTATTCTACCAAAAACCGCCCCGGCGCTCAACCTCGCATCAACCGGGGCGGATACCGCCGGCGCATCTGGGTAATTCACCGCACCACATTCCCAACTGGCTCGTTCCATTTTGT
>CAMORM010000099.1 GCA_946623785.1 uncultured Verrucomicrobiota bacterium
GTTCAAAGTTTAAAGTTCAAAGCTTGGGATTGGGAATGAAGGACTTTGGGTTCTATTTGGTTGTGACAAATCCGGTTGTTGGATACGAGCGCTGCTGCGAGGCTGCGGTCAAGGCCGGCGTGAAGATGGTTCAGCTCAGGATGAAGGACGCGCCGCGGGACGAGGTTCTCGCCGTCGCGAAGGCCATGCGCAGGGTCACGCGGGGAACGGAGACGAACTTAATCGTCAACGACGACCCGTCCATCGCCGCAGAAGCGGAGGCGGACGGAGTGCACGTGGGGCAGACCGACATGAAGGTCTCGGAAGTGCGCAGGCTGTATCCGTCGCTCCGCATTGTCGGGCTGTCCACCCACAACCTCGACCAGGTTGCCGCGGCGCATGCGGAGAAGCCCGACTACATCGGGGTCGGCCCGGTGTACGCTACGCCCACGAAGAAGATTCCGGACCCGACGCTCGGGCCGGAAATGGCGGGGCGCATGATCGCCGCGGCGCCCTGCCCCGCCGTAGCCATAGGCGGCATCAACGGCGGCAATCTCCGCGAGGTGCTTGCCGCAGGTGCGCGCAACTTCGCCGTGGTGCGCGCGGTATGCGCCTCCCCGGACCCGCTTTCAGCCATACGCGCGCTACTTGATTGCGCATCCCAATTGTAGCGTCGGAGTCTCGGCTCCGCCTGACCTCACGTCCTTTATGGGAACGGTTTCCTGATCCCCGGTTCCCGGCCATGATGCATCATATCCGCGTTTTACATTTTTGTAACATTTTGATGCGAAAAGGTCCACGGGTTTTGGTATAATACGCGCCCGTGAAAACAAGACTACCGGCAGAAATTAGCGTTTTGCAGGAGATTTCCACGGCCGTCGTGCGAGAGCGCGACGTCCGCAGGCTCCTCGAGAGCGTCATCGAGATTCTTGACCGCAGCATGGGCATGCTTCGTGGGTCATTTGCGCTCCTGGAGGGCGACGAGCTGCGCATAGAGGCCTCCTCGCGCAAGCTCAACGCCGAGGAACGCGCGCTTGGGCGCTACCATGTCGGAGAGGGCATAACGGGGCTTGTGGCGAAGACTGGCCGCGCGGAGATCGTGCCGGACATCCGCAAGGACCGCAGGTTCCTGAACCGCACGAAGGCCCGCAAGGGCAACGACCCGCTTTCCTTCATCTGCGTGCCGCTGATCCGCCAGGGGGAGGTCATCGGGACGCTGTCGGTGGACCGCGAGATCCGCGACGACCCCGATTCTCTCTCGAAGGACGTTGCGCTTCTCGAGATCATAGCGAACCTCACGGGCGAGGCTGCAGCCGTGCTGCGGGAGGAATGCGCCGAGCGCGACGCGCTCCTGACGGAAAACCGCGAGCTCAAGAACATGATTTCCGACGACCGTCCGAGGCGGCTCATCGGCGACTGCTCCGAGATGCGCGCGGTCTACGAGCAGATCAGGCAGGTCGCCCCCAGCGAGGCAACGGTGCTGATCCGAGGCGCGAGCGGCACCGGCAAGGAGCTCGTGGCGCAGGCGATCCAGTCGCTCTCCGCCAGGAAGGACAGGCCGTTCGTGGTGTTCAACTGCGCCGCGCTTCCCGAGGCGCTTGTGGAGAGCGAGCTGTTCGGGCACGAGAAGGGCGCGTTCACGGACGCGCGCGAAAGGCGCATCGGCCGCGCCGAGGCGGCGGACGGGGGGACGCTCTTCCTCGACGAGATAGGCGACCTTTCGATAGCCGTCCAGGTCAAGCTGCTCCGCTTCCTGCAGGAGCGCACGTTCTCGCGCGTGGGCTCCAACGAGGTCCTGAGGAGCGACGTGCGGTTCATCGCCGCCACGAGCCGCAACCTGGAGGAGCTCATGGCGCGGAAGCTCTTCCGCGAGGACCTCTACTACCGCCTTTCGGTGTTCCCCATCCTGATGCCGGACCTTCGCGACCGCGGCGGCGATGTGATCCTGCTCGCCCACCACTTCCTCTCGAAGATGAACGTAAAATACGGCAAGCGCGTCAGCCGCTTTTCGCCGCCGGCGCTCAACCTCATGCAGGCTTACGCGTGGCCCGGAAACGTGCGCGAACTCGAGAACTGCGTGGAGCGCGCGGTGCTGACGGCGAAGGACGACGTTATCCGCAGCTACAACCTGCCCGAGGCGATGCAGGACCCCGCGTTCGCGGAGGACCCGTTCCGCCCGGACGTGAGCATGACGCTCGACGAACAGCTCGCGGCGACGGAGCGCAGGATACTCGAGAACGCCGTGAAGCGGCACAACGGAAACCATGCCGCGGCGGGACGCGAGCTCGGCGTGAGCTCGCGGATGATGAACTACAAGCTTGGCAAGGCCGGACTCCTCTCGTCCGGCAGGCGCTAGAAGAAACGGAGAAGACTTAGAAGATGTGCGGCATAGTTGGTTTTTCGAGCAGACGCCATTCGGCCGTGGGGCCGCTCGTGAACGGCCTTCGCAGGCTCGAGTACCGCGGATACGACTCGGCGGGCGTTGCGCTCCAGTCGGACGGCGGCATACGCGTCTACAAGCAGACGGGAAAGGTCGGCGAGCTCGAGAAGCTCCTCAAGGAGAAGCTCCCTGCGGCCGAGCGCGACGCGTTCAAGATGGGCATCGCCCACACGCGCTGGGCGACGCACGGCCTTCCAACGGCCGCCAACGCGCACCCGCACGTTGCCGACGGGGGGCGTCTCGCGCTAGTTCACAACGGAATCATCGAGAACTACGCAGCCCTCCGCGCGGGGCTCGAGAAGCGCGGAGTCGCGTTCGCGTCCCAGACCGACACCGAAGTGCTCGCGCACCTCATAGCGCAGTTCGACAAGGACGACTTCCTCTCCGCCGTTACGCAGGCGCTCAAGCAGGTCGAGGGAACCTACGGAATAGCCGTGATGTCCATGCGCCACCCGGGCGAGATGGTCGTTGCGCGCAAGGGAAGCCCACTCGTGATCGGCATAGGCGAGCACGAGACTGTCGTCGCCAGCGACGTGTCCGCCATCGTGGCGCACACGCGGCAGGTGATCTACCTGAAGGACGGCGACGTTGCCCTCGTGACGCCCGACGGCGTGAACGTGTACACGCTCGACAACGCGCCCGTTTCGCGCGACGTGCAGGAGATCGAGTTCGACCTCGGCGCAGTCGAAAAGGGCGGATTCGACCACTTCATGCTCAAGGAGATACACGAGCAGCCGGAGGCGCTCAGGAACACGATCCGCGGGCGTCTCGACAAGACGGACGGCACGGCGATACTGTCCGGGCTCAACCTCACCCCGCGCGAGCTTGCGGCAGTGAGGCGGCTCGTGATCGTCGGGTGCGGGACGTCGCTCCACGCCGGAATGGTGGGCAAGCACTACTTCGAGTCGCTCGCGGACATCCCGACGTCTCCTGAACAGGCGGCCGAGTTCCGCTATTCGAACCCGATCATAAGCCCCGACGACTGGGTGATCGCGCTTTCGCAGTCCGGCGAGACGGCCGACACGCTCGCGGCGGTCCGCGAGTCCATGCGCAAGGGCGCGCTTGTGTCGGGGCTGTGCAACGTCGTCGGCTCGACGATTGCGCGCGAAGTCGGGCGCGGCGTGTATCTGCACGCCGGCCCCGAGATTTCCGTGGCGTCCACAAAGGCGTTCACCGCGCAGGTGACGGCGCTTCTCATGACGGCGCTCAAGCTCGGCAGGACGCGGCGCCTTTCGCGCGAGGAGGGGCTGAGGCTCGTGGCGGAGATAGAGCGGATACCGGATCTTGTCGGGGCCGTCGTCGCGCGTTCGAACGAGATTGCGGCGATTGCCGAGAAGCGGTGCAAGGCGGAGGACATGTTCTTCATCGGACGAGGCGTGCTCTATCCAACGGCACTCGAGGGCGCGCTCAAGGTCAAGGAGATCGCGTACCTACACGCTGAGGGGTACCAGGCAGCCGAGCTCAAGCACGGGCCGATAGCGCTCCTCACGGAGAAGACGCCCGTCGTGGCGCTTCTCGCGGACATACCGGGCAAGGAGAAGACCGTCGGCAACGTGCAGGAGTGCAGGGCGCGCAACGCGCCCGTCGTAGGCGTTGTAACGGAAGGCGACGAAGAGGCGGCGTCGCATGTCGACGACGCGATATTCGTGCCGCGCACGAGCGAATGGGTCGCGCCTATAGTGTCTGTCGTCGCGCTCCAGCTTTTCGCGTACCACGTGGCGCGCCTGCGCGGATGCGAGATAGACCAGCCGCGGAACCTGGCGAAGTCGGTAACCGTGGAGTGAGGGAGAGATGACTGCGATCGTAGACTACAGGGCAGGGAACCTGACGAGCGTGAAATACGCGTTTGCGGCGCTCGGGGAGGAGGCTGCCGTCACGTCCGACCCGGAGGTGGTGCGCTCCGCGGACCGCGTCGTCTTCCCGGGAGTCGGCGCGGCGCGAAGCGCGATGGGCAATCTGGCCGGGGCGGGTCTTGCGGAAGCCGTGAAATCGGCGGCTGAAGGCGGCAGGCCATTCCTCGGGATATGCCTGGGGATGCAGATACTCTTTGAAGAGTCCGAGGAGGACGGCGGAGTGAAGTGCCTCGGGGTTCTCCCCGGGAGGGTCCGCAGGTTTCCCGATGTGCCCGGATGCAAGGTGCCTGAGATTGGCTGGAATGGAGTTGAGGTAACGGGGAACGGGGAACGGGGAATCCGCCTTCGCCAAGGCTACGGCGGACAAGCGGGGAACGGGGAGCTGGGAGAGTTCTACTTTGTGCACAGCTACTACGCGGAGCTCTGCCCGTGGACATTTGGCGCGGCGGAGTACGCAGGCGTCAGGTTCACGGCGATGGTGAAGAAAGGCCGGCTGTGGGCCTGCCAGTTCCATCCGGAGAAGTCCGGACGCCTCGGGCTTGAACTTCTCAAGGAGTGGCTTTCATGCTGACGAAGCGCGTGATACCTTGCCTGGACGTGCGCGCAGGGCGCGTTACGAAGGGCGTCAAGTTCAAGAACAACGTGGACCTCGGCGATCCCGTGGACATGGCGGTTGCGTATTCCGAAGGCGGGGCGGACGAGCTTGTGTTCTACGACATCACCGCCTCTGCGGAGAGGCGCCCCATCGACATCGGCATGGTCGGGGCGGTCGCACGCGCGATACGGATACCGTTCGCCGTTGGCGGCGGGATATCGTGCCTCTCCGACATGGAGCGCGTGATACTCGCCGGCGCCGAGAAGGTTTCCGTGAACTCGCTCGCCGTGAGGAACCCGCAGATAATCGCCGACGGCGCGAAGGCCTTCGGCGCGCAGTGCGTCGTGCTCGGCATGGACCCCGTGAGGAGCGACAACCCCAGGTGCCCGAGCGGCTACGAGATCACGACGCGCGGGTTCCGCGAGTACACGGGCATGGACGCCGTTGAATGGGCGAAGCGGGCCGCGGACCTGGGCGCGGGCGAGATCGTGGTGAATTCCGTCGACGCCGACGGCACGCGGTCGGGCTTCGAGCTGACGATCACCCGTCTCGTCGCAGAGGCCGTTGGCGTGCCCGTGGTGGCGTCGGGCGGAGCCGGGAAGCCGGAGCATCTCGTGACGGTCTTCCGCGAGGCCGCTGCGGATGCCGCGATCGTCGCGGGGATGATCCACACCGGAGACTACACAATTTCGCAAATCAAGCGCGAGATGGCCGCCGCAGGCGTGCCAACCCGCCTAACATACTGAGGCTGAGCAATGGCAACAGACCACTCCAAGTTCCAGCGCATCGTAATCCTCGACTACGGTTCGCAGTACACGCAGCTAATCGCCCGCCGCATCCGCGAGCAGCAGGTGTTCTCGGAGATCGTGCGGTTCGACACGACCGCCGCGAAGCTCCGCGAGAACATGCCCAAGGGCATCATCCTCTCCGGAGGGCCGAACAGCGTGTTCGAGGAGGGCGCGCCGGGAATCGACCCCGAGATATTCAACCTCGGCGTCCCGGTGCTGGGCGTCTGCTACGGCATGCAGCTCATGAGCCAGACGCTCGGCGGGAAGGTCGAGCCAGGCGCAGCGCGCGAGTACGGCAAGACCGAGATGGCGACCGAGCCCGACAACATCCTCTTCGCCGGCCTTCCGCGCTCGTTCGTGGTGTGGATGAGCCACGGCGACAGGGTTGCCGCGATCCCGGAGGGCTTCAAGGTCTCCGCCACGAGCGCGAACTGCCCGTATGCGGCGATACGCGACGAGTCGCGCAGGTTCTACGCGATCCAGTTCCACCCCGAGGTCGTGCACACGCAGCACGGCTCGCAGATCATCGGCAACTTCCTCTTCAAGATCTGCGGATGCGCGGCGGACTGGAAGCTTTCGACCTGGATCGAGGACACGGTGGAGAAGCTCCGCGCGCAGATCGGCGACGAAGAGGTCGTGCTTGGGCTTTCGGGCGGCGTGGACTCGTCGGTCGTGGCCGTGCTTCTCCACAAGGCGATAGGGCGCAGACTCCACTGCATTTTCGTCGACAACGGGCTTCTGCGCGCGAACGAGGACGTGCAGGTTGAGCGCATGTTCAAGACGAAGCTCGGTCTTGACCTCACCGTGGCGCACGCCGCGCAGCGGTTCTACGCGGCGCTGAAGGGCGTTTCCGAGCCCGAAGCGAAACGCAAGATCATCGGGCGGGAGTTCATCAACGTCTTCGCCGAGGAGGCGCGCAAGTTCAGCCACTGCCGGTTCCTCGGACAGGGCACCATCTACCCTGACGTCATCGAGAGCTCGCACGCGCTCAAGGGGCCGTCGCAGACGATCAAGTCGCACCACAACGTGGGCGGGCTCCCTCCTGACCTCAAGTTCGAGCTCGTTGAGCCGCTCCGCGACCTCTTCAAGGACGAGGTCCGCGCGGTAGGGCGCGTTCTCAGGATGGACTCCGAGCTTCTCGACCGCCAGCCGTTCCCCGGCCCTGGCCTCGGCGTGAGGATCCTCGGCGAGGTCACGGAGGAGAAGGTCAAGCTCCTCCAGCAGGCCGACCTCAGGGTGCAGGAGGAGATCAGGAAGCTTCCGCAGTACAAGACGATCTGGCAGACGTTCGCCGTGCTTCTCCCCGTGCGGACCGTCGGCGTGATGGGCGACCAGCGCACCTACGAGTACACATGCGCAATCCGCTCGGTAGACTCGATCGACGCCATGACGGCGGACTGGACGCGGATCCCGTACGACACGCTCGCGGCGATGTCCAACCGCATCATCAACGAGGTGCGCGGCATAAACCGCGTTGTCTACGACATATCCTCGAAGCCCCCGGCGACGATCGAGTGGGAATGACGCCGGGCGCGAGGGCGGCGCTTTTGAATGGCGCATCGCCCCTGCGTTTGGTATAATTCCCCCCCATGAATCCACAGTTGACAAGACCTTTGGTCATTTTCGACCTCGAGACGACTGGAGTCAATTCGCGCAAGGACAGGATAATCGAGCTTTCCGCGGTGAGGATGAACCCGGACGGCACTGAGGACGAGCGCACCTGGCTCCTGAATCCCGGCGTGCCGATTCCGCCCGAGACAAGCGCTATACACGGCTACACGGACGAGAGGGTGAAGGACTGCCCGCGGTTCGAGCAGGTTGCGGACGAAGTCGCGGCCTTCTTCGCAAACGCCGACCTCGGCGGGTTCAATTCGGACCGCTTCGACATCCCGTGCCTCGTCGAGGAGTTCGCGCGCACAGGCCGCATATTCAACATGAAGAACAGGCGGCGCGTGGACGTCATGCGCATCTTCCGCCACTTCGAGCGTCGCGACCTCTCCGCGGCCGTAATGTTCTACCTCGGCAGGGAGATGCAGGACGCGCACCACGCGTCCTCCGACACGCGCGCCACCGTTGAGGTCTTCAAGGCACAGCTCGACCGCTATCCGGACCTCCCGAAGACGCCCGCCGGCATAGAGGAGCTCGTGTCGCCGGCCGACCCGATGTCGGTGGACGCGAACGGCACTTTCCGCTGGGTCAAGGGCGAGCTTCTCGTCAACTTCGGCAAGAAGAAGGGCGAACGGCTGATCGACCTCGCGAAGAACGAGAAGGGCTACCTCAAGTGGATCGTCAACGGCGACTTCCCGCCCGAGGCGCGCGCGATATGCATGAACCTGCTCGACGGCAAGGGGCTCCCCGAATGCCCAGCCGAGGCTCGGCCGCAGAACTTGGAGAGCTGATCTAACCGAAAGGAAAAAATGGACCCGAAGCTGTACATCAACCCGCCCCTCGTCGACAGGGCTTTCGACTGGAAGGGCCGCAAGCAGCCCAGGACGCGCAAGGAGCTCGACAGGTTCTTCGAGAGCCCCGAGATAATGCGCGTAAAGGAGCAGATATGCGAGATGGGCCGCCGCATCTACAACAAGGGATACACCGACGGCAACGGCGGAAACCTCTCCGTCCGCGTCGGTGAAGACCTCGTGCTCTGCTCGCCTACGCTCTGCTGCAAGGGCTTTATGGAGCCTGCGGACATCTGCCTCGTGGACATGAACGCCGGCCAGCTCTGCGGATACCGTCCGCGCACCAGCGAGGTCAAGGTCCACATCGCCATGATGAAGGCGACCGGCATGAACGCCTGCATGCACTGCCATCCGCCGCACTGCAACGCGTTCATCTTCGCGGGCATTGCGCCGCCGAACGGCGTCAACCCCGAGGCGGACATATTCCTCTCGCAGATCCCCGTGGCGCCATACGCGACCCCCGGCACCGACGAAGTGGCGAAGTCCGTTGCAGAGGCGGCGAAGAAGTCAAACGTCGTCTTCATGGCCAACCACGGCATCGTCTGCGGAGGGCGCGACATCGAGGAGGCGGAGTGGTTCGCCGAGAACGCCGACGCGTACTGCCAGGTGCTCCTCCTCGCTTCCGGTCACGGTGCGAAGGTGCAGCAGCTTGCGCCGAGGTTCGTCAAGGACATCGTGTCCATCCGCAGGGCCATGGGCCTCAGCGTGGTCCCTGGACAGTCCCTCTACAACACGCACTCCTTCAACGGCTACAAGATGCCGGTGGGTAAATAGCGGAGGGACGTCCGGGGTGAAGAGCGCCGTCATAGGAGTCGTCGGGAGGACGAACGCCGGCAAGTCGACGATCGTAAACCGCCTTGTGGGGGAGAAGGTCTCGATCGTCTCGCCAGTGGAGCAGACGACCCGCAACACGATCCGCGGCATCGTGGCGGATCCGCGCGGCCAGCTCGTCCTCCTCGACACACCTGGCCTCCACAAGGCCGTTGGCCCGCTGGGCAGGATACTCAACGGCATGGCGCGCGCTTCGTCAGCCGGGGTTGACGTTCTGCTTGTCGTGTTCGACGCCTCGCGGGAGCCGCAGCTGGAGGACGGCGGGTGGATGGCGCGCGTCGCCAAGGAGCGTCCGGAGAAGCTGGTGTTCGCGCTCAACAAGTGCGACCGCAAGACGTTCCGCGAGCAGGAGTTCCGCGACCTCTGGGTCAAGACGCTCGAGGAGTCCGCCGAAAAGCTCAGGGAAAGGCGCGCGCCCGACGCTCCCGGGGAGCCGCTTCCGCCGTGCGAGCCGGTGTGGGTGAAGAGCGCCGCCGTGCGGCCCGACGGATGCAGGGATCTTCTCGACGCTCTCTTCGAATTCGCCCCGGAGGGCGAGCCGCTGTTCCCCGAGGACATAGTGACGGACTACCCCCGCAAGCTCGCCATAGCGGACACGATACGCGAGAAGTTCCTTTCGCGCCTGCACGACGAAATCCCGCACGAGCTTGGGATTGCGGTCCGTGACATCGTTGAGAAGCGCGGCTTGTGGGAGGTCTCGGCGGACGTCTATGTGAACCGTCCGTCGCAGAAGGGAATAGTGATCGGGCAGGGGGCGTCGAACCTCAGGTACGTACGCCACGCTGCCGAGCCGGAGCTTTCCGAGGCGTTCGGCGTGAAGGTGCGCCTCGAGCTCTGGGTGAAGGTGGAACCGGGGTGGATGAAGAACGGCAGGCTCCTCGCCGAGATGGGGTATGCCGGATCTCTGCAGTGACGGCGGAGGCGGGGTTAGGGAAATGTCAGTGGTGTTGCGCAGACTTGCGTTCATTGCAGCGGCGGCGG
>CAMORM010000100.1 GCA_946623785.1 uncultured Verrucomicrobiota bacterium
TGGGACATGTTGTTGATGTCTTCGCTCGTGCACGCGAAGTGGATGAACTCGCTGCGGCTCTCGAGCGAGGTGCCCTTGACCTTCTCCTTGAGGAAGTACTCTACGGCTTTGACGTCGTGGTTCGTCGTCTTCTCGATGTCCTTCACGCGCTGCGCGTCCTCGAGCGAGAAGTTCTCCGCTATCGCCTTGAGCGCGGCCTTCTCCTTCGCGGAAAGCGGCTTCGCCTCCGGGATGCGCTTGTCGGCGCAGAGAGCGGCGAGCCACGTGCACTCCACGAGCACGCGCCTCTTTATGAGGCCGTATTCGGAGAAGACGGTCTGGAGTTCTTCGGTCTTCGACGCGTAGCGTCCGTCAATGGGTGAAATCGCCGTGAGCTGTGCAAAGTTTTTCATGCCGCGTATTGTACCATAATTCGCCCCGCGGCGGAGAGTCATTTTCTCGCCTGCGTCAGTCGAGTTCGTTGACCTTCACCCGGAAGAATGCCGAAGGCGACTCGCCTTTGGGGATGCCAACGGACATCTCGCCCGCGATGCCCGCAACCGGCTCGCCATACGGCAGGAACTCGTCATCAAGGCTCTCCGCCCTGTATAGCTGGTATGTTCGACCGGCCGCTCCCATCCAGCTGACCGACAGCTCCACCTCGGACGCCGCATTGATGCCGCTCATGGAAAACGGCGTGTGGGGGTCGTTCGGATCCGACCCCAAGCGGCACTCCTCGAGGTTCGTATGCCCGTCGCCGTCCGGATCCGCCGAGGGATCCACTCCTCCGACCTGCAGGAAGTACCTCCGTTCCCACGCGTCCGTAAGCCCGTTCTCGTCCATGTCGTCTGATTGCTCATCCTCGACCAATTCGACGACCGCGAACTTGACGGCGTCGGCGATCACCGTCTTCTCCTCCTGCCCGATCGTAAGGATGCGCACCGATCCCGACTGCCCCGCCGCAAACGGCCAGCTGCCGATGGCGTTCCACGTGCTCGACTTCACTGTCATGTCGACAAGATTCGTCGTCACCCCGCCGTTGTAGACGATTTCAACGGGAACGGCAGAACCACGCGAATCGTCTCCATTCCAGAAGAGCGAAACGACGTAGGTCGCGTTGGAGGGAATGACAGGCGTGTAGCGCACCCAGAGGTCTTCGGAAGCCACCTTGCCGTTGTGAAGATAGTTTGCGCCGTAGCGATCGGAGTTGTAGCTGCTCGATGGCCAGTTGCCGGAGATCTCGACGCCCGCCCCGTCGGCATTGTCGACGATCACCGACACCACGTCCACCATCTTCGGACCCGTCTCGACCGGCCACTCGTACTCGCCGTTCTTGTTGATGAGCGCCTGCAGCTCGGCCGTCTTCTCGGCGTCGCGGTATATCTCGCGCGGACGGCAGCCGTACTTCTTGCAGAGCGAGGCCGCGTATCCAGCCGCCACGCCCTGCTGCCCGCCCGCGTTCATCACGCGGCTCGAGCCGAAGGCGACGTGCGTGTAGCTCGCGCACCGTCCCGCCAGAAACAAGTTCGGCACGTCGCGGCAGCAGAGCGAACGGTACGGCATCCACCAGTTCGGAACCGTCTGGTGGATGGTTGATGATATAAAGCCCGAGTTCCCGCTATAGAAATGGAGGTCTATTGTCCATGTAGCGATGCCGATCGCGTCCTCGAACTTGCGCGCGTTGACGACGTCCGACTCGCGCACAACGTAATCGCCCATGATGCGCCGCGACTCCCGCTTGCCGGCGATGTACGGAACCCAGTTGAAGACTAGGTTCTCATTTCCATCCTTCTGCTTCGCGTTGTAGAAGCTTCCGTATATCGCGCGGAAGAGACGGTCGCGCAGCATCTCGGCGTCGTAGATCGTGTTTTCGTTCGCGCCGAGCCCCGCTTCCCACGTCCAGTCGCCCTTTGTGTCCGCACGAGTGCCGCTCACCTTCGTCGCCCAAGGAACGGACGGGAATACATATGGTTCTGAACCCGTCTTCGAATTCCAGAGAAGGCTGTTGCCCATCGTACACGTGTCTGCAGCGTTCTGCGCGTAGTTCTGCTCGTCGTACTCGCTCTTGGCCTCGCGTCCCATGCGGTACTCCGCGCCGGCCCAGTAGCCAAGCCACCCGTCGCCAGTAGCGTCAACGTAGAGCGGCGCCACGAACCTGCGCCGCGCGCCAGTCTCGACATGCCGCGCATCGACGGCTACAATCTTCCGCTGCGCGTTCGTCACAACGCCGTATGCGCGCCAGCCGAGATGAGTGGCGACGCCTTTGCCCTGGACAAACGCAAGCCGGTTCGCGTCGTCAGTCTTCTTGTCTTTCGCGTTCTCAGACTTGTTCTTCACGGCATTGACGATCCAGTGGAACTCGTGTCCGTTCTTTTCCGTGCGCACACGCACTTCGTCGCTCGCATTCCCGCCGAGCATGGGACGGTCCTGCACGAGCGCAACGGTCATCCCGGCGTCCGCCGCCGCAACGGCCGCGCACGTTCCCGCAATCCCTCCTCCAACGACAACGAGATCCGCCTCGACGACGTCTTCCGGCGCGGCGGATTCGCCGCGCTTCTCGGCGCGCCACGCGGCAAGGACCGCTGTGTCGTTCGGCGGCGCAGAGGCCGAAGTGTCGTATGTCAGATAGACTGCGTCGCAACGGCCCTCGAAGCCTGTGCGGTCGGCAAGGGAAACGGTGTGGAAGCCCTTCTCCAGGTTCACAACGCCCGCGTCGACCCATCCCCAGTCGGACGGCGCAATGCCAAGCTCGTTGGGGAACTCCGTGCCGTCGATTGCAAGTGCGAAGCGCCCCGGCTTCTCGCCGTCCCAGTCGGGCGTCCAGTCTCGCGTCCTCACCCAGGCGCGGACAGGACCAGTTGCGCCGAAACGGACGCGCGTCGACGCGTCCGCTACAGGCACGCCCCTTCCGTGCGCCAGAAGATACGGCGAGCCCATGACATCGACGAACTGCGGATCGACAACCCATCCGCCCTTCTCGTCGAACGACTCCGCCTCTATGAGGACGCTGGAGGGTCCCGACTCGATCGCGGCGCGGATTGCCGCCGCCCAGCGCTCCGCCATGAGCCGCGCGCCCGTCTCGTTGGGATGGACCATGTCGCTTATGCAATGCGTCGCGTAGTCCCATCCCTCCGACATGTCGACGACGACAACAGGCGAATCCACCGTATTGAGACGGGATGCCAGCACGCCGATCGCCTCGTTTAGCGTGGGGATGTACTGGTACTTCGGGAGCTTCCCGCTCGTGATGACCTTCGCCTCGAGAACCACGACTTTCGGATTCTTCGCTCGCGCCGCGGCGATGATCTGCGCGTGCGCGTTAGTGACTGCGGCGACGACTGACGAAATGTTCCCCGCGTTCGACGCATCGTAGTTGTGACCGGAGTGGAGCAAGAGGAAGTCCGCGCGATCGCCCTCGGCGTTGGCAATGTACTTCGCCGCAACTTGCGCGGCATTCTGCCCGCTCCAGCCCTCGCTAGGAAGCGCCGAGCCCGAATAAGACGACACGTGCGAGCCCTTCCACGCGACGTTCGTGTATCCGAGCGCCGAAAGCGCGTCGGGAAGATAGAGCCGGTACGTCCACCTATACGCCGACGCATCCTGCGTTGTGCCTTCCGTTATCGAGTCGCCGACGCAGCACACCGAGAACTGCGGTTCGCTGGCCGGAGGATCTGGCGGATCGTCCTGCCCCGGGTCGGACTGCCCTCCTGCACCAGTAAAAAGCTGTATCTCGGAAATGCCGTTGTAGTTGAGGTTGCTCTTGCTGTCGTCCCAGTCATCCAGCGCGACAAGCGCAACGAATCGCGCATTCACGGGGCTCGCCAACGCGAAGTATTCTCCCGTGTAGCTCGCCGTGCCCGATGCCTGCGCAAGCTGATTGGAAAGCACAAGCGTGTAGTTCTGCTGAATGCCGGCCGCCGAGGTCTGCCATGTCCCTTGCGTCGAAACATAAAGCTTGAACTCTCGCACGCCGCGAATGGTGCAGGGCTTTCCCTCTGTGTCATTTGCACTAAAATTGAAGTTGTAAAGCCGCACGGCGTCGATGCGCTGCGTCGCACCAAGGTCGACCTGTATGTACCAGGGGAACGAACCGGAATTGTTTGCCGAGAGCATAAACATCGCGTTGTTCGCCGCCGTTCCGTGCGTATTGCCGCTCATCCCGGCGCCGTTGAAGGCATAAATCGCGCCACGATCTTTATAGGCCGAGGGCGTGCCGGCGTTGACCTTCGAGGAGTCCAGTCCCGAAAGGTCGATCTTCGTGAGCTCGCCTTCCGCGTTTGCAGCTGCCGCCAGGCAAAGCGAAAACAATGCAGCTAAGGTCTTTTTGATTCTCATGGCTTGCCCCCGTTGTATTTGGCAGTTGCCGCTTACGCGCCTATTTCTCCAGTTTCACCCAGACGTACCCGAGCTTGGAAGGAACGGAAACTGAAAGGCGGCTGCCGCCGAGCGACGCTGTTCCGTCGCCTGCAAGGACCTCGAGCGACGAAACGGGATTCATGTATCCGCCAAGGTCGAGCGACCAGTCGGCGCTCTCGGCGCCGCACCTGAAGAGAATCGCGTAGCCGCCGTTTCCATCCGCCGCCTCCACGACAAAGCCCGTCCACGAATTGCCGTCGGGCTTTGCGCCAACGGGGAACACGACGCCTGAGTGAATGCGGTCGCGCTCGCGCTTCCATTTGGACACAATGGGCTTCAGCGCGGCGACCGACTTGTCGGAAAGTCCGGAGAGCTCGAACCAAGCAAGAGGCGAAGCAACCATTACGGACGCGAAGACGGCGTCGGGCGTCCACTTGGACGGTGCAAGCGGATCATCCTTGTACTTGTCGACGTTGCGCTCGAGGTTGAGGAACTCCATTCTGAGGCGCACGGGATCGACCACTTCCGAGAGCGACCACAGGTTGCGCAGCGTCTGGTGGGGCCAGTACTTGCCCCAGTCGCTGTAGCGGTTCTCCACGAACACAGGCCCGATTTCCGGGAGGCCAAAGTACCCGGGGCGGATTTCCGCGGTTACATCCAAGTCGAACGTGACGTCGCCGCCAGTCTCCTTCAGCACCTTGTCGAAGAGCGAGCGCTGGCGTTTGAGGGCAAGTTCGCTAGTGGACTTCATGGAGTCTATCTTGTAGTGGCGCACTCCGAACTCGCGCCAGTACCTCAAAAGCAGATCGGCGTCGCGCTCCCAGTTTGAGGCGTTGTCCGAAGAATCAGGTCCGAACCACAGCCCCAGCGACACGCCGCGCCCCTTCGCCGCCGCGGCAAGCGTCCCAAGCCCGTTCGGGAAGCGCACGGGGTCGACGTCCCAGAACTGAGGGTCAGCCGCCCAGTAGCCGTTCCACACGCCCTTGCCGTTCGCAACCGAGGAATTTGCGGAACGGCCCTTCTGCCAGCCGTCGTCGATCTGGACTACGTCGACGCCTATCTCCGCCGCGACTTCGATTTCGCGCAGCATGAACTTCTCGTTGAGATGCGCGTCGCGCGCACGGTCGCCCCATGTGTTCGAGAGAAGCAGCCCGTCGCGCCCTGGAACGCACGCGCGCCACTTGCGCTCCGCCGCCATGAGCGCGCGGTGCCGTCCGACAGCCCCTCCCGAGTACTCGATCTTTTCGCAAGGGTAGCTGTTCTCAAGAACCTTCAAGACATGCGGCCGCCCCGCCACGACCTTGAAGTCGGGCCGCTTGTCGGAGCGGGCGTGGGGAAGCGGCGCCTTCCTCACAAACACAACTCCGCGCCCGGTGAGAGTCTCCTCGACCGCAAGCACGTTTAGCGAAAGCTCGAACGCAGCAACCCTCGGCATCAGGAGCCATTCCCGCTTCGACACGAGTTCGTTGTGCACGTCGGTCTGGTCGGCAAGGTCCCATGCCGTGACCTTTATGTGCGGAGTAGAGAACCGTACATCCGAAGCTGCCTCATGCACCGATGCCTTAGGCGGATCCACCTCCACTCCGCTCGCCGCGGGACTCCCCTTGACTGGCGACGCGCCTGCTATCGCGGCAAAAACGATCATTGGCAGCATGGCTTCACTCCTCTTCGTCGCGTTCTTGTCTTGGCTCGAGCTCGGGAGGAACTGTGAGTGGAGGAAGCTCGGTCGGCGCGCCTGGGACGTCAAGCGCCTCCCACGCTGCGCTGTACACGGGAAGGCCCTGGGCGCGGAACATCCGCTCGAACTCCGTCCAGACCTCCGGCGGGCGCGGCATCGGGTCGACGCGCCTGAAGCGCTTGTCCGGCGCGAAGCACTTCTCCACGGCGTGGAAATAGTCCTCGTGATCGGTTGCAAACTCAAGGCGCCCGCCCGTCTCGAGGCGCAGCCACAACGCGTCGAGGAACTTCTCGCCAAAAAGCCTGTGGTGCTGCTGGCGGCGCTTCGGCCACGGGTCGGGGAAGAACACGTACACGCGCCGCGCGTGGTGCAGCGGAAGCATGTAGTGAAAAGTGTAGAGCGCCTCCAGCTTGAGGACGTGCGCGTTCGATATCCCGAGCCGCGCGACCTTCCGCTCGAAGCTCCGCACTCGCTCGAGCATGCGCTCGATTCCGAGGAACTCGCATTCAGGATGCATGGCCGCGCGGGACGTGAGGAACGACCCCTTCCCGCACCCGACCTCCACCTCCAGCGGGCGCTCCGGATCGTAAACCGCAGCGCACTCGAGCGGCTTGCACGGATCGGCGACTCTTATTCTGCAGGAATCCACGGCTGGGCTTTGTCAGACGAAGGAGTCTAGTCCGGAGAAGTCGAGCGTCGCGAAGTAGTCGTCCAGGGTCTCTGCGCGGCGTATCTCCTTCACGGAGCCGTCCTCGCGAAGCAGCAGTTCGGCGGAACGGAGCTTGCCGTTGTACTGGAACCCCATCGCATGGCCATGGGCTCCGGCATCGCAGATGACGACAAGATCGCCCGGGGCGGCCTTCGGCACGTCGCGCTGTATTGCGAACTTGTCGTTGTTCTCGCAGAGCGAACCCGTGACGTCGCACACCTCGCGCTCCATCGGGATCAGCTCCGGTCCGCAGTCCCAGTTGTCCTGGATCCCGCCGTACTTCGGCACAAGCACCTGGTGGTAGGCGCCGTAGAGCGCGGGACGCATCAGGTTCGCCATGCAGGCGTCTAGCCCGATGTACTTGCGGTATGTGTCCTTAACGTGGCGCACGCGCGACACGAGGTACCCGTAGGGACCGGTTATGCAGCGCCCGCACTCCATGTAGAGGCCGAGGTCTGGATGGCCCTTCGCGAGAAGACGCGTCCTGTACGCCTCCTCGATGCCCCTGCCGACGAACTCCAGGTCCATCGCCTTCTGGTCGGGCCTGTAGGGAATCCCCACGCCGCCGCCTATGTTGATGAACTCGAACGTGATGCCGACCTTCTCCGAAATCTCGACGACGAGGTCGAAGAGGAGCGCGGCCGTGTCGACGATGTACTGCGGGTCGAGCTCGTTGGAGGCGACCATCGTGTGGAGGCCGAAGCGCTTTGCGCCAGCCGCCTTCATGCGGCGGTACGCCTCGAACAGCTGGTCCTTCGTGAAGCCGTACTTCGCCTCCTCGGGCTTGCCGATGATCGCGTTCCCGCCCTTGAGCGGGCCGGGGTTCCAGCGGCAGCAGAAAGGCGACTGGTAGCCGGCGAACGTAATCCCCGCCGGCTTCACGGCCTCGGCGAAGAAGTCAAGGTGCGTGATGTCGTCGAAGTTAATCACCGCGCCAAGCTGGGCCGCCCTCAGAAACTCCTCCGCGGGGGTGTCGTTCGACGTGAACATCACCATGTCGCCGGTGTTGCCGACCTTCTCGGCGAGCACAAGCTCGGCTAGCGACGAGCAGTCGCTCCCGAAGCCTTCCTCGCGGAGCATCTTCATCAGGTACGGGTTCGGCGCGGCCTTCACGGCGAAGAACTCGCGGAAGCGCGGGTTCCACGCGAACGCGGCCTTCAGTCGGCGCGCGTTCTCCCGGATGCCTCTCTCGTCATAGAGGTGGAACGGCGTGCTCCACCGCCCGCATATCGACTCCAGCTTCCCCTGGTCGAACGGTAGCTTTCTCATATCACCTTACTTCCAGCCCTTCTTCTCGCGAAGGTCCTTGATGAACTTGCAGAACGGGCAGTCCTCCTCGAACACCTTGTTGCGGCGAAGCACGTCGAGCGCCTTCCAGACGTTGTTCACGTCGCCCTTCGCCCCGTTGAGCGCGGCGTCGTCCATGCCCTCGAGGGACGCCTTGTACGCGTCGCAGGACGCCTTGAGCGCGTCGAGGTACTTGGCGTCCTTCGAGTACGAAACGACCTCGAGCAGCGCCTGGACCGTCTTCGCGCTTCCCGGCTTCGCCATGTCCACCTTCGCGAACAGCTTCTCGGCCGTCTCCCGGCGGAGCTTCATCACCTCGGCCGTGTCGGCCGACATCGCGGAATGGGTCTTGTTGTCCCAGCGGCTCGGGATCTCGCGGATCCAGATGTTGCGGAAGTTGACGGGGCAGCCATGGTCCTGCAGGGTCAGCGGGCCCTTCTTGGGATGCGGCTTGAGCGGGCGGCGCTTGCAGTGGGTCGTCTGGCCCTCCATCTCCCAGTGGTCCTGCACGAGCACGCCGTTGAAGAACACCGTTATGCTGCCGGGGTGGAGAAGCCTGTCGCCCTCCCACACGGGCTGGTGGAACACGATGTCGTAGACCTGCCACTCGCCGGGCTTGCGCTGCGGGTTGACCATCGGCGGGTTCTCCGCGTACACCGAGCCGGCCTGGCCGTCGGTGTAGTTGTCCACATAGCCGTCCTTGCCCTCCATCTCGCGCGAGGTGTAGTAGGACTCAAGCACCTGGACCTCGTAGCCGTACTGCGGGCCCATCAGGAACACGCCGGAATTGCCGCGCATCTGCGGCCCGCCGAGCGACTTCGTGTCCGCCGGGTGCATGTACTCGATGTGGAGCTGGCAGTCGCCGAACTCGGCCTTCGTGCGCACGGACCCGAGGCCCCAGCCCTCCTTCGACGAAAACATGCCGCCCTCGCACTTCCACGTGGGCGCGCCGCCCTTGTCGCTCTGCCAGTTCTGCTCGAACGACTCCTTGGTGCCGTCGAAAAGGACTATGGCGTCGGACGGGACGCCCTTTGCGTCGACTTCGACCTTCGCGGGCTTCGGACGGTTCCAGTCGTGCACGGCCCAAGCGTGCTTTTCATCGGGTGTGTCCCCGTAAAGCCCGGCCAGCAGCGGTGCGGCCGCCAGCGATACGATCCCCGCCACCATCGTCTTCTTCATTGCCATTGTCCTTTCGTGCTTTTCAGTCGTGGGCTTCCATCCCAAGCCCGGAAATTGTTTTATGAAGTATACTAAAAACCGTCGCGGTTGGAAAGTTCAACGTCGATGGCCGCACTATGGCAGCAGCACGAGCGAGCCGAACGAGGAAGGCGTCCACGATTCGAGGCCGCGTCCCCATGCCGCCGCGCCGCGAGCAGCGCCGGAATCGGCGTCTGTGAGGCGCAGCGAGAGGCCGAGGCGCGTACCGGCCTGCGGACGGATTCCGCCCGCGTCGCGCCACGGTATGCGGAACTCGTAGCAGGTGTCGTTACCCTTGCGCACGACGGCGATCTCGTAGACGGACGAGTCCTTCGCGAGCTGTCCGCTCGCGAGGCCCGCCGCGTGCGCGGCCGGACGGTAGACCGTGTGCTTCCCCGAGCCGCTCCCGGGATTTGCCGCTGAAAGCCACCACTCGATCGCCGCGCCGTCCGTTCCGGCGAGACGGTTCGCGGGATGGAGCCCTATCTGCAGCGCGTCGCCCTTCAGCGTGTTCTCGCCCGTCTGCACGCTGTGGACGTCGTCGCGCACGCGAGCCGCGACATAGAGCGCCTCGCCGTCCCACGCGAGCTGCGCGATGCCGGAGAGGTTGTCGGGCGTCCACTTGTAGCC
>CAMORM010000101.1 GCA_946623785.1 uncultured Verrucomicrobiota bacterium
TCGAGCGCCGAAGTCGTTCGCTGCACGTTCTCGGACTACCAGTTCACGAACAGCGTGGAGACGCCGGAAAACATCTCTGGCCCGGCCGCGAGCTGCGTCGACTGCGTGTTCAGCCCGAAGCCGCAATCCAGTGTGCCGGAAATCGGCGGCGTGGAAAATCCATTCGTCGTCTCGTCGGCAAAGGTCTCGGTCACGATAGCAAATGCGCGTGCGGGGCATACGTACGGCTACAAAAAGTCGACAACGATAGAAGGGCTCAAGACGGCCGCGACGATTCCGTTCCCGTCCGCATGCGAGAAGGACGGAGTGATGTCGTTCGACATTCCGCGCGACGCCGGCGAGAACAGCTGCTTCTACCAGATTGTGGAGGAGTGACAGTCCTGAATCGGCAAGGCCTATGCATTGAAGTCGATCTACAAATGAGGGATGGCCAAATGAAAAAGAGAAGTCTGAGTGTCGTTGCGGTTGCGGTGTTCGTCGGGGGAATGGCCCAGGCGGCGATTGTATTCGACGTCAAGACCGACCGTCCGGACGCGGTGTACAAATGCGGCGAGAAGGCCGTCTTCACCGTGACGGCGAAGGACGACAAGGGCGCGCCGCTCCAGGGCGCGTTCACCGCGCGGCTCGACAACTTCGGTCCGAAGGTCATCGCAACCGCCGAGGTCGATCTTGCCGAGTCCAATGTGTTCACGCTCGAAGGCACGCTCTCGGAGCCGGGCTTCCTGAGAGTCCATGTCGACGGCGGGCACCAGCCCGTGGAGCGGCGGCAGCTCGACTACTCCGTCGCGTTCGAGCCGGAGAAGATCGTGCCCGCGGCGCCGGCACCGAAGGACTTCCTCTCCTTTTGGCTGAAGGCGAAGGACAAGCTGGACGCGGAGGTTCCGCTCGATCCGCAGGTCGAGCGCGTCCCCGCGAAGTGCACCGACAAGTACGACTACTACAAGCTCAGCTTCGCTACGTTCGGTCGCCGCATCTACGGACTTTTGACCGTGCCGACCGACAGGCGGCGCGCGCCGTATCCGGTGAGGGTCGAGGTTCCCGGGGCGGGATGCGGAATCTGGGCGCTGAAGATCAAGCCGGCGCCGGACGCGATATGCTGCTTCCTCGCGGTCAACAACTTCGAGCCTGACGAAGACGACCTCAAGGGGGCGAAGGAGAAGTGGGACGCCATCAACGCGATGTACCGCGAGAAGTATGCGACGCAGGAGTATTCGCCGGCGGGACTTTGCGAGTCGCGTGAGGAAGCGTACTTCTACCCCGTAATCCTCGGCATCAACCGTGCGATTGACTGGCTTGCCCGGCGCGACGACATTAACCGCAACAGCTTCAGCTACCAAGGCACGAGCCAGGGCGGCGGCATGGGAATCATACTCGCTGCGCTCAACAGGAACTTTACGCACGCAAGCTTCTTCGTCCCCGCGCTTACTGACATGCTCGGCTACCAGGCGGGGCGCGCGAGCGGCTGGCCGTATCCGAAGGAGCGGCGTCTCAGGGGCGGCATCGAGAAGCTTGCGGAAATCGCGCCGTACTTCGACGCGGAGAACTTCGCGCCGTACGTAAACTGCCGCGTGCGCGTAACGGTGGGTTTCGCGGACACGGTATGTCCGCCGCACGCGGTCTATGCCGCGTACAACCGCCTCGGCACGAAGGACAAGGAGATATGGCACGGGCTCGGCATGGGGCACGGAGTGCGCGGCGAGTTCTACAACCGCGCGAACGGCTGGATATACGCAGAGCAGCACAAGAAGTTCCCGGTGGCGGAGGTGACGTCGGTCCAGACCAACGGCGTCACGCTCGCCACGGTGACCATTCGCCCATCCTCGGTGTCGAACGTGAAGACGCTCGTGGCGCTGCCGCCGAAGGAGAAGTGGGACGGGCGCCTCTGGTTCTACGGCAACGGCGGCGCGGCGGGCGGCGTGAATGCGGAAGGAGTCCTCCGCCAGGCGGCGATGGGACGCGTGGGCGTCCATACCGACATGGGCACGGGCAATCCTTCCGAGACCCTGCACCGCGAGACCATCGTCGATTTCGGATACCGCGCGACGCATCTTTCGCTCATCGAGGCGAAGCGGCTTGCGAAGGAGAAGTACGGACGCGAGCCCGACCGCTGCTACTTCGAGGGGCAGTCCACCGGCGGCGGACAGGGCATCCACGAGGCGATGCGCTACCCCGGCGACTTCGACGGCATCATGAGCGGCGTGCCAGCGAACGTGCGCATGCCGCTCCACACGTATTTCTGGTGGCTGCGGCGCGAGTTCCGCAAGGACGGGAAGCCGGCCTTTTCCGAGGCGGAGCTGCGGGCCGTGGAGTCCGCGGCGAAGGAGGTGCTCGGGAAAGACGACCCCGAGTGGTGCCGCGGCAAGTTCCTTGCCGACACCACATGGACGCAGGAGCGCGCCGACGCGGTGCTCAAGCGCGCGTGCGAGGTCGCTCCGTCGCTCGGCGCGCCAGACAGTCTTGCGCGCCTCAACCGTGCGCTGAAGGGTCCGGAGATCGACGGCAGACTGGTGCACACCGGACTTCCGTTCGGCACGTACATGACGTGGCTCGACGGACTTCAGTTCGTGCTGCGGTGGTACGTCGGGCAGCATGCGGACCTTGATGAAGTCGACGAGACGGTCGTGCGCCACTGGAACGCCGACTACGCGCCGTACCTCGACGCGACGAGTCCGGATCTCGACGCCTTTGCGAAGAGGGGCGGGAAGATGATTGTCTTCGCGGGGCTCGAGGATCCGATCGTGCCGTGTTCGCCGATAGTCGATTGGTACAAATCCGTCGTGAATCGGCTCGGCGCGCAGTCAGCGGCAGATGAATTCATGCGCTTCTACCTCCTCCCCGGCCGCGCTCACGGCGGCGGATCGGGCGTCGTGGAGCTGAAGGGCCGCAACGAGGCGCTTGTCGACTGGGTCGAGAAGGGCGTTGCCCCTGCGGCGCTCGACGGCATCCTCAAGTCCGGCGGAACGCATCCGGTCGAACCGCTGAATGTAGTCAAATGAAAGGAGCAATGAAGATGAAAACTGTCATAGGCGCGTTCGCCGCGCTGATCGGTTCCGCCGCGCTGGCGGCAGGGAACCTGCTGCCCGATTCGTTCGTAAAGGAACTATGCCAGCGGCCGAAGACGGGCGTCACGTACCTGAAGGCGGAAGGCGGGATGCCCGAGGGCATACTCGTCACGACCGACAAGGCCGTGGAGCCGTTCCACAGGATCGAGACGGCCGCGGCCGTTCCGTGCGAGGTCAAGAAGGGCGACCTTCTCGTCCTCACCGTGGGCGTGCGCGGCGCTGCTCCGAGCGGCAAGGTGTCGATCCTCGCGAAGTTCCAGGACAGCACCTTCACGGGGGCGCTCCGCGACAGCCTCACGGGCGGGGAGAAGTGGAGCTGGTGCCGCGTAACGGGCGTCGCGCCGAAGGACTACGCCGCCGGCTCGATGCGCCTCCACATCTATCCCTGGTTCGGCGCGCAGCAGGCCGAGTTCCGCGGGTGGAAGCTCGAGAACCTCGGGCAGACGAAGAAGTCCGACCTCCCGCCGCTCCCGCCTGCGCCTTCGTGGCCGGCAGGCGAGCTCAAGTCGCCGCAGCCTCCTCCTCCTCCTCCGCCTGTTGTGCTCGCGCCGCTCACGCCCGAGCAGTACGCCAAGAAGCGCTACGTGATGCTCAAGATCGACGACATAGGTAACCACAAGGGCGGCATACATCCGCGGTTTGCGAAGCTCGCGGATTACCTCGCCTCCAAGAAGCTCAAGTCCGGCTTCGGCGTGATCGTCAAGTCGATCGAGAACACCCTCAACGCCGACTACGTGGCGTGGCTCAAGAAGAACGCCGTGGAGAACGGCGGGTACATCGAGTTCTGGGACCACGGCTGGGACCATGCGATGTTCTTCAACTGCAAGGAAGACGACGAGTGCGACAGGTCCACGAAGTTCCACGGCGAGCACGCGACCTGCCTCAAGCACCAGCAGAAGCACCTCGCGCTCGCGCTCGACACGTTCAAGAAGTGGACGGGCCTCGAGATGCACACGCTTGGCACGGCGGGCAACGCCGGGAACGCCGACACCCTGAAGGCGCTCCGCGAGCGCCCGGAGATGAAGGTGTGGCTGTTCGGTAATGGGAAGGCGGACGACGTGATGATCCTCGGCCGCTGGCTCAACCTAGAGCATGCCGTAGGCAAGGTGAGCTACGACGCGTTCGCGAGAAGCTATCAGCGCCAGCGCCAGAAGGAGTATGTCGTACTCCAGGGGCATGCCGCGATGTGGAGCGACCAAATGTTCGAGGACGTGAAGAAGATCGTGGAGCTCCTCGAAAACGACGGATGGATATTCGTGACGCCGTATGAATTCTACCAGATAAAGAAGGGTACTCTCGAGCCCCCCGCGCAAAAGCCGCAGGCTCAGTCCGCCGTCGGGAAATCGTGAGACAGCGTCTGGATTCCGCATTTTCTGCCCCATCCTTTCGTTTCGGCGTGATTGTGAGATTATGCTGCGGACGAATTGCGGCGTTTATTGGGTGCAGATCAAGTTGACGCCGGCGAAGGGGGTATGTGTCCGCGGGATAGTACGATGTCAGTACTGGGAGAACGGACATCTTGTCCGTTCACAACGGGCGGGACGCCCGTTGTCCCAGTGGCGGGTTTGCCAACGGGCGGGACGCCCGTTGTCCCAGAGGCGGGCCCGCCCTGTATTTCGCAAACATCGCAAGACCCTCTTTGCAATGTTTGTGCGAAGATGGACATAAAAAAAGAAAACCGCCTTGCGGCGGCTTCCTGAATGGCGGGCTCAGGGAGAATCGAACTCCCCTCTTCGGATCGACAGTCCGAGGTCCTAACCGATGAACGATGAGCCCTTGTCTGTTGGACGGCTTGAAGTTTATCAAAACCCGCCGACGGGCGCAATAGCGAATTTTAACATTTTTCGCGGTCCGTCATTATGGTACAATTCGCCGCATGTCCATACATGTAGACCACAAGCGCCGCAAAAGCGAGATTCTGGCGAAGTCCATAAAGCTGTTCGCAAGGGACGGCTACAAGGACGTCACGTTCCAGCTCCTCGCCGACTACTGCGGCCTCGCAAGGACGGCGCTCTACCGCTACTTCCACAACAAGCGCCAGATATTCGACGCCGCGATCCTCGAGGCGGAGCGCAGGATCGCGCTCCAGTACGTGCAGGTCCTTCGCACGGAATCGTCCGCCGCGATGCGCCTCGAGCGAATCTGCGCGGTCGTGGCCACGCAGCTCTACGAGAACCGCGAGTTCCTCTCCGTCATAATTGACTTCATCCTCTCTATGGCGCATGCCGGTCACGACATGAGCAGGCGCGTGGTGCTCCACACCATCATGGTGCGCCGCCTCTTCCACTCGCTCGTAGCCGAAGGCGTGAGGCGCGGCGAGTTCCGCGCCTCGCTGAGCCCCGACGCCGCCACGGACCTTCTCTACGCGATCGCCGAGGCCCACGCCCTCAGGCTCACCGTGTCCAACTCGGCGAAGCTGAGTGACGCCCTGATGGAATACAGCCTTGCGATTGACTCGTTCAAGAAGGAGAAGCCGTCCGAAAAATGACCTACGCCTGGTCGATACTGCCCGACGAGTGGAAGCCGATCCTGAAGGAGCGCGGCCTCAGGCCGTTCCGCGCAGACCAGATCCTCCAGTCGCTCTACCGCGACTACATAACGGACTGGGACGCGGCCACGACCCTGCCGCTCGATTTCCGCGAGACGCTTAAGCGGGAGTTCCCGATAACGCCCGCGCGCGAGGCTGCGGTGTCCAGGTCCTCCGACGGCACGGTGAAGCTCCTCCTCGAGATGGAGGACGGCGCGCTCGTGGAAACGGTCATCATCCCGGCGAACGGTCGGCTCACGCAGTGCGTCTCCACGCAGGTCGGCTGCGCGATGGGCTGCGCGTTCTGCGCGAGCGGCTCGAAGGGGCTTGTCCGTTCGCTCAAGTCCCACGAGATCGTGTCCGAGGTCCTTGCCGCGCGCAAATACGGCACCCTCACGAACCTCGTTGTCATGGGAATGGGCGAGCCCTTCGCGAACTACGACGAGACGATGCGCGCGCTGAAGCTCGTCAACTCGGGGCGCGGCCCGAACCTCGGCGCGCGCCACATAACGCTTTCCACGTGCGGGGTCGTGCCCGGCTTCGCGAAGCTCGCCGCCGAGGGGCTGCAGTTCGAGCTCTCCGTGTCGCTGCACGCGCCGAACGACGCGCTGCGCTCCGAGCTCATGCCCGTGAACAGGAGGTGGCCGCTGCGCGAGCTCATCGCAGCCTGCCGCGAATACACCGTGAAGACGAAGCGCATCATCACGTTCGAGTACACGCTCATCGACGGCGTCAACGACTCGCGCGAAAACGCGGAGGAGCTCGCGCGGCTCGTGCGCGGCGTGCCGATGGCCAAGGTGAACCTCATCCCGCTTTCGCCAGTGGAGCACCGCCCCGACTTCCGCACGCCGCCGGAATCCACGCTGATGATGTTCCTCGACGTCTTGATGAAGGCACACGTGCAGACCATGCTCCGCCGCTCCCGCGGCAAGGACGCGGACGCGGCGTGCGGACAGCTGAGGCTCAGGGAGATTGAAAGGAGCGGGATCAAGTGAAGGAGTTTCTGGATGTCACGCTGCTGGCGATCCTGCAGGGGATCGCGGAGTTCCTGCCGATATCGAGTTCGGGGCATCTCGTCATCGGACAGCATCTCCTCGGGCTCGACATACCGGGCATGCGGCTCGACCTTTTTCTCCACGTGGGGACGCTGCTTTCCATTTTCGCCTTCTACTTCCGCAGGATAGGCGAGCTGCTGGCGGGGCTCTTCATTCCCGGGCGCGACCACCGCGCGGCGTGGGAATACGCGGGGAAGATCGTATGCTCCGCGCTTCCGGCGTGCGTGGTGTACCTGTTCTTCCACAAAGAGGTGGACGCGCTTTTCGAGAACGCGAAGATGGTCGGCGCGCTCCTCATGTTCACCGGCGCGGTGCTTGTCGGCACGCGCCTCCTGCCGCGCGGCAGCCGCGACGTCAGCTTCCTGCGCGCCCTCTGGATGGGCGCGATGCAGGCCGTGGCGCTGCTGCCTGGGGTGTCCCGCAGCGGGATGACCCTTGCCGCGGCGAGGTCTGGGAAAATCGACGCCGAGAAGGCGGCGGAGTTCTCGTTCCTCATGTCCGCTCCGCTGATCGCCGGCGGGGCGATGCTCGACGTCGCGAAGGAGCTTTTCGGCGGCGGCGCCGCGGAGGCTTCCGCCGCGCCTGAGCTTTCGTGGGGGCTCATCGCGTACGGGGCGGTTGTCGCGGCGGTCGTCGGCTACTTCTCCCTGGCGATGCTCCTCAAGGCGCTGAAGGGGAAGTGGTTCTGGGCGTTCGGCCCGTACTGCTTCGCGGCGGGCCTTCTCACGCTCGTCTTCTGCTGATCCTTTTCCGTGCGGACTTGGCTTTGCACAGAGTCACGGGTTTTTGATAAAATAACACCTGTGCGAAGGTGGGTTGCGCGCGGGTGCGCGACCCCGCCGTGAGGCGTTGATTGTTGTCAGGCAAAAAAAGAAAGGTGTGCTCAATATGACAAACGAAGTTGTCGAGGCGGTTGCGAAGCCGGCCGCAAAGGTCGGAGGCAAGGTTGTTGCGGGCCTGGGTGCCCAGGTGAACGAGGGCAAGGAGCTGTGGGACCAGGTGGTCGCGTGGGTAGCCGAGAAAGGCGTGGACTTCGCGATAAACGTCGCAGTTGCGCTTGTCATCCTCCTCGTCGGCGCGATCGCCATAAGGCTGATAAAGGTCGCTGTGGAGAAGGCGCTCGCAAAGGCGAACCGCGGAAACAGCCTCTTCTCGAAGTTCATCTGCTCCGTCGTGACTAAGACATGCTGGGCGCTTCTTCTCATGGTGTTCCTGCAGCGGCTCGGAATCAACGTGACGCCCCTCATCGCGGGGCTTGGCGTCACCGGCTTCATCCTCGGCTTCGCCTTCCAGGAGTCGCTCGGAAACCTCGCGAGCGGAATGATGATCGCGATCAACGAGCCGTTCAAGGTCGGAGACTACATCAACGCTGGCGGCATCGAGGGATCCGTGCGTGAGCTGAACATGATGGCGACGATCCTGACGACGCCCGACAACAAGAAGGTCGTCCTGCCGAACAAGAGCGTGTGGGGAAGCCCGATCACAAACTACTCCGCGATGGAGACGCGCCGCGTCGACATGGTAGTGGGCATCGCCTACGGCTCGGACATAGGCAGGGCGAAGGACGTGGCGGTCGAGACGCTGCGCAAGATACCTGGGGTGCTCGACGATCCCGCGCCGATGGCGGAAGTGTCGAAGCTCGACAACAGCTCGGTCCTGCTGACTGTCCGCGCGTGGTCGAAGAACGCAGACTACTGGAGCGTCTACTTCGCCGCGCAGCAGCAGGTCAAGGAGGCGTTCGACAGCGCGGACATAAGCATCCCGTTCCCGCAGCTTACCGTCCACATGGACAAGTAGGGCAAGCCATGGCGGACACGGCGCGGTCCGGCACGATTGCCGCGGTATCGACTCCTCCCGGAAGGGGTGGCGTGGCAGTTGTGCGCGTGAGCGGACCTGACTCTTTCGCGATTGCGTCGAAAGTTTCCGGCCGCCCGGTCGACGCTTCGATGGCAGGCACATTCTTCCACTCCAGGCTATCATGCGACGGAAGGATGGTGGACGACGGGCTTGTTCTTGTCTTCGCCTCGCCGAAGTCGTACACTGGCGAAGACGCCGTCGAGTTCCACACGCACGGCGGCAGCATGGCGCCTCGGCGCGTGCTCGAGGCGGTGCTTGCCTGCGGCGCGCGCATCGCACGCCGAGGCGAGTTCACCGAGCGCGCGTTCCTGAACGGCAAGCTCGACCTCACTGCCGCCGAAGCCGTGATCGACCTGATCGACGCGAAGACGGACCGCGCAGCGGACGAAGCGCTCGGACGCATTCGCGGAGGGGGTAGGCGCGAGTTCGAGGAGCTATACAAGTCCATGGTCGAAGTGTCTTCGGACCTCGAGTTCGCGCTTGACATCTCCGAGGACGAGCTGCCCGATCATTATTTCACTGGAGTCGGCGCAAGGGCGATGAGAATCGTGCGCGACATCGCGGCGCTGATGTCCACGGTACGCGAGGGTAAAATCCTTCGAGAAGGGGCTCTGGTCGTCCTCGCGGGCGAGCCGAACGCGGGCAAGAGCTCGCTCATGAATGCGCTTCTTCGCGAAAATCGCGCAATAGTGTCCGATGTCGCCGGAACGACGCGCGATTCGATCGAGGAGTGGCTTGACATAGATGGATGGCCGGTAAGGCTTACGGACACCGCAGGTCTGAGAAACACCTCGGATACGATAGAGGCGGAAGGCGTGAAGAGAAGCAGGGCCCTCGCTGAAGAAGCAGAAGTCGTCGTGCTTCTGTCGGAGACCGGAGATTTCCCCGAAGTCGACAACGAGCGCGTTTTGTACGTGCGCTCGAAATCCGATCTGCTTGACTCAGCCGTGCGAGGCGAAATCGGAGACGGCTCCAGGAAGTCGCCGCTGTTTGTTTCCTCAAGAACGGGGTATGGGCTTTCCGGACTGCGCTCCGTGCTGGTTTCGCGTCTGGAGGAGTTTGCGCACAAGCAGGACGATGCGCTGGAGTCTGACATTTCCGAGCGCCAGTGGGAGGTGTTGGTCAATGCGGTCGAAGACATCTCCGCCGCGGTGAGTCACGTCGGCGACGGCGAAACGCTCCTTGCCGCCAACCGCATGCGCGCAGCCTCGGAACGAATAGGGCGTCTTGTCGGCAAGACCTACACCGACGATCTCCTCGACTCGATCTTCTCACGCTTCTG
>CAMORM010000102.1 GCA_946623785.1 uncultured Verrucomicrobiota bacterium
AATCCTCGCCCTTGAAGCGGGAAAGGCGGATTGCGTCCGCAATCTGCTTGCGGTATTTCTGCGCGTAGTAGGGGTTCGTGTTGGACGCGATCCAGTCCGCGATGGCGGTCTTGAGGGAGCGGCCGAAGCCGCGCACCGTCTTCGCGACCTCAATGAAGTCCACGAGGTCATTGCCGGTGAGGATGACCTTCTTGAAAGTGTCCTGGAAGAGATGCGCGTTCTTCTTGGAGAGATAGACGAGACCCAGGATCGGGAAGGCGCGGATGAAACCCTCGTTGCGTCCGCGCACGATCGCGGCGGCGAGCGCCTGCGCGTCCGCCCGCTCAAGGAGCGCAACGGCCTCCTTCGCGGCCTCCTTCGCGTTCGCGTAGAAGGAATTGCCGAGCGTGCCCGTCATCGCCAGCTGCTCCAGGAGCGCGGCGTCCGACGGCGTCCAGGCTGCGAAGCCCTCTGCGTTGGTCGTGTCTGCGGAGGCGTACGTCGCCACCGTCTTCAGGTTCTCTTTCAGCGTCTTCATTTATAGTTCTCCATTGTTCTTCGACAGTTCGGTTATCCCTTTGCGGATTGCGTGATGAGGAATAAGGGTAGGCTGGCTACTACCGTGTTGGGAACACGGTGCGGGAATCGAACCCACCTAAACCAAAGTTGAAACCAGCCGAGCACCTCAAGACACAAGATCAAAGAAGGAACAATCGACTTGTCAAAGAGCATACCCCCTTTCGGCGGCGCAGTCACATTAGCATGAGCCGTGCCAACCGTGCGCTCGGAGGACTTTGGACGTAAGACTTCAGACGTAGGCCGGGAGAAAATCGCGATTTCGCGCGGAAATTCACGCTTTTCGCGAACTCACGCCAACCGCGACCCGACCTCAAGATCATTCCGCACCGTAATCGCATTCTGCGTCCCGGCTAGACTCGCGAAATGCAATTCTATCCAATAGGATAGGAACTATCCTAAATGAAGTGGCCCTCTACGTGCCGAGATTTTGATATACTTTCTTTTCCATGAGAAAGAATCAATCTTCTGAAGTAATTGTAAAACCCGATGTGGCAAGGGCGCCCTCGCCCTTGCGGCAAGGCCGAGGCAGCCTTGCTACATCGTGCAGATACGATTTTGCAATTACCTCTTCTTCCAACCCGGTGAGAATGGGATTCTTCCACAAACTGATCTGCGGTGCGCTCGCCGTGCTGACCTCGATCTGCGCATCTGCGGAATCGAGGCATTGTGGCTACTGGCTGCACGGCAAGACCATGAAGGACGTGGACGTGCCGGCACTCGTCTCCTTGGGGACAACCGACATCATCCTCCACGAGTATGCCTTTACGGCACACGGACAGAAAGGCGTCGAGGAATGGATCGTGCGGGCAGATGCGGCGGGGTTAAAAGTCCACATCTGGATGCAGGTGTTCTACAACGGCAAGTGGATCAATCCCGTCAAGGACGGCGTACCCGACAAGAAGCTGTTCGACGAAAAGATCGCCCGCGCACAGTCCTACGCGCGGATGCGCGGCGTCGCGGGCGTCCATTTCGACTACGTGAGATATCCCGGAACGGCCTACAAGACGCCCGGCGGGGCTGAGGCGGTTTCCGAGTTTGTCCGGTTGGCCGCAACTCAGCTCCACCAGACCTCCCCCCGCTTCGTCGTTTCGGCGGCCCTGATGCCGGAGACGACGGCCAACCTGCACTACTACGGGCAGGACGCCGCCCTCACCCAATATCTGGACGTCATCGTTCCCATGATCTACAAGGGAAACTACAAGAAGACGACATCTTGGATCGAGGAGACGACCCGATGGTTCGTGAAGAACTCGAAAGGCGCGAAGGTCTGGGCGGGGCTGCAGGGATACAAATCGGACGAGGACACGTCCAAGTTGCCCCTGCCTGAAATCACCGCCGACGTCGAGGCCGCGCTGAAAGCCGGCGCCGACGGGACGGTCATCTTCAGATGGGGAATAACACACCTTGTCAAACGACCCTAACCACGCAAGAAGGGTCGCGCTCATTTGCTTCGGGAAGGCCCTGGGCGTCGGCCGCGCAGACTACTCCTCGAACCAGCCGGGCTTGGCGATGGCGCCGAGGAGGTCGCGGCGGAAGAGGCAGACGGTGCGCCTGATGGATTTCTGCGTCTCTTTGGCGTATTCGACGTAACCCTTCTTGGTTCCAACGTAGGGCGGAACCGGCCGCGGCGGCCGGCCCGCGACCTTGCGCTGGACGTCGCGCCTCTCCCAGTCGGCGGTGGAAACGACGCACCCCTTGTCGTTGAGCGCCTGCGCGTGCTTGATCGCGCCGTCCAGGCGCAGGATCGCGACTTGCACCTGATCCTCCGAGAGCCGCGCCCGCAGGTCGGCGATGTAGTCCTCCCGGGCCTTGCCGCTCTCCATCGCGACGAGCTTGTCGTAAAGCTCTTTGTCGATATGGTCGGGCAGGCGCAGGGAATGACAGCCCGTCGCCTTCGCCAGGCAGTGGAAAAGCTCCCGCGACTTGATCTTCGAGAAGTCCACGAGGATTGTGCCGTCCCCGCTCTGCTTGATGCTGGGATCGGTATCGAACCGGGAGGTCCCAGCTTTTTTATCCGGATCGTAGACTAGGTTGGCGTTCTTGAGAAGTGCCTTGAAATCAGTGGCATGCTTACCCTGGAGACGGAAGAGTCCAGGCCCGATCATGAACTTGCCGAAGCAGGCGTCGTTGTCGATGCCCTTGAGCGAGACGCTGCCGTCCTTGCCCACCTCAACCAGGTAGTTCTTGCCGTGGCGGTCGCCCTGTCCGGTAATGAGGTCGAACCACTCGAGGCGGTTCGCCTTGCGCATGAGCCCGCCGACGACTTTCGCGTATTGCGCGTCGTCGAGGTCGCGGATCTGGCCGGCGGTCAGGCGGCCGGGAGCCGGCTGGATACGTTTCCCGAACAGTTCCGCCTCCACGCCGGGGGCCTTCTCCATGAACAGCCCGAACCGCCCGCCGTGCGCGCCGACGGACGTCTTCGTCATCACGTCGCCGAGCCCGAAGGCGTCGGCGGTGCGCTGCGTGGCCATGTTGAGCTGTGCCACGAGCTGATTGTCCTGGTAGGCGCCCTTTGAGAGCTGGAGCGACGCAAGAGCCTGGCGGCCGGGGGCCTCCGGCTTGAAGATGTAGGTCGAGCCGTCCTTGAATCGGACCTCGTAGACCGTGTTGACGGCGCCGCTGCCAAGCGCCTTTGAGGAGTCGGCGTTGGAGTCGTCGAGCGCGGGGTCGGCGTCGTCGTCCGGGAGGCCGTTCAGGCGCGTCTCGACGAGTGTCGTGACCGCGAGCCTCCCCTCGAACGCGGCATCGAGCGTCTTTCCCGTGAGAAACTGCGCGTCGGCCCGGTCGTCCACCGTCTTGCGCATCGCGGCGAGATGCACCGTCTGCGTGGCGACGCCCTTGAGGCCGCCGTAGGCGATTTTCACCGCCCGGCCTGTCTGCTTGAGTGCCGCCATGTACGACCTCAGCGCGGCGCGGAATGCATCGCACAGCGGGACCGTGCAGCGGTCCTGGTCCTCCTCGGAGAGTTCTCTGGACAGCAGGTACAGTTGCTCGCTCGTGAGCTCGCCAAGGTCGTAGCCACCCTTGGACGCGCCCCCGACCAGCTTTTTCAACTCGTCGCGGGCCGGATCGCCGCCCCCTGCGATTGCCGCCGCGAGCGAATCCATCTTCGCCTTGTTCTCAGCGGTCGGGTTGTCGACGAACGCAAGGGCGGCGTCCACGAGCCGGCGCTGCGTTTCGACCACCGCGCCGAGCGCGGGGAAGAGCATCTTGAAAAGCGGGGCGAACTTCGGATGCAGGATCGCGAGAGGTGGCTGCAAGAAGGTCTTGATGGTGTAGTTGCGCAACGCCTCGACCGCCACGTTGCGCTTGATGTCGGCGAGGCGGGCCTTGAACTTCGCGAGGACGTCCTTGGCCGCGCCGAAGAGGTCGGCGTCGAGCGGCATGCCCTTTGCGGCGTGGTCCCTCTCCGCCTTCGCGAGCGCGTTGGCCGCCTCGTCGATCTGGCGGCGGATGGACGCCGCCTCGCCGCCGGAGAGCTGGCGTTCTTTCCCCGTAGCAAGTTCGTCGATGCGACGGGCAAGCGGCGCGAGCGAGACGCGGAAGTCGGCCGCGATCTTCGCCGAGTCGTGCATCTTCATCGACTGCGCCGGCAGGAACGACGCGAGCGTCTTGCCGAGGCGCTCGACATTCGCCGGGTCATCGAATGCCTTCTCCGCCATGTCGGCGAAATCGCAGAAGAGCGTCTGGATCTCCGAGGCGCGGCGGTCGTTCCGGAGCACCGCCTCGTCGAGGGCGGCCTGCACGGCGGCCGGCGCGTCTTTCGGAAGCTCGTTGATCGCCTTCACGAGCTTCTCGGAAAGAGCTGCCAGAGCGTCGAGAGCGGCCTTGATCGCCTTGCCTGCCGGGTTGCGTCCGTCCCATTCGAAACAGCCGTCCCCGTTCTTTGCCATCGCGGCGGCGATCTGGCGGCCCGAAAACTTGCTGATTGTCTGGAACGCCGTCTCCGCCTTCGCGGCGGCCTTGTCGATCGCTTTGCGCGTCGCCCTGGGAAGCACGGCGGTCGTCGCCTTGAGCGCCTTGGCGTCGACGGGCTTCACGACCGTCTTCGCCGCCTTGAGGAGCATCGTGTCCAGCTTGGCGGAGACGCGGTTCGCCTGGTCGAGCCGCGTGTCCGCGACCGCCGGCCCGTCTTTGCTGACGCCGTCGACGTTCAGCGCGCCGAGCGTGTCTCCGCCCGGCTTGAGGTCTTCAACCTTCGGCAATTCGATTGGCAGCGGCCTGTTGCCGCCGCCGATCACGCTGAATCTCCCGTGTCCGCTCATGGTTACCTCGTTTCGCTTGCTTCTCTCATGCCTTGAATACACGCGCCGCCGCAAAAGGTTAACGACAATATGATAGTAGTTTTCACTTCCGCCGGCGGGATCGAGGCCAGCCCGACTTGTCAGCGGAAGTATTCTTTCAGGATCTTCGGGCCAAGCTCGTCGATGAGTTCGTCCGTCAGCACCTTGACAACGGGCAGGCCGTTCTTGTCGAGGAGTTCGGGCACCTTCGCCCCCAGCTCGTGCGGGGCGTCGAAGTCCTGCATCACGCACTTCTTGCCGCGGAGCTCCGCCTTCATCGCGTCGGCGAGCTGTTTGTTCCAGCCCGCATCCTTCGAACACCACTCCTCGTTCTCGAAGTCGATCAGGACGTCCATGAACTGGTGGACCGAATCGTCGGGGAGGTCCGGGGCCTTGCCGTCGGCGATGAGGTTATACACCCGCGCGTCTTCGGCGGAGACGGCATCGCCCTTGGTCAGGTGCTCGCCCTCGAACAGGACAAGATGCATTCCCTGGTCCTCGATGCAGGCGCCGGGGTTATGGAGGTGGTTGAAGAACTCATCCAGCTTGCCGGCCTCTTCCGAGGCGAAGTAGAGGTCGATCGCCTTGGACACGAGCAGGCGCAGCGTGTCCGCGATGTACTTGCGCAGCGGCTGGATGTCCGGCGACTTCCTAGTATTGAAAGTGACCTTGTCGCCGTTCTCGTTGATGTGGGTGGCGCGTTCCAGATGGATTAAGCCGCCGCCGATGGCGTGCCAGAGGCAGTTCTGGCTAAAGTCGCCCGTACTCTTCAAGGGGACGTACTTGCCCTGTTTCGGGTCGTAGTACTCAAACTTGTTCATGTCGGGCCTGGGCTTCTCACCCAACTCGATGACCCCGAATTGGTATTCCATGGTGTTGCGGAGCGCAGAGCAGTCGTCGGCGCCCTCCTCCAGTCGATCCGTGTCGAGCTGGTTGGCGAGATAGTCGAGGCTCTTCTCAATGCGCGCGTAGAACTTCTGCACGTGTTCCGGGGCCTTAGTCTGGCGGATCTTGCCCTTGATGACGTCCAGTTTGTCGAAGTACGGATTGTAGATTTCCTTGCGCAGGCCGAACTGCGTCTTCACGGGGCCGGACTTGCCTGCGCCGGCGGACTTCCCGGACTTGCCGGCCTTCCCTGCCGAGGTGGAAAATCCTCCGACCGCGCTTTCGGAATCCAACTCGGAACTGGATATCAGGGCGCCGGCCCTGCCGGTGGATATCGACGATCCCGACGTGCCCGGACCGAGCGTCGCCGACGTCACCTTGGCGATGATGGCCTTGATGCGGCGTGCCGTGAGCGGACGCCCGGAACAGACATAGCCGTCGGCGTCGAGCTTGAAGTCGTCGCGCTTGAATTCCGCGCCGATGTTCCTTTCAAGCGTGCGCAGGAAATCCCTTGTGAACCTCGCCTTGCCGTCATTGTCGGTCAACACCTGCAAGCCGAATGCATCGCCGAGGGCCTTCAGGAGCTCGGTGCGCATCTCGTTGTTCGCCGCCTTTTCGATCTTCGAGCGGCCAAGCGCGCTGAAGGCGCCTCCGTATTCGCCGGCCTTCTTGATGGCGTTGCCGCCGTCGAGGTTCGCGATGCTGTCCGCAGTCCAGTCCTTCGCCGTGCGGAACATGTTAAGCGCTGCTAGATTGACAGACATTTTCTTTCTCCTTTGAAGTTTGAGTGTTTCATCCTGTTTACACGCGGGGGTGCAAAAGGTTACACCATTTCTTGCCGTTCGCCCGGATGGCCCTATTCATCGCGATTAACTGCGCGCCGGCGTCGTAGCATTTCTGTGCGAACTCGGTGAATTTCCTGACGTCATCGAGAGCAGGTTCATTGCCGTCGGAGTTCCTGCCCCAACGGACGATCCGCCTACACCTGCATGAATCCGGCCGAGCCGAACGAGGGATTTTCGGATTCTGCGCGCTCTGCGGCAGCCTTGGCCGCGGGACGGAAGTCGGCGAGGAGCCTACGCCACGTCTCGGCATAGTTGACGATCGCCTCAAGGACATGGTCGAACGACGTGGCGTCGAGCGAGACAAGGGCAATCCGGCGCACGATGATGTAATTGTCCGCTCCGGTGGCCTTGGCGAAAAAGAAATCGGACTGCATGTTCGCCTCAAGCAAAAGGTTGGCGAACGCGCCGGCGCCTTCGACCGGCGGCTCACCGACTTCGGCCGAGACGGTCAGCACCTCTCCGTTGGAAACGAGGAGAACGGTGATTCCGTCAATGTCGAGCGCGGCGGCATTGTCAGTGACGGTCAGGTCCTCCACGCCGTGGCGTGCGGCAAAGTCTGCAATCAATTCGTTGAAATCCATTGAGATTCCTCCTTTTCTGTTCTTTCGACGTTTCGGAACTCCGCGTAGTATATCACATTTTCGGACAAACGCCACGAACCTATTGCCCTTCAAGGCCCGACCTGCTGGAGGACACCGTCCTGAATGCGTTGGCGCTGTAAATGAGAGTGCCTTGCATGGGCATCTTCAGCATCTGTCCGTACAGCTCCGTAAAGCTGTTCGTGAGAATTGTCTTCGCCGCGCCGCGCTCGTTCACGGCGTTCTCGCCGGTTATTTCGCCCATGCGAGCCGCGTTGATTTCGTCGAGCGACGCGCCCGTCATCAGCTTGATGGTGTGCAGAACCGAGTTGTCGCGCCCCGTCTGCGCGGTCACGCCGACCTCTCTGTTCAAGCTGTCGCGGTCGCGCTGGTTCGATGCGCTCATGTTGCGCGTGCGGTTGGCCTTGCGGACCTCCTGCTCCGTCGCAACACCCTCGCCGCCCTCGAAGCCGCGTCCCTGGTTGGCGTACTGGTCCACCATCTTGCGTATCTGGTCGCGCGTCAGCGGCGTGTAGCGCTTGTCGAGCAGCGCCGCGTTCGCGTCCACGCCGGCGTCGAGCTCGCCGGACATCCCCAGCTCCGCGCGGATCGTCTGCAAATCCTCGGCCCTGACATTCGCCTTCTGGAGCGCGTCGAGGAACGCCTCCTTGATGGCCACGACCCTCTCACCGGTCAGATGGACGCCGTTCAGGCGCTTGCGGATGATGTGGTTGTTTATCTTGACGAGTCCACCGGTGAACTCGCCGTTGGAATTCGTCTCGAAGTCGACCTGGCCGGCGTTCTGCTGCCCGGAGGCGATCTTGTTGAACTCGGCAAGCGTGATACTTGGCAGCGGCATGAGCGTGGTCCTTTTTTAAAGCCTTGGTTGTTTTCCCCGTTTACACCAGACACCCCAATAGGTTACAAGGATGTTCGCCTTTTTCCGGCTGTGTCGCTACACCTGCATGAAGTCGCCGACGGCCAGATCACGCGAAGGATCGCCGCCGGAAGAAACGTCGGGCTTGAAGCCGGCGACAAGGTCGCGCCAGGTTCTGGCGGTCTCGGCGAAGCGGGTTAGCATCTCCACGCCCTTCTCGCCGTCGAGACGCTCGAGGAAATTGTATTTCTCAAGCCAAATGCAACCGTCCTCCGGGTTTATTGCGAGCGTCGCGCCGCCCGTTCCCCTGTAGAGCCAGTTGGCCTTGAGAACTGTGCTGAAAAGCGTCTCAAGCCCCTCCTCCGGCGGCGGCGGACCGATTTCGGCGGTCAGCAGAACGAGGTCGTCGGCGTCGTGGATCATCACCGTCACGCCGTCCACTTCCAGCCCGCAGGCGCCTCCGGCGTTTTCCAGCCGCATTCCCAGCGCCTGGCCCAGCGATTCTATGAATTCTTTGAAGTTCATGGCTGACATTATACCATATTCCACTCCCGCCGCGTGAACAAACCTTCACACCCCGGCATCAACTCGTCTCCCATGTCCCGCGTGGCCGCTGACTGGGAGGGCCGCGCTCCTGCGCGGCCGTATGGAGAGCCGCCATCTTGGCGGCGCACCGGTAGGGCCCGCGCGCCGAGCGGGCCGCGCAGGCCTTGTCAGTTAATCGTGGATTTGACGTGTGAAGAGCACATGATGTTGTCGTAATTCAGCCTGAAGTCCGGCCCGAAGCCGGTGTAAATCGCCGCCAGTTTGTTGTTCGAGGTGCCCGCGAACTGCTGCTTGGCTTCTTCGTCGTCGAACTTCGAGTAGTCGAGCCCGGCGAGACGCTCCATCTCCGTCGGCTGCAACACGAGCACGATCTCGGCCTCCATTTTGCTGCCCGGGCCAGTCTGCGTGTTTTTCACCTTGCCAGTCCCGTCAAAGCTTGTAATCATGGCGACCTCCTTGCTGCAGGAGCAAGTCATCTTTATGTCACCTTGGTCGTTGACCGAAAGCGAGAACTCCATCGCGCCTTGGTTGTGCATGCCTTTGCCGGCGGTCATGAACGCCTCGGTTGACATGTCGGGGTGGAGCGTGATGGCCGCCGCGTCGAACGCGGCTTTCATCGTTTCCTGCGTGAGGAGCGACATGAGGATGTGGACCTTGGCCTTCTCCTTTTCGTCGAGCGCGGCATACGACGTCTTTTCGCCCTTCGTCAGGAAGGATGTCAGCTCGTCGCACGCGGTGTTGAAGTCGTTCGAAAGCTTCTTCCCGTCCGGAAGGTTCACGTTGAGATCGCGTACGACATCTTTGAAGAACACGGTGTCTTTAACCTTGCCGACGGCCATATTCTTGCAGTGGGTCATGATGTTCCAGCCGAGCATGGTCGCGGTGCCGGCGGTCAGATTCGTCCTGATCTTATCGCCGGGGTTGTAGGCGTCAGGGCCCATGTTCCTGGAGTAGATTTCGCGCATCACGGCCGCGCCTTGACGGCCATGATGCGGCGCGCGGTGAGCGGCTTGCCCGAAGGATTCTCCTCGGTGCCGTAGTCCTTCAGCAGCATGGCGGTCTTGACGGACTCGGGGATGTTCTGCTCGCCGCCGAACATGTCGGCGACAGCATCGCGGAAGAGCTTGCGGGCCTCGTTGTTCTTTGTCGCATCGGTGGCCGAACGCCCCCCAGCTGAACACGCCGCGGACATGGTCGGTGGT
>CAMORM010000103.1 GCA_946623785.1 uncultured Verrucomicrobiota bacterium
GAGCGCGGCATCCTGATGGGCGCGCTCTGCGGCGTGATGGAGGCGCAGTACTACACGCTCCGCGCGAACGGACACACCCCGAGTGAGGCGTTCAACGAGACTTGCGAGGAACTCACGCAGTCGCTCGCCCGCCTCGTGGACGAGAACGGCATGGACTGGATGTACTCCAACTGCTCGCAGACGGCCCAGCACGGCGCGCTCAAGTGGCGTCCGCTCTTCCGCAAGGCCACAGAGCCCGTGTTCAAGAAGCTCTACAAGAGCACGAAGTCGATGCAGGAGGCCCGCGAGGTCATCCGCGACACCGGTCGCAAGGACTACAAGGAGTTCATGGCCAAGAAGCTCCAGGCAATGCACGACAGCGAGATGTGGAAGGCCGGCGAGGCAGTCCGCGCGCTCCGTCCGCACGAGCCCGTGAAGAAGGGCGCCGCAACTGCCGCTGGCGTCAAGGGCCGCAAGATTACAAAGTAAGATGACCGTTCTGGTCACAGGGGGCGCGCGCCGGATAGGGCGCGCCATCGTGAACGCGCTGGCCCGCTGCGGCTGGCGCGTTCTCGTGCATTCGCGCCTTCCCGGCGACCGCGATGCCGAGGCGCTCGCCCGCGAAGTCGGGGGCGTTGCGCTTTCGGCCGACCTTTCTGCGCCGCTCGGCCCGGCTGCGCTCTTCAACGCGGCCGTCGAGGCCGCGCCTGACGTCTCCGCGCTCGTGAACAACGCGGCCGTGTTCAGCACGGCGGGCGAGCTTCCGGCGGACGAGTCCGCCGCAATGGAGGCGGTCAACGTGGAGGCGCCTCGGAAGCTCGCCACGATGCTCGCGATGCGTCTCGGCACGAACGAGGAGGGGTGCCACGCCCTTTCGGCGGAGAAGCTCCCTACGCGCGGGGCGGTGGTCAACATTCTCGACAGCAGGGTGCTCTCGGGGAAGCCCGCGACTCCGTATGCGAAGTCGAAGGCCGACATGTGGGAGTCCCAGAGGAGGCTTGCGGGGCTGCTGGCGCCGTACGTGAGCGTCAACTTCGTGGCGCCAGGCCCAGTCCTTCCGCCGGCGAAGGGCGGGCGCGAGCTCGCTGGGGAGATGCTGCTGGACGGCCGTCCGACGCCCGAGGACGTGGCGTCGGCCGTGGTGTATCTCCTTTCCGCGAAGTCGGTTACGGGCGCTGTTGTGCCAGTCGATTCCGGGCAGAGCCTCCTGGAGTCGCTCTCATAGGTGCAATTTCAAATTCAGACAACTGGACAACAACAAGCGAGGGGATGATGAAACGCATAGTGGTTACGGCATTGGCGGCGGTTGCGGCAGGTGGGGCGCTGGCGCTGGACAGGGTCGCGATATCGACGAACGCGAACGCGTACGTGCAGGCGGGGTTCGACACGCGCGCACGGTACGAGACGTTTGACAACATGATCGGTGGACGCGACCACCAGAACGTAAACGGCAAGTACTGGCGCCAGTTCCGCTTCAGGGCGCGTCCCTGGGTTCGATTCGACGTGGACCGCTTTTCGTTCGTGACCCGCATGGAATGGGCGTGGCGCGACTACTCGAACTACTCGGGCATGCACGACAAGGGAAGCTTCCCGGACGAGTTCTTCGTCGACAACATGTACCTGCAGGGCACCAACCTGTTCGGGTTCCTCGACTTCAAGATCGGACGCCAGGACTTCATGCACGGGTCGTGGCGCCTGTTCATGGACGGCACGCCTGGCGACGGCGGACGCTCGACGTTCTTCGACATGGCGCGCATCACCACGCACCTCTCCGACAAGTCGCTGATCGACTGGGGCGTCATCTGGAACCACTACAAGAACCACCTTTCCATCGGCAACCCGCACGACGACTGGGACCTCACGATGTACGGGGCTGGCGGCCCGCTGTACGGCCACGAGTACTCCAAGATGGACGAAAAGGGCGCGTTCGCGTACGCGCAGATCGGCGAGATCGACTGGCTCCCTGCCGAATTCTACTGGATATGGAAGGACGAGACGCGCTCCTACCGCTACAACGCCTCCACGAAGACGCGCACGCGCTATCCGGGCCGCACGTTCCACACGATCGGCACGCGCCTGCTGCCCAAGTTCGGCGAGGTCTTCTCCGGCGAGTTCGAGGGAGCGCTGCAGGTTGGCGACGACATCCTCGCGGGGATGCTCTACGGCGCCGCGACAGCCAAGACTGGCGACCTCAAGTCTAGCCTTGCGTGCCTCTACTACTCCGGCGACAGGCGCAACTACTACCTCAACGACAACGGCAAGACCGACCACGCGTGGAACCCGGTTTTCGGACGCTCGCCGTCGTTCTCCGAGTACTTCTGCATCAACGGATACGACAGCGCGCGCTGGTCGAACCTCATCTACCCGCACCTGAAGTTCGAGCTGGACCTCAAGGCAATCGCCGAGGGCAACAAGCTTTCGTTCCAGACCGGCCCAATGCTCTGCGCTGTGAAGGACGAGGGCGCGCCCTCGCACAACTACGGCTGGTTCCAGGCGATAGCATACGATTTCCCGATCCTCCCGAAGTTCTTCAAGGTCCCCGGCCTCAAGGGGCGCCTGATGTACGAGACGCTCTCGTTCGGCGACTACTACCGCCACCACGGATCGTCGCCGGGCTCGTTCTTCCGCATCGACGTGGTCTACGAGTTCTGACGGAAGGCGCGACAGGATGCATGCAACCCTGGCAGACGTGATCGCCGACACGGCGCAGAACTCGATAGAGGCAGGCGCCGGGAAGGTCTCGGTTAGCCTCGTGGAGGACGGCAAGACCGTGTCCGTTGAGATCGCTGACAACGGCAAGGGCATGCCCCCGGAGATTGTGAAGCGCGCGTTCGACCCGTTCTATACCGAGCCCGGCAAGCACGACAAGCGCAAGGTAGGGCTTGGGCTCCCGATCCTGAAGCAGCTGTGCGACGCGACCGACGGCGGCGTGTCGCTCGAGAGCGAGCAGGGGAAGGGGACTGTGCTCCGCTATCATTTCGCGGCCGGCCATCTGGACCTCCCGCCGATGGGCGACATCGCGAACATGCTGCTCACTCTCTTCAACTACCCTGGCGACTTCGACCTTGTGTTCAGGCACGCAAAGGGAGCCGAGGAGTACGAGATATCCCGCAGCGAACTCGCGGATGCCGTTGGCGGGCTCGATTCCGTCGAGGGGCTGTCCCTCGCGAAGGAGTTCCTGGTCTCGCAGGAGGAGTCGCTCGTCGCTTAGCCTGCGCCTTTGCAGCGGCCGTTTCGCCTTGCAAAAAAAAGAGAAATTCCCTGTTGACCGCGTCAGTTAGTTTTGGTAAACTTTCTTGCGTCTAACTAATATCAGGTAGTGAGGTTGCAATGACATTAGCTGAAATGAAAGAGGGAGAGCGGGCGAGGATCGTCCGCGTCGGCGGCGAGGAGGCCGTGAAGCGGCATCTCGGCGCGCTTGGGTTCGTGGCTGGGACCATGGTGAGGGTCGTAGGCGAGTCCTACGGCAACCAGATACTTGCGGTGCACGAGAGCCGCATCGCGGTGAACGACGCTACCGCGCGGGACATAGAGGTGGACAAGGTATAAGGGAGCCAGGCAATGGAAAAAAGTGTGAAGATAGCCCTTGCGGGCAACCCCAACAGCGGCAAGACGACGCTTTTCAACGCGCTTACCGGTTCCGAGCAGTACGTCGGCAACTGGCCGGGCGTGACGGTCGAGAAGAAGGACGGCATCCTGGTCGGGCACAAGGAGGTAGTCATTCAGGACCTGCCCGGCATATACTCGCTCTCGCCGTATTCGCTTGAGGAAAAGGTCTCTCGCAGGTTCCTCGTCGAGGAGGGGCCGGACGCGATCCTCAACATCGTGGACGGGACGAACATCGAGCGCAACCTATTCTTCTCCACGCAGCTCGCCGAGCTCGGGCTGCCGATGGTGATGGCCGTGAACATGATGGACGTCGTCAAGAAGAACGGGGACAAGATCGACTTCGACAGGATCGCCAAGGCGCTCCGATGCGAGGTCGTCGGCATTTCGGCGCTGAAGAACGAGGGCGGTCGCGAGGCGGCCGAGAAGGCCGTTGAGATGGCCAAGAAGACCGTTGTCGAGAAGGGCCCAGGGAAGCTGCCTGACGTGCCGCACGTGTTCTCCGGCTCCGTGGAGCACGCGATCGCGCACATAGAGGAGTCGATCCAGGGCAAGGTCCCGGCGCGCTCGATCAGGTGGTACGCCATCAAGATATTCGAGCGGGACCGCGATATCATCAAGAAGCTCGGGATCGGCGTCGGCGAGATGAAGCACCTCGAGGAGCACATACGCGACTGCGAGAAGGAGCTTGGCGACGACGCGGAGTCGATCATAACGAACCAGCGCTACGACTTCATCAAGCGACTGATGGACAAGTCGCTTGCGCTAAACGAAAAGCGCAAGGGCAAGCCGACGATGTCCGACAGGATCGACAAGGTTGTCACGCACCGGATACTCGCGCTCCCGATCTTCATCCTGTCGCTGTGCGTCATGTGGTTCCTCGCCGTGGCCGAGAAGGGGCCTGGCACGATCCTCACCGACTGGGCCAACGACGGCTTCCTCGGTGACGGCTGGCACCTGCCCTTCAGCACGCACGAATGCCGCGAGGAAGGCAAGTACAAGGGCATGGAGTTCGAGGACGCGCAGGGCGTGTTCGCCAGGAACGACGCATCCAAGACAGCCTGGGAGGAAGCGTACCTCGAGAAGCTCAACGAAGGCAAGGCCGACGCAGAGAAGGTCGAGGAGATGCCCGAGGAGATCGACGAGAAGGTCGCCGCAGGAGTCGTCGCGAAGGGCGTGTTCGTGGAGGACGAGGAGACGGGCGAGCCCCTTGCCAAGGAGTGCGACTGCGAGAACTGCGCGAAGAAGCGCGAGTCTGGCGAGGAGTGCGAGGGCTGCGGCTGTGGATGCGGCGAGCCTGACATCTGGGACGTCGATTTCGCCGCGTACAAGGCGGCGAAGGAGTTCGAGGAGCCGGATCCAAAGCAGTTCGGCGTCTGGGTGCCCGGCGTGGGCGCGCTCATAACCGAGGGCCTCGAGAAGGCCGGCGTAGGCGACACCGTGAAGAGCCTTGTCGTCGACGGCGCATGGGGTGGTGTCGCCACGGTGCTCGGGTTCGTTCCGGTGATATTCATCGTGTTCCTCTTCCTCGCGTTCCTCGAGGACTGCGGGTACATGGCGCGCGTCGCGTTCATCATGGACCGCCTGCTGCGCAGGTTCGGCCTTTCCGGCAAGTCGTTCATCCCGATGCTTGTCGGGAAGGGCTGCGGCGTGCCTGCCGTCATGGCGGCGCGCGCCATCGAGAACGAGCGCGCGAGGCGCATGACCGTAATCCTCGCGACGTTCGTCCCGTGCGGCGCCAAGACGGTCATCATCGCGATGTTCGCCGCGCTCTTCTTCCGCGAGCAGTGGTATGTCGCGGCGATGATGGACGTAGTCGGCATCGCGATCATCATCCTAGGCGGCATCGCGCTCAAGAAGACTCGCTTCTTCGCAGGCGAGGCGTCGTCGTTCGTCCTGGAGCTCCCCGCGTACCACATGCCGACTGTTTCGGGCGTGTGGCACCACACCTGGAACAGGCTCAAGGGCTATATCCTCAAGGCCGGGCTCGTGATCTTCCCCGCCTGCGTGTTCCTGTGGTTCGTGATGCACTTCGACTGGTCGCTCAACCTGCTCGCCGACGAAGAGATCGAGAAGTCGATACTGCACGACTTCGGCACCTGGATCGCCTGGGTGTTCAAGCCCCTTGGCTTCGGCTCGTGGCAGGGCGCTGCGGCATCGGTCTCGGCCGAGATAGCAAAGGAGCAGGCCACTGCGACGCTCAAGCTCGTGACAGTCGGCATGGAGGGCGCGTCCAGCGGTGCGCACATCCAGAACTTCTTCGCCTCGATAAGCGAATTCCCGAAGCTCGCGGCGCTGTCGTTCATGATGTTCAACCTGTTCGTCCCGCCGTGCATGGTGGCAATAGCCGTCACGTTCCGCGAGATGGGCTCGCAGAAGTGGGGATGGCTTGCGATCGGATTCCAGCTCTTCGTGGGGTACGCGCTAGCGCTGTGCGTCTACCAGTTCGGCGTCCTCTTCGCAGGCGGTGGTTTCGGGGTCTGTACGGTCATGGCGGCCCTTGTTTTCCTGGTGTGCCTGTGGGCAGTGGTCCGTCCCGCGCGAAAGGCTGCGGTGAAGACCTGATTCGCCCTGTCCCGCGTCTAACGTCTCAAGTCAAGTGGCGGGGGACGTTAGGCACGGGACGCGGCTCAGACAAGAGGTGCTAGACGAGGGAGAACCTGAATGAATGCAGCATCGGCAATAGTACTGGCGGTTGTCCTCGCTTTCGCGGCATTTGCCGTGTGGCGCTGCCTCAGGAAGGGCGCGCCGTGCTCGTGTGGCTGCGGATGCAAGTCCTGCGGCGGGCGCTGCAGGTGCCACGAGGGGGAATAGGGATTTCCTAAACCCCTGCCGGCGTATCAAGGGAGCCCTCCTTTTCTATTTTTTTTGCGCTACTAGTTAGCTATGTCTAATAAGATTAGCGTAAGAATACAAAGTGAGATAAACCTAACCAAGAAAGGAAGCAAAAGATGAAAATCAAGACAATGGCATTCGCGGCCGCCGCATTCGCTGCCGCCGCCGCTGCCGCAGACGAAGTCGCGGAGGCAGAGAAGGGAGAGAAGGAGGAGACGAGCGTCGTCTCCGCGGAGTTCGGACTTTCGTTCGACTCGCGGTACATGACGTACGGCGTGGTTGACGGCAAGGACCCGATTCTGACGCCGAGCGCGAAGCTCACGTTCTTCGACTGGGTGTACGGCTCTGTCGAGGCGATCTTCGACGTCACGAAGGGCAACGGCAAGCGCGGCGGATACGGCAACCGCGCAGGCAAGTACACGACGCTCGACGGGATTGTCGGTGTCGCGCACGAGTTCGAGATCAACGACGACGTCGGCGCGTTGTCGTTCGACTTCAACTACATCTACGAGTACATCCCGCGCCACCACGGCAGCATGGACGACACTCAGTACCTGAACCTCGAGCTCGGGCTTTCCGAGGGCAGCCACTGGATCGCCCCCACTCTCGCGATCGAGCGCGACCTGATGGCCGACGAGGGAACGTACGTCAACCTCGAGCTCGCGCACGAGTTTGCGCTCGTGGAGGGCAAGGAGGGCGAGGATCCGGTGCTCGCGTTCACCCCGTCGGTCGCGCAGGGCTTCGGCAACACCTCGCGCACGCACGGCTACTTCGGCGAGACCAGCAACGGGTTCCGCCATGGCGGCATCATGGACACATGCCTGAAGGGCACGCTTACGTGGAACATCGCGGACGGAATTTCGCTTGAGGGCTACGTTGCCTACAGCGACTACTGGTTCGACTCCAACATGCGCGACGCGGCGCGTGCCTACAACGCCGAGTGGGGCAAGGGCTGCGACCACTCGTGGAACTTCTACGGCGGCATCGCGCTGACCGTCTCGTTCTGATCCCAGACAATCTCCGATAGTTGCAGGGGCGGCCCTTCCGCCTCTTGGCGGAAGGGCCTTTAACATGGACGGCATCAACTTGATAGACGAAGGACACCGCAAGGAGCTGCTGAAGTTCCTGCTGGTGAAGACGGCGGCGGTGAGAAGGGGCGTAAAGCCCGCAGAGCTCCTGCGCGTCAGGCACTGCTATTCCGGCGTGAACAAGGACGGACTGCGCGTGTGCCTGTACAGGAGCGATATATACGTGATTCTGGGACTGGACTACATAGAGCTCAAGGTGGAGGAAGGCAGTTCGCTTGTGCTCTTCTACAACCCGGAGACGCTCCGGAGGACGCTTGCCGACAAGTGCAACAGCCGCTGGCTCGCGCGCCTCGGCTACCTGCCTGAATGGACGACTGGGGAAATGCTTGAGGAGCTGAAGCGCCGCGCAGCCACTTGCCTTATACCGCACGAAGTGGGCGTGTTCATAGGCTATCCCCTAAAGGACGTTGTCGGATTCATGTCGCGAATTCCGTCGACTCCGGTCCACCACGCGACTCACTGGCGCGTGTACGGGCGCGCGGAAGAGTCGCTCAGGCGCATGTCGATATACGAGCGAGAGGAGTCGGACGCGAACGAGGCGCTTCTCCGCGCGAAGGGCGTTTCGGACTTCATCGACATGATCACGTCGAGGAAAGCTTCATAGAAAACAAGAAAGGAAAACAAATGGACAAGGTACATGTGGTATTCGGCAGCACAACGGGCATGACCGAGGCTGTCGCCGGAAAGATCGCCGAGGCGCTTGGCGCGCAGGCGTTCAACGTCAACGCGGGAGACGCCGCGGCGTTCGACGCCGAGCTGCTCGTGCTCGGCACGTCGACCTGGGGCATCGGGGAGCTGCAGGACGACTGGGCCGCGCAGCTCGACGGCGTGAAGTCCGGCTTCGCCGGCAAGAAGGTCGCGGTCTTCGGCCTTGGCGACTCGGTGGGGTTCGCGGATTCCTTCTGCGTGGCTGCCGAGACGCTTGCGAACGCGGCGAAGGATGCGGGCGCGACGCTTGTCGGCGAAGTTCTCAAACTCGACGATACCAACGAGTCCGACAAAACCGACGAGAAGGTCGCCGCTTGGGTCGAGACGCTCAAGGCCGCGCTCTGAGGTACAGATAAAAGCGGCGGTAGTGTATTCAACTTGGTGTTGATTGGAGGGGCCGGGTTTTTGTATAATACTCGCCATGAAAATCAACACAATAATCAGTGTGGCCGCGGCGTGCGGCTGCATTTCCGTCGCAGCGGCGGCCGACGAGGCCGCCAAGACCGAAGTTGCGGGCGCAGCGCCAGCTGAGGTCAAGCTCACCGAGGCCGAGAAGGGCGAGAAGGAGGAGGACGACTCGCTCGTTTCCGCCGAGTTCGCGTTCGGGCTCGACTCCAGGTACATCACGTACGGCGTGATGGACGGCAAGGACCCGATCGTGAGGATGAACGGCTACGTGACGTTCCTCGACTGGTGGTACATCGGCGGCGAGATGCTCTTCGACGTCACGAAGGGCAACGGCAAGCGCGGCCCCTACGGCTGGGGCAACAGGGCCGGCAAGTACACCACGATCGACATTCAGACCGGCATTGCGCACGAGTTCGACCTCGGCCAGACGCTTGGCACGCTCGGCGTCGACTTCTACTACACCTACGAGTACGTTGCGCGCCATCACCACACGATGAACGACACGCAGTACCTCGACGTGGAGCTCACACTGAACGACCTCTTCCTCGAGCCCAAGCTCTGGATCGAGCGCGACCTTCTGGCCGACGAAGGCACGTATGTGAACCTCGAGCTCGGCCACACGATTGCGCTCATCGGAGAGGGCAAGGACGCAAAGCTGACGTTCAAGCCGTCCTTCGCGCAGGGCCTCGGCAACACGCAGCGCACGCGCGGCTATGCTCTGGCAAGCGACCATGGCGGTCTGATGGACTCCACGATCAAGGGCGAGTTCGTCTGGAAGTTCACGGAGAACCTCAGCCTCAGCGCGTACGTCGCGTACTGCGACTACTGGTTCGACCGCACGCTCCGCCACGGCGCGCGCGAGTACAACGGCGGCTGGGGCGGGAGCAACGACCGCTCGTGGAACTTCTACGGCGGCGTCTTCCTCAAGTTCGAGTTCTGAGGCTCTGGCCAGTTCGGCCGATGCAGGGCCCGCGGCGATGAGCCGCGGGCTTCATTTTTCCCTCGGTCCCTATGCCGTCCCTGCCATTCCAACCTTGCGGATCGGGCGGTGATGTGGTAGAATTTGCGGCATGAAAACCGTACATAATGCCGTCGGTTCGCCAGTCCGGTTCGCGGCGGCCGTCGCAATCGCAGCTGCCATGCTT
>CAMORM010000104.1 GCA_946623785.1 uncultured Verrucomicrobiota bacterium
GTCGAGCGAACCCAGCTTGTCGTGGTAGCGGAGCTTCTTGTACTCGCGGCTGTCGGGCGAGACGAAGTGCGCCGTCCAGATGAGCGGGATCCAGCCGTGCGAGTTTATGCGGTCGAAGAGCCCCTTCGGGTCCGGAAAGTCCTTCGCGTAGAATTCGTACGAGCCCTGGTGCGAGAGCCATCCGCCGTCCATCATGTACACGCCGCACGGAAATCCGCTCTTCGCAAGATCAGCCGTGTAGTCGTCCGCGGCCTTCTGGTCCATGCCGTTCAGGAATATCTCGATCCAGTTGTTCCACTGCGGGAGCGTGAAGAACTCGTCGGGCGGCAGCTTGCCGTCGAAGCGCATGTGCGCCTTCGCGGCGGCGAGGTACGCCTCCTTGAGCGTCTTGCCGGCAACTACGAGCTCGACCTTCTCCACGTCGGAGTCTATCACGAGCTTGCCGTCCTTGAACTCGTAGCCGAACGGCTTCTCGCTCCACACGTAGCGCCCGCTGCTGGACACGAGCAGCGGCGACGACGTGTTGCCGTGAAGCCTGAGGTCTACGCGGCTGCGCGGCGCGGCGCCGTAAGGCTGGCTCTGGCCGTCTCCGCCGCCGCCTCCCCACCAGCGCTCGCCCTCTAGGAGCGGGATTTCCGACTTGAACGTGTCAGCGAGGAGCACCCCCGCGGAAAGCGCCACTGCGGCGGCGATGAGATTTCGTGCTGTGACCATGATGTCTCCCTCTGTTCCTTTCGCCTTCTGCTCGGTCTTCTAAGTATCCTCGCGGCGCGGCGTGTAGACCGGCGCGAGCGCGTCGTGTATGCGGCGGTAGCATGTAAAGAGGTGGTCGTACTTCGCGGCCGAATCTGCGTCGGGCTGAATCGTGCGGCCTATCTTCAGGCACTTCGCCACGGCGTCCTTCACGTCCGAGAAAACGCCTATGCCCGTGCCGGCGAGGAGGCATGCGCCGAAGCTCGCGTCGCCCGGCTCGGGAACCGCGACCGCGCAGTTGAACACGTTCGCCACGATCTCGCTCCAGAGGCGCGAACGCGCGCCTCCGCCGATGAGGAATATCCGCTTCACAGGCAGGCGCATCTCCTCGAGCGTACGGTAGCAGTCGCGCAGAGAAAACGCCACGCCCTCCATCAGCGCGCGCGCGAAGTCGCCGCGCGTCGAGGAAATCGAAACGCCGGTGAACGAAGCCCTGAGGTTCGAGTCCCAGTACGGGCAGCGCTCTCCCTGGAGGTACGGATGGAAGAACACGCCGTTCGCCCCGACCGGCGACGCCGAGGCCTCCTCGTCGATCAGTGAGTAGAGGTTCTTGGGCTCGCCATTTTCGGATTGCGGCGCGTAGAATGTGTCGCGCAGCCAGCGCATGCAGAGAGCCGCAGCGTTGGTGGCAGACACGGAATACCACATGCCAGGCACAACGTGCGAGTAGGTGAGCGTCTTGGGGTGGGGATGCGCGGCGGCCGTCATGGAGTTGACGTTCCCCGCCGTGGCGAGCTTGATTATGAGGTCGCCAGGCTCGACCGCTCCGGCGCCATAGTCCTCGACCGCGCTGTCCGAGGTGCCGCACACCACCGGCATCCCCTCGGGGAGCCCTGTGAACGCGGCAGCCTCCGCCGTCACGCGTCCCGCAACGTCCGTCGGCTTTATGAACCCTGGCAGCTTCGCGGGAGTGAGCCCTGCAAGCTCCACAAGATCCTCCGACCATCTGGCGGCCTTCATGTCGTAGAAGAGCGTTCCCTGCGCCTCGATGTGGTCTGTCGCGGCCTCGCCGGTGAGGAGGTAGCGCACGTAGTCCTTGACGAACAGCACGTGCTCCGTCTTCGCAAGCACGTCCGGCTCGTTGGCCTTGAGCCACATCATCTGCGGCAGGGTCCACGTGGGGGCGGGCATCTGGTAGCATGTCGAGAAAATCTTCTCGCCCCAGCCCGCCTTCAGCGCCTCGCACTCCGCGGTGGAGCGCTGGTCGGTCCACATTATCGTGCGGCGCACAGGGCGGAAACCCGCGTCGAGAAGGACGGCGTTGTGCGTGGAGCCGTCGAGCGCGCAGGCCGCTATCGCCTTAAGGTCAACGCCCTTCGCGGAGAGCTTCCTCAGGGACTCCGCAAGCGCGTTCCACCAGTCCTGCGGCTCCTGTTCGCTCCAGCCGGGGTGGTCATGGTATGTCTGGAACTCGGTCGACGCCTCGCCCACAAATGCGCCCGTCTCGTCCAGAACCGTCGTCTTGCACCCGCCGGTGCCGTAGTCTATGCCTAAGAGAAGTTTCATACGGCAATTATACCATAAGCCCATGAGACATCGGCGGAAAATGGTGAAACGACATGAGACGATTTGAGAAGCCCGCCGGCAAGCCGCCCGACGGCGCCGCAGACGGTCAGGGAGTGCCCTTGTTGCGGCGGAAGCCGTCCAGAAGCGCGCGCTTGCGCGGGTTGTCCTCGGACTCCTCGAGCCTGTCGTGGTTGTTCACTCGCCCCTTGAACTCGTGCTCGACGCTCCAGCCCTTGTACTCGCGGAAGGCGTGGTAGCACCAGTCCCAGCCGTACTCGTCGAATATCTCGATGCAGTCGCGGATGTAGTTCTCCGCGCCAGGGGCCCAGGCGATGGCCGAGAACTCGCCTATGTAGATCTTGGCGTTGTGCTTCCTGGAGAACTCCAGGACAGGCGCGAGCTCCTTCTTGATGAGCTCCTTGTCCCAGCCCTTCTCCGGGTTCGGATACGGGTCGACCTTCACTCGCTCGCCGTCGCGGAGGTGCTGGTGCGTAAATCCCATCGGCGCGTAGCAGTGGCTCTGGTAGATGATGTTGTCCATGCGGAGCGGGGAGAGCGTCTTGAACCCGCTCGGATGGCCGTAGCCCCTCGCGGCGACGATTATTGTCACGTCCGGGTCGACGGCGCGGATCACCTTCGCCGCAAGGCGCTGGATGTGCAGGTATGAAACGGGCGCGGGGCCGGTCTGGTGCGGCTCGTTCACGAGGTCGTACCCGTAGATGCGCCTGTCGCCCTTGAACCGCTTCGCGATCTTCTGCCAGGTCTTCAGGAAGTGCTTGGCGTAGCGCTTCTCGAAGAACATGCGGTTCTCCTCCTTCTCGTTGCGCGCGCCAGGCGTCGCATGGAGGTCTACCACCACGCGCTGCCCGTACTTCTCGGCCCACGGAAGTATCCTGTCCGCGAGGATATCGAGGGCGTGGTCGACATAGGCGTCGTAGTCGTCGTTGCTCTCCCAGCCGTTCACCTTCTTCCAGTCCTTGGGTATCTGGTAGCGCACGAGGTTCGCGCCCCACTGCCCAAGCGTCGCGAAGTCGTCCTCCTTTATCGCGTCGATGTTGCCCGGAAGCATCACGCCTCGGTAGTTGCACCCCTTCTTCACCGAACCGGGGTAGGATACCTTGAAGTCCTGGTTCACGAGCGGAAAGACATTGCCGAGGTCCCACGCCTCGATCGACGCCAGGTCGAACTCGACACGCCCGGCAACGCGCTGGAGCCCTATGTTGATCGTGGCCTCCTTGATCTTGGCGCTCGTGAGGTCGCAGTCGAACGACATCTCCCCGTCCCAGTCACCGGACTTCGTGGGGGACTGCGGCCAGTTCTTGTTGCCGCTCTCGCTCACCCACCGCAGCATGATCTTCGCGCCGCAGTCCGACTTCTTGTTGGCCGCGACGCCAGTCCCCTTGACCTTGATCTTGAGGCGCAGATAGTGGCCCTTGAGCTTCTCCGGGTCGACAACCGCAGTCGCGAACGCCGTTGAGTCGGCCGTCTCCGGGGAGTTCTCTATCGTGATTACGTCGCCAACGCGCGTACCGCGGTTCTTGGGCAGCTTCCACTCGAGCTGGCCGAGGTCCAGCCGCACGGGCGTCGGCGGTTTCGTCGTCCTTTCGAGTTCATCGACTGGCTCGGCGGCGCAAAGCGCCGACAGGCATACGGCAACGGCAAAGATCTTCGATTTCATGGCAAGCTCCGTTCTTGTGATGCAGTCTTCGGCTAACGAGTTGTCGGCTCGATCCTCAGCGTCCACTCAACGGGCGCATTCGGGTCGAAGCGGTATTTCGCCATCGGCTGCGGACCGCAGCTCGCGCCGCCGAGCCCAGTCTGGCGGACGTCTAGGTTCAGCACGACCTCCTCGCGCGGCACAAGCGGCGAACGATACCGGACCTGCCCGTTGACGTGGCGCGAGAACTCGAGGTCCTCCCAGCCGTAGTGCAGCGCCTGGACGAACATCGGCTCGCCGCCCGTGAAGCGCACGCCGCGCCCGTCCGCGCCGGTGAACTCAACCCACCGGACGTCGCACTTCATGCCGCTGTCCTGCGGGCGCACGTAGTCCACGTACTGCTCCGACACGGTAGACCTCCAGACGCCCAGGAAGCTCGCCGTCCTGCGGTCCACGTAGTTCTCGCCCGGCCCGCGGCCGTACCACTTCATGTTCTCGAAGTCCCTGCCGAGCGACATCGAAAGCCCAAGACGGGGCAGCGCCGCCGGCTGGTGCCCGAACGGCACCACCTTGTTCCTTAGCGACACGGAGCCGTCCGAGGCAAACGTCCATTCACACTCGTGGACGAATCCCGCGCCTTTCGCGCCGTCGACGGAAACCTTTGTCCTGACCGTCATTCCGTCTACCGAAACGCCAGCCGGATGGTAGCGCAGCTGCGTGAGCCCCCTTGAATAGATGCCTTCGACGCCCCTGCCCATCCAGCGGTCGTTGTCAGTGAGGGCGCGCATGCACGTGAGCCGCGGCCCCGCCACTACGCCGTCAACGTCGGAGAGGATCGTCGCGCCGTTCATCTCGAGACGGCTCAGCGTGCCCGTCTTCCGGGAGAACACCGCCTTCGTCGTTCCCCTTGTCAAACCTGCCGTAACCTGGATTTCGTCGCCTGACTCGCCAAACAACACGCCGTCTCCGATCTTGTCGTGCATGATGGCGGGCTGCGGGGCGGAACCCGTGCCGCTGACGGCCACCTGGTCGCGCGCGACGCACCAGCCCTTCGGCGCCCAGGGCGCGTCGGCCTTCGTGACGAACTCGAAGTTCACGAAGGCCTCCTTGCCCTTCCCGACTCCCGCAAGCGCGGCGTCGATGGCGGGGACCCTGAACGTGTCCGACGAAAGCGGAGCCACGGCCGGCACATCGAACTCACCTTCGGCGACCTTTTCGCCGTCGGCAAGGACCGTCCAGCGCCCGGCGAACGCGTCCGACGAAGTGAAGCAGAACCTGTTCTCGAGCGAGAACCACCCCTCGAGCTTCGACACGAGGAGGTTCTGGTAGACATGGCCGACCTCGAGCAGTTTGGGGCTGACGTTGCGGAACGGGTCCACGACTCCGTTGCAGCAGAACGGACCGTCGTTCGGCCGGTCGTCGAAGTCGCCGCCGTAGGCGAGGTAGCGCTCGCGCCTGCCCGTCTTGGGGTCGATCCGCCCCGTGTCCTTCCAGATGGCCTGGTCGACCCAGTCCCAGATGCAGCCGCCGATCAGGGACGGATGCGAGTATATGACGTCCCAGTATTCCTTGAGGTTGCCCACGGCGTTGCCCATGGCGTGCGCGTACTCGCACATGATGTACGGCTTGCCCGCGCTGTGCTCGGACGAGATTGTCCCGTACTTCTCCTTCATGCCGGGTGCGCCGGCCTTCTCTTCGCCGAGCAGCCCGCGCTTCTCGACCCATTCGACCGACGGATACATCGACGAGTCTACATCCGCGTCCTTGTTCCCTCGCTCCCAGTGGACAGGGCGCGTCGGGTCGGCCTTCTTGACCTCGGCGATGGCATGGCGGAAGCAGTCGCCGTGACCCGTCTCGTTGCCCATCGACCAGAGCGTGACGCATGGGTTGTTGCGGTAGAACACCGCCTGGCGCACGTTGCGCTCGACGATCGAACGATCCCACTCCTTGAACAGGCCGAGTCCCTTGTCGCCATAGCCTGGCTCGTGCGCCTCGACGTTCGCCTCGGCGATCACGTATATGCCGTAGCGGTCGCAGAGATCGTACCAGAGGCGGTTGTCGGGATAGTGGCACGTGCGGACCGTGTTGATGTTGTAGCGCTTGAAGAGCGTGATGTCCTTCATCATGTCGTCAAGCGTCACCGTGCGCCCGTTCTCGGGATTCGTCTCGTGGCGGTTCACTCCCTTGAGCTTCGCGGGCATGCCGTTCACGAAGAACGTGTTGCCGGATATCCACTGGCTCTTGAAGCCGACCTTCTTCGAACGGACATCCCCTCCCTTCTTCACGACGAGCGTGTAGAGGTAAGGATCCTCCGCGCTCCAGAGGCGCGGCATGGACGAGGATTCGAAGCTGAAGGCCGGAAGCTTAGAGTTTAGTGTTGCGACGGACTTTCCGCCCGCGTCGTAGAGCGTCGCGCTCCAGTCGCCGTCTATGCCCTCTACCGAAAGGGACGCCTCCTTGCACTTCCCGCCTTCCACTTTCAGCTTTTCGACTACCGTGAAGTCCCAGATGCCGTCCTTCGGCATCGACCATAGCGAGACGCTGCGGAATATGCCGGAGAAGCGGAACATGTCCTGATCCTCGAGATAGGAGCCGTCGGACCATTTGAAGACCTGGACGCAGAGAAGGTTCGCACCGCCCTGCTTGTCAAGGAGCTCGGTGACGTCGAACTCCGAAGGAAGCTTGGAGTCCTCGGCGTAGCCGGCCTTCTTCCCGTTCACCCACACGTAGAAAGCGGAGCCAACGCCCTCGAAGCGCAGGATCGTCCGGCGGCCCTTCCATCCTTCTGGGACGGCGAACATGCGGCGGTAGCTCGACACCGGATTGTTGTCGGGCGTTCCCGCCTCGCGGTCAAGGATCTTCGCGAAGTCCTTGTCCGCGGGGTTCGACGCGTCCTTGTGCGGATACTTGATGTTCGTGTAGATCGGGATTCCGTAGCCGCGCATCTCAACGCAGCTCGGCACGTCTATCGTCGCCCAGCCGGAGTCGTCGAAGTCGGTCTTCCAGAAGTCGAGCGGACGCCGCGCGGGATCGCCGACCCACATGAACTTCCAGTCGCCGTCGAGCGGCATCCTGTACGGCGTCTCGGGCTCAAGCGCGTCGGCGAGCGCCGCCCGCTCGTCCGCGAGCGGGACCGTGTACGTGCGCGCCGGCAGCCTGCCTATGGAGTTGACCTCCGGGTTCTCCCAGTCTTCGACATCAGCGGACGAAGCACCGCAAGCCGCAAGCGCCACCACCGCTGACAACCATCCGATTGCGAGTTTCCTCATCTTTTTCTCCGTGTGTGAACAGTGCGGAATCAAGCCTGTCAACATGGAGTGGATTGTATCATTTTTCCGCGTTCCGGTGTTGCAAAAAGTTCATTCCGCCGCAGGCAAAATCCCGCTCCGGAGCCCTATCGCCTCGTCAGCTCGTACAGGTACGTAGCGTCGGCGGGATCGAAGTCCGTCCTCGCCGCGAACGAAAGCCGGCCGTCCGCGAAAGCGGCCTCGACATCGCCCTTTGCGCGCCCGGAGGCGTCGAGCCGGCAGACCTTCCAGCTGCCGTCCGCAAGCGCAATCGAAATATCCGCGCGTCCGTTGCGCATGATGTGCGGAAGACCGCCCCACTTCTCAAGCACGGTCAACGAATCGTCGCGATACGTTATGCCCGAGTTCTGGAGGTCCGTGAGGTGCGTTACGAGGATGTGCGAAGACTCCGCGATGTCCTTGCCGTCGAGCGAAGACGCCCAGACCGTGGCCGGCGTGCCAATCGACGCCTTGAGGGGTCCCGCCGAGATCGTCCCGCCCTCGGCGAAGCCGCCGCACGTCCGCGCCGTGTCGAGGATGAACGTGCCGGTTGCGCGATCGACCGAGACATGCCCGTTGCCCGCGACCTTCGGAAGACCGCCTGGCGCGATGCGCGCGCTGACCGCTTCGGACTTCTCGGAGTATGCCTCCGGGAACTTCGCGGACCACTTCGCGCCCGGCCGGGGCTCGTCGGAAACAACTGTGCCCAGGCGCGCATGCCACGCCGCCCATTTCCACGGCGCCCTGCTCATCGTCTGCTTGGGGTCGGGCGTCCTGAGCGCGGCAGGCGGCAGGACAACGTCGTATTCATCAGGAAGCACCTCGAGGTCGCGCCGGAGGAACAGGCAGATCGACGCGCGCTCCGCGGCGAGCGACAGAGGGCCGTCCGCCATGTTGAAGTATCCGATCCGCTGCGAGCCGGGACGCCTGATCGATTCGATTCCGTGCGCCCACGCGAAGCGCCAGAGACCGTCCCAGTCCTGAAGCGCGGCCGTCGCGCCCGTGACGATTCCGCCGACGCCGCGGAAGCGGCCCGGCCCTGCGTAGTTGTACTCGGTGATCGTGAACGGCCGGTCGAGCAGGCGGCGCATGACGACGTCGGTGATGCCAAGCCCCTCGTTCGCGAGGGGGTTCACGTTGTTGCACTTCGAGGGAAGCCGCCACGGGTCCTCGAGGAAGTGCGGATGGTCGATGTAGAAATGGTCGTCAACTACGTCAAGCGCCTCGGCGCGGACGGACTGGTACACCACCGGGTTCCACCAGCAGGAGAGGTTCGTCATCGGGACATCCGTCTTTATCTCCTCGCGCAGGAACTGCTTCATCTCGTGCGAGAACTTCGCGTCGACGTCGCGCAGGAACTGCGTGAACGCGGGAGTGTGGTCGCCCCACGCCCAGGCGTTCTCCGGAATGGTGTCGGGGACTTTTGCGTAATGGTCGGGATCGGACGACTTCTTCTCCGCGAGCCACTCCTTCCACGCGGTCTGGTACACCTCGAGCGGCTGGAGGTGCTTGCCGCCCCAGTTCATCTCGTTGCCTTCGTTCACGAGAGCGAGAAAACACAGCGCGGGTTCGTCGGCGAAGCGGCGGCCCGTGTACTCGTTCACGTGCGTTAGGAACGCGCGCGAGTAGTCGAGGAAGTTCTTGCGTGCTCCGGGATGGATAGGCACAAGCACCTTGAACACGTCCTTGTCAGGCGTGCCTGGCTTGTCGATCCCCATCGCCTTCCACGACACGGGACGCGACACGAACAAGTCCGTGGTGAGGTAGAGCCCCTCCGCGGAACAGGCGGCCACGAGTCCGTCGAGCCGCTTGAGCTGCGCGGGGTCGAGCGCAGTGGAATCCGGTTTGTTGCCTACGAGAAGTCAGTCGTGGTGGTGTATTCGCACCGCGTTGTACCCTACGCGCGCCAGGTTCGCGGCAAGCTCCTTCGCCTCCTCGTACTCCGGGTAGTTCGCGCCGAAGCAAAGGTTCACTCCGTAGAAGCGGACGGGCTTGCCCGGGCGTCCCTCGAACTCGAAGTGCGCGCCCTTCCTCACGACTTTCCCGAACTTCCCGCACGGCGCGCCAGTGTCGCGAAAGCCGGAAAAATCAAGCGCGCTCCCCTTTTCTATCAGAGGAGCGGCCTTGAGGGGTATCCAGTTTTTCCCGTCGCCGGAGAGCACCGTCTTGGGGGCCGCCTGCGGCGGCGGCCCCTGGGGCTTCTGCGGAGGGGGCTCGAGAGTCCCCTTCTTGATCTGGTAGAATTCGTAGGGCGTGACGAATATCCATCCGTCGTTCTCGAGAAGCTCGACTATCTTCTTCACGTCCTCGAACATCTGGTCGCTCCACATTGCGGCATGTCCCTGGAGCACGACGTACTCCTTCTGGCGCTGGTGCTGGTAGCTCCTCACGAACGCGTCGTAGCTGACCTTGCCCACCGCATGCTCGAGGTTGAGCCAGCGGCCGAGGATCATCACGTCGTCCGCCTTGCCCTGCCCGAACAGCCACACCTTCATCTCCGGGCGCTCGCGGAGCGCCTTCAGGGTGTCGG
>CAMORM010000105.1 GCA_946623785.1 uncultured Verrucomicrobiota bacterium
TCGGCGGTTCGGTTACCTCACAAGCTTCTTCTTGTGTTCCGCGTCCCTTCCGAAGGACGCCTCGCTTTCGCTCGGCTTCCAACTTCCGTTCAGCGTTCAAGCACCACTGTTTTCAAAGATCGACTTGTTGCCGTTTCACGGGGTTCAACCCTATCGGCGGCGAACAGGTGCGTATGATACTCTTTTTCTGGACGGAGCGCAAGGGGGAAAATGAAAAAAATTTAAAAAAGTTTTTTCGGGGTTTTATGGCGAGCCTCGGGCGCCTCGCAGATGCATCCGCGCAGCAGCGGCAATCAGCCTACGCGGCCTTCGCCGGCGGTCATGTTCTCGCCCACTAGGTCGGACGACGCGTCGCGGCTCGCGAAGCCCTGTATCCAGCCGCGCTCGAAGCCGAAGTCGGACGCCGCTTCCGTCACGGAGTCGTATTCCTCCTGCGTGACGCATCTGTCGAACGGAGGCGTCTCGAGCGCCTTGTACGCCGGCGAGTACTGGCTCATCACGCTCACGTGGATGTCGGTGGAGAGGTTCGACGCGATCCAGGCGAGGCTTTCGACGGCTTCGTCCGCATGCCCCGGCAGCACGAGTATGCGGCATATCACGCCGCGCTTCGCCCCGCCTGGCGCGTCGCTGTCGAGCGGCCCGAGCTTCGCGTACGCATGCGCCAGTGCGGCGCGCGCGGTCTCCACGTACCCAGGCGCAGCGGACGCGCGAACCGCCGTTTCGTCGCTTGCATAGCGCAGGTCGAAGAGAGCGACGTCGAGGAGGTCGGAGTACTCCTCGAGCGTCTCCACTCGCTCGTAGCCCGACGAGTTCCAGACGAACGGAAGCGCAATCCCCTCAGCGCGGAGCTTCGCCGCGGCTTCGCGCACATACGGGAGATAGGGCGTCGGCGAAACGAGGTTCCAGTTGGCGCACCCGTGCTTCACCGCGAGCTCGCGCAGAATGCGCGCAAGCTCGTCCACGCCGATGTCGGAGCCCTCGCCCTTCCAGCTCCACGGCGAGTTCTGGCAGTAGAGGCACTTCATCGTGCAGCGCGAGAAGAACACGGCGCCCGAGCCGCGCCCGCCGCATATCGGCGGCTCCTCGCCGAAGTGCGGGCCCCACCTGAAGACGCGCGGCGCGCCGAGCGCGCCGCAGAACCCGGCCCTTCCGCCTTCGCGGTCCGCGCCGCAGCGGCGCGGGCATAGCTCGCATCCGCCCACTCAGGCCCCTTCCGAATTCGGACCGGCGTTCTCGCGCAGGTACTTCGCCTTGCCGTGCAGGAACATCATCACCACAACGGGCACGGTGAGTATGTAGAGCGCGCCTATCACGCCAAGCGTGAGCCAGAGGTTCGTTATGAAGCAGGCGATGAGCAGAAGGCACCCGACAAGCGTCGGCAGGCGCGCCGCCTTGCTGATCCTGAGGGCCTTGAGCGAGACGGTCGGTATCCGGCTCGCCATCAGCACGCCCACGAAGATGAGCATGCCTATCGCCATGCCCGGATGGAGCATCACAGAGTTGACGCCGTCGATCGAACGCGCCAGCAGAAGCGGAGTGAGCACCATCCAGCACCCGCCAGGCGCAGGCACGCCGAGGAAGAAGTGCTTCCAGTACGGGAGCGTGGGCTGCTCCAGCATCGTGTTGAAACGCGCAAGGCGGAACGCGTCGCACATCGAGTAGAAAAGCGCGGCCATGAGCATCAGCCGCCTGACGAGGAGCGGGATCGTCTGCTCGAGATGGCCGTTGACCATCTCCACGCCGCCGGCAAGCACCCAGAAGTACATGAACATCGCTGGCGCCACGCCGAAGTTCACGAAGTCCGCGAGCGAGTCGAGCTCCGCGCCGAGCTTCGAGCTGCACTTCAGGAGCCGCGCCACGCGTCCGTCCATCGCGTCGCACACGCACGCGATGAGAAGCGCAAGGAACCCGTGGCCCCAGTCGCGCGCAACGACCTCCTGCCCAGCAAGGGTCTTCGCGTAGTTCGTGGCGCATATCGCTATCGCCGAAATCCCGCCGCACGCCGCAAGCGACGTTATCAGGTTGGGGACCATCGTCCTAAGCGGTACGCGGTCGGGACGCGGCTCCCGGCTCCTGCGCCTTCTGCCTCTCAGTCTGAATTTGCTCATGTTGGACGCAATTATACCCTATCTCGTCCCAAAGGTAAACCGCAAAAGAATCGCGCAGCCGGGGCGCAGGCCTACTGGGCGCCAACCGACACCTCGAGCCTGTAGAACCCCTTCGCGGAGCTCTCGAACGGCGCGACCTCGATCGTTGCGCCGCGGGCCGCCTTGATGAACGGCATCGAGCCGGAAAGCTCGCTGGAGCCGTACAGCCTAGACTCGATGACGAGCCCCGGTATTTTCCTGGCTCCCTTCGCGGGCGTGATCACGACCTTGCCGCCTTCCACCCTGATGTCCGACTGAACGCCGGTGTCGAAATCCGCGTCGATGCCCAGCACGTACGAGACCCAGCGTGGCTGGCCGTTCCACCCGTCGTCCTCCAGAAACTCCTGGAGGTCCGTCTCGCCCTCTATGTATCCGCCCATCTCCGAGACGGCGTCCAGGTCCGGGACGAAGCTCACGCTGGTTCCGGGCACAACGAACGCCTCCACGTCGGCAAGCGACAGGTCCTTCAGCCACACGGCGTCGTCCGCCTCGGGCGCGCCGTCCTTGTAGTCGGAGGGGTTGTTCATCGCGCAGCGCTGCGAATAGACGAAGCTCACCTCGTGCTCCCCTACCGGTATGTCCACGAACGCCTGCCGCCACTCGTTCTTGAAGTCGGTCTGCGCGAGCACCGGCGAGCCGTCCAGCAGCACGTCGAAATGCGAGTAGTTGGAGCTGAGCCGCTCCGGCATGAAGTACGACCTGTGCGAAAAGCTGAGCCGCTTCGGGCCCGTCACCGCGGCACTGAGCGGCGTTGTGCAGAAGTGGCGGTAGTCCGTGTGGTTCCAGCTGCGCACCGAACCGCCCTCCGCCGACCACGGGTACTTCGCGCCCGTGCTCCACGTGGCGCCGGACGGCAGCCCGAAGATGCGGAAGAGCCTGATCTCGCGCGCAGGCGACACTACGCCTCCGCTGAGCGCCGCCACGTTCAGCGTGGCGCCCGAGGTGAACACAAGCGGCGAGGAATAGACGCTGGACGAAGCCGTCGGCGCGGAACCGTCGAGCGTGTAGAGTATCCGCGCGCCGTCAGCCGCAGAGAGCGCCACTGTGATGCTCGACGCGAACGCCCGCCCCGAGAGCACCTCGCGCCCGTCGGCGTCATAGGCCAACACGTCGCCGTCGCGCGGCCTGACCTCGCCGCGCCACCGCGACACCGCTCCACACGTCTCGCGCAGGACGCGCGCGTTGTCGTTAGACGCGTCGCCTAGCGCAAAGCCGAACTCGCCCGACGACGTGGAGAAGTACCAGGACGCGTCGTTGTCTCCGCCATACGCCATGATCGTGTGGCGCATAACGTCCCCGTCCCTGAAGTAGACCCCGCGGCCGTATTCAAACGGCGAATTGGCCTGGGCCTGCGCGCGCGAGTGGCCGCAGCCCATGTTGTGCGCGTTCTCGTGGAGCATCGTGTGCTGCCTGCCGGCGTCTACCGCGCGAATGCTGCACACGCTGAACGCGTCGTCGTGGCATCCGGCCACGTCGGTCGAGGAGGAAAGCGGGCATCCGTACCCAAGCGTCGCGTCGCTCGCGTTGTCGACGAGCAGCGTGACCGTGTCGGCGCCGCAGAGCTCGCGCGCGGAGCGCAGCGCGACAAGCGGCCCGACTCCCGCCACGAGGCTTCCCGACACGTCGCCGATCCTCTCGTACGCGGCGTCGACCCTGCACACGCCGGCAAGCCGGTACGTGTAGTGCCTGTCTAGCCTGTTCGTCGCGAGCGCGTCGTTCATCTTCGCGATCTGCGCGGACGCGAACTCCTCCATCGTTACGCCCTTGCCCGCAACGTAGCTGCGTGCGCCGTTGTCGAATCCGACCAGAATGTCTACGGACGGCAGCCGCTCGCCCGTCGGAACGATGCGCGCGAAAAGCGTCCCTCCGCTATCCTCCACATGCCACTTGAGCCCCGCGGAAAGCCCCGGCAGGCCAGAGGCCTCGACGTCGGACACTCCGGCTAAGCCGCCTGCGGCGAGGATCGGATACGACCTGCCCTCCGCGAGATCGACAGCACCGCAAAGCGCAAGCCGCACGCCAGAAAGGTCTACCTGACCTGCAGCGGAAACCGGGGCGGACGAAGCCGCCGGGACCTCGAGCGTTGCGCCGCCAGCCAGCGCGAGCGACGGCACCGACAGCGAGCAGCCCGATGCAATCCTCAGCGTCGCGCCGTCCGCAACGGCCCAGCCGAGCCCGTAGGTCCCGCCTGACGAATAGCCGACGGCAAACACGCCCTCCTTCACGTCCGTCACGCCGGAATGCCGCAGCTCGACGTTGGCCGCAAGTGTTCCTCCGCCGCGCTTTACCATGCCACGTCCAGAAGTGTCGCTCCTGCCGTCAGTGCGCGTGCCCAGGCCAAGCGTCAGCGTCTTGCCGGCCGCGACGTCGATGCTCGCGTCGGAGTCGCGGATGAGGATGTAGCCGCCGTAGATGTCTTCCACGGACGAACTGTCGGTCACATATACTCCGGGGTTGTTCATCAGATCCAGCCTGCCCCTGCAGCGAATCGTCCCGCCGTCCAGGAACAGGGTCCTCCGCATGTGCTCCATCTCGTTGAACGTCACCTTTCCGCCCTTCTCCACGGTCAGCGAGGTCTGGTTCATAACGTAGCCTGTTCCGCCGCCCATGTCGAACACCAGCTCTCCGCCATCGCCGACCTTGAGCGTGGTCCTGCCTACAACGCCTGCACCGCCGTTGATCGCGCCCTTGAACACCACTATGCCCTTCCCCACGCGGAACGTGGAGTTGCTGGCGTACCATCCGATGTTGTTGAGCTTGCTGAGCGTCTGCGTCTTGCCCGCCCCTGGCGCAACTGTCAGCGTGCCGGCAGGCCCGATGTTGATCATGTTTGTGCAGTATCCGCCGGTCGGTCCGACGGTCTGCCCGAACGGCGCGTTGAACGTGAGCGCACACCCGGTCATGTTCGTGAACGTCGTTGCCCCAAGCTGGACCGGAACGTCGAACGTTACGTCGCCCGCAGGCGCGAAGCCTGCGTCCGGGATCGCGATCTGCGCACCGTCGTCGCCACATGCGAACGTGTAGTGCGTGTCGCAGGCCGTGAACGACACCGAGCCTGGCGAAACCGCCCCCTTGACCGTGACGGTTGCGGAAGACACCCCGGCAAGGTCGGGGAACCGCACCGGGTCGCCGGTGTAGAAATACTCTCCGCTCCACGGCCTCAGCGAGCTGTCGCCGCTGCGCCACAGCCCGCTCCCGACTGAGTCCCCCGACCAGTTGAGGCCGTATGCGAAATGCACTGTGCGAACCGACTCTGCCACTCCGCCAACGACGGCGCACGCGGTGATCGTCCTTGCCCCGCTCATCGGGAGACGCGTGCCGGGCGAGCACCATGCCGAGGTCTTTGTAGGCGTGGAATCGTCGTACGTGTAGTATATCGTGGCGTTGGGGTTGCTGTGCGTGATCGTCACATAGTAGTAGCTGGGGAAGTAGGCGCCGTCCGGGATGTCGTTCCCGCTGTCGTCCAGGAACCGCACGTCCCAGTCGTACGGGGCCACATGCTCTCGGAGCGACGCTATGTCGGCGTGCGTGAGCGACAGCGTCCTGCGGTTGTTGTTCGTCCCCTCCGCGCCAAGCGCGCAGCCGTATTCCGGGGGCGTGATGTCTGGCGCGGAAAAGTACGGGACCGGGTCGTAGTAGTAGCTGTCTCCGCTCGCATACGTGTACGCCATGACCGTGCTGCGCCTGACGTTGCCTGCGTCCACGAAGTGATACCCGCATGCATCGGGATATCGGCCCGGGCCGGAGTTTGAGCCCTGGCGGTCGCTGTGTCCGCAGCCCATGTTGTGGCCGGTCTCGTGGCTCATCGTGTAGCGGCTGTTGACCGTGTTTATGTCGCATACGTTGCATGCGTAGTTCTTGTTGTCGAAGTTCGTGGGGACGCCGAAATCCGAAGAGTACGTGTAGCCTATTCCGCTGGTCGTGCCTTCCGTGCGGTCGACCAGCAGCGTTATCGTGTCCGCCCCGCACTTCTCGCGCAGCCGCGCGATCTTCGCGAAGGCGCCCTCCCTCGTGCGCAGCTTGGCGAGCAGGGAGCTGTTGACAGCGGTCCAGGCGCCGTCGATCGCGGCAACTCCAGCGAGGCGGTAGCAGAACTTGTCGTCGAGCCGCGAATTGGCAAGCACCATGTTCATCTTGCCAACGGCATAGTCGGCAAAGTCCTCCATCGACGCGTACCCAAGCGCCGCGGACTTCGCGACGGCCCCTTGGTCGAACGCAACAAGGATGTCGACCACCGACTTGTGCTCTGCGACCTCGAAGTCGTCCGAGGAGAGAACCCGCAAGGGCCTCGCCGCGGACTTCTTTCCCGTGGACTCGGCGGGAGACTCGACTTCAGGGGCGGCTTCCTCCACGCCGCACGCGCCACATTCGTCGTGCACGGGATGAGTTGTGTCGACGACTGCCGACGACGCCTTGCCGTCCCGCACAACGACCGTGACAAGCCGGCGGTTCGCGAAGTCGTCGATGGAAATCCTGATTCCGTCCGCCGTCGGCTTGACAACGGCGGACGCACCGCCGGATTCGTCGCGCGCGACGTACGACTGGCCCGCGATCCCGGCAGGCGGCGCGGCGACGAGCTTGAGAGCAAACGACTCGCCGCCCGCAAGCCTCACGGCGACGGAATCGCCGACGGCCAGGGACGACGGCGTGCCGACCGCCTCGTCAGCGCAGTCGATGGCAAACTCCGCAGCGCCGGCGCACAGCGAAAGCGCAACCGCCGCGTACGCCGATATGCATTTGCGTACCATACGCGGGCATTATATCAAAAACAGCCGCGGCAATAAAAGCAGGAAGATGCGCCTGCCGCTGGACGGGATTGGCCCAGCGGCCGGCGCTGCCCTTCGGTCAGTCCACGGGCTTCGTGGCCACGGTGAACTCGGGAACGCCTTCGGCGTCGAACGAATTCGGCTTTATCGTGATGGTGGTCTCGTACTTCTGCGACACAAGCGGGATGCGCAGCCTGATCGGGTCTTCGCCTTCGAGCGCGAGCGGGCCGTCGGCGGTGCCCGAAATGGCAAAGCCCTCGTTCGTATGCGCCTTAACCGTCACAGTTCCGTCGTCCGCGATGTCGATGTCGTAGGTGCTCTCGTTCGACATCTGCGTGACAAATGTGCCCGAGTTCAGCATCGTCATCATGTTCGAGGCCGGATGTCCGGGGCCGGCTTCGTCCGTTCCGTGGAAGAGCGAGTCGAACGTCCCGTGCGGCCCGAGGCTCATCGAGATGACGGTCGAGACGAATCCCCTCATATTCTTGTCCGGGATGCTGCGCACAAGGCTCTTGACCAGTGCGCCGGAGTGCTGCGCCTTGGTGAAGTTGTTGATCTTGTTGACGTTTTCTTCGTTTACGACCGTGCCGTCGTCGAGCGTGAACTCGTCGTTGTCCTCGTCCGGAACGACAACACCGTTTATCTTGACCCCGCCAGGATTGGCCTCGCGGATGGAAACGGCCGATATGTTCGCCCAGTTCGAACGCTCCGCGGCGCTCTTCTTGTAGCCATTCACCAGGCCTTCCTTCATCGTCCTCGCGAAGGTGTTCAACCTGTGTTCGGCAATCCGGAAGTCCAGCGCCAGAATCTTGGCCGGCGTGTCTGCGTAGAGCGAAACGAGACGCGCGAAGGTGCTGGGGATGCGATGGAGCTGCATCTCCCTGCGACGTATCTCGGCAAACCCGGACATCAGGCTGCGGAGCTGCGGAACCATGTCCGACGGCTGGCGGGGATTCCCCTTGAGGGTCTCCGCGTCGACCATGCGCTTCATCAGTCCGGCAATCTCGTCCGCGGTCGCCCCGACCGTTTCTGCGAACTCGTTGGCGATCTGCCCCGCGATTGGGGAAATCTGGCTTTCCGTGATGATCATGTCGGTCAGCGTGGACATGATCTGCCTGCCCTCCGAAAGGTCGATCATCTTTTTCATGTTAGCAACGCCTGCCGGCGAAGGGTCGGCCCCGTCGGCGCCGGGAAGGTCGGACGCTTCGTCGGCCAGGTCCGTGAAGGTGTTGTACGTGCGATTCAGCTGCTCGCGGTTGTTCATCGCCCAGTCGCGGAGCTCAGGGACTTTTTCGAGAAGCGTGCGTATGATTATCGTGTGCGCCGCCTGCTGCTGCAGCCCGCCGAGCTTCGGCCGATAGCGGTCGCACACGTCGCGGAACTTGGACGCGCAGCTCTTGAACGTCTCCAGGACAAATTCGTCCGGCTGGTTGTGGCCCTGCCTGAAGCAATCCTTGATGGACGACATAAACGCGACATACCCCTCCTTTGCGCATGCAATGAGGGGCGACTCCTCGCCGTTCGAAAGCGTCTCGGCCGCGCCCATCTGCACGGCGATCCTGGTGACGTCATCGTGCGCCGATGCAACCAGGTTCCGCTTCACGGCGTCGACCTGGTCGATCGCCGCGCGGATCTCGCGCCGGGAGAGAGGCCGCGCGTTTATCTCGCTATCCGAGAAAAGCAGGGAACGGACGACTTCTCCTGGAAGATTCGCCCCAAGTTCATTGCGAAGCGCATCCACAAAGGCGTGGCGCATGTCGCACGCGCTCTGGCCGCCAAGCCGCCTCATAATCGACGTTTCGCCCTCGTTGAGGAATCTCAGCGTCTTGTGGTTGGCGACTTTCTTGAGGCCCGTCACTTCGCCGGAATTGTTGCGCGTAAACTCAACGTAGCCGAGCGAATGCTCGCCTATCATGCCGCGGAAATCGTTTATATTTAGGTTCATGGCATCCTCCGTGTGATTGCTACTTTACCGCCGTGTATACGCAATTCCCCGAAGAACGTTACATGGAAAATGAAATCTCTTTGTTTTCTGCACCCGTTTTAGGCAAAACACCACCCTTTTCCGCAAAAAGCGATGGTTTTGCCGGAAATTGCTACTTCATGCGAGTGAGTTCGAACTGCTCGCCTGCGAGGCGGACGATCTTGTCGCACGCGTCGCGGAACGACTTGCCTCCGGCGTGAACTTCAACGGAGCGGTCTTCAGACTCATATCGTTTCCAAAAGATTAGAATTAAGAAGTCAGCCCTGTTTCATCACAGATTTATCAGCGAATTATGATTGAAAAACCATTTCCGCGTGCAGAAAGCACGATATCATTGCCGTCGCCGCCCGCATAGTTCACGACATACTTGTTTCCGTTGTCGTCCGTGTACTTGCCATTGACGAAGTTCGCAAACTCTCCCTCGACCTTAGCACCAGCAGGCAAATCGACAATGACATGCTCGCCTGAGAGTGCGCCAAGGGAACCGTCGCGAAGGTCAAAGCTAAGACATGCGTTCTCGCCGAGATATACGGCGCCTTCAGCGGATGTGAGCGCAAATGTTCCAACTACGTCGCTTGTTGCAGCGACGCACAGCGAACCGCCTTCGCCAACTGCAAGCTTGTCTCCGAACGACAGCACCGTTCCGGGCGTAGCGCATATCGCGCCGTCCTTCGTCGCATATGCATATCCAGCGATGGAACCCGAGCCCTCGAATACACCACCGTCGACGTATGCCGACCCGGCGAGGCTGCCAGTAA
>CAMORM010000106.1 GCA_946623785.1 uncultured Verrucomicrobiota bacterium
CCGACGCGGCGGCCTGCTCGGTTATCCAGTTGTCGTACTGCGTCTGGAGCGTCTGGGTGAAGCGGGTAAGCGTTTTGGAACGGAAGAAGTTCGTGAACCAGTTCCCGCTCGTGAACTTGGCGTTCACCTTGCCGTCGACGAAAGTGACGTCGAAGGTGTTGCTGTTGACCTGGATCGAGCCGTTCTTCGGCGCGGCCTCCTGCGCGGACAGGAAGTGGTCCTTGAACGAAACGTTCACGATGTGTTCTACTGTTGGCATTGGCATTGTCTTTCTCCTTTCAAAGGTTCAGCCTGTTTACACGCAAAGCGCCAAAAGGTTACGCCCCTTGCCGCAGCTGCATGATGCAGGAACTTGCCGACGACCAGTGCTTCGCCTCCATGCGCAGTTCCTGGTTGTTGTTTCCGCCGGCCTCGCTCAGTTTCTGGATTTCGGCGGACTTGGCCGTGGCGGCATTCCCTGCGGCGTCGAAGAGCTTCTCGCGGGCGTCGGCGTCAAGGTTCCGCACGCCCTCCGCAATCTCCGGATTCAGGGTGAAGAGCAGGTCTGTTGACGTGGTGACAAACGCGGTGTAGTCCTCCGAACCGTAGATCGCATCCTTCTCGTCCTGCGCCGTGATCGAGGAATTGATCGTGGCGACGAAACGGAAGAACTCGTTCGCGAGCTTCGCGCCGTCTCCGGCCTTCACCGCCCCGGACAATGCGCCGCCGATCTGGTCGGCCCGCGCGCCCGTCGTCCCGTGGGAGGTCGTGGTCGCAAGACCGTCGCCGGCCTTGACGAGCCGAACCGTGCGGTCGCCGATCTTCCCGCCCTTCTGCTCTGCCTCATCGGCCAGGTCGAGGAACGACTGGTATGTCGTACCGGCGCCGTTCATGTGGATGTTGCTGTCGAAGATTCCCAAGGTTTTACTCGTTTCGTTTTGTTTTAAGTTGATTTCACCTAGATAACACGCGGCCAAGGAAAAGGTTACAACGCCCGCCAGTCGCGAGAGCAACGCGGCAAGGCTCTCTTGGTATTTCTGCTTTCTTTGCCATTCCGAAAAGCCTACAACATTTTTTCGCGATATTATATCAAAAATCCCCCGTTGCATGTTGCCATCATCTCCCTGAAGTGCGCCGCGCGGGTAGCGCCGCCCCACCCCTACGGGTAGCTTCGCCTTACCCCCACGGATGGCGTGCCGCCACCAAGAACGGCGGGGGGCGACTGTCGCTGCGGAACCTCTCCGCAATCGCATCGCCCCCCTATGCCCCTCAAACGGTGTTTTTGTCTACTCTTTCGAGCTGCCGGAAGCACATCGCACGCTTTATTTTCAGGCTATTAGGGGGGAAGGTTTCTTTTCCCTCTTTTGCCACGACCAACAGGTTACACCGGCCTGACTTGTGGTTCGGGCTTAGAAGGTTTGAGCCAATCATTGATGTTCAAGTTCGTGTCAAGGTCATCCGCAATGCCTGCCTTGATTTGGTTGTCGACCTTCTCGCGGGAATCGACGATTTTCGTGTCGAGGACTTTGCTGATCCGCTTGAGGAGGTCATTCGTGTCGATTTTCGTGTCGCCCGCAAGGACGTCGCGGACTTCATTGACCAGCTTGGCGTTGCTTGCGTCGAATGGCCGCGCTTTTTTCAACGCCCTCCGGAGAGGCTCCAAGACAGCCGTCGTCTTTCGCGTCCGGCTGTTCCAATCCGCACTTCGCGGCGAACGCGTCTATAAGTTCTTTGTATTCCATGGGTTTGAGTGTTTCGTTGACTTGTTTACACGTGAATTGTCGGAAGGTTACAGGGTTGAAAGGCGGGCGGAGTCAACAAGTATACGTCTATACGTCGATGCTCTGCGAGAGCTGGAAGTCCGTCACGACCGGGATGTCGGGCTCGAGGTCGATCACGAGGCGCTGGCTCAGCGTGACCTTTCCGAAGTGCCCCGTGATTCCGTTGACTTCTCCTGGCGCGGCCAGCTCGCCAGTGATGGTATGCGTGATGGTCGCCGTCTTTCCGTCGGGCGAGACCTGCAGGTCGTAGGTGATGGGATACCCGACCGTGTCAAGGATCGCGAGCGAGTAGAGGCCGGTGGTCATGTCGCGGTTCGCGAGCATGTCGGCGCCCTTAAGCTTGTGAGCCTCGATGCCGGAGTCGTACGGCAAGTGGTTGGACGGCAGGAAAGTCGTCGTGAGGCAGAGCTGGTTGAGGTAGGTCGAGAGGGCCTTCTGTTTCTTTGCGTCCGGAACGAGTGCCTTGAAGACCGGAACCACATCTTCCGCCGAATAGTAGCTGAAGGTCGTGCCGTTGAGGATGTACACCCCGCGGAGGATGTCTTTTATCATCGTTTCGTGGATGTTGTCCGTGAACTTGTCGGCCTTGTCGGGCTGCATGTGCTCGCTGATGGTTTCGGACGCGAAGTCCCTGACGGCGTTCTTGAAGGCCACGTTGCGCGGGTCGCCGAAGTCGAAGTCGCGCCACTCGCGGATGCTCTTGGCGGTGTCGGCGGCGATTTTCGCCTTCTTCTCTGCGGTGCCATGCGTCCGCACCAGCTGCACGGCGAATCCCGCGAAGAGCCGCGCGTTCTTCCCGTACATGTTCGTGCCGTACGTCTGGAGGTACTGGACGGCCTCGCGCTTCTGGGCGCCCGTGAGGTTGACGTCGAGCGCCTTGGCTCGCTCTTCAACCATCGCCCGCGCGGTCTTCGCGTCGAGCCGCTCCGTGATTTTATCGACAACCATCGGCGTGGTGGTCATGTTGCCGTCCACGTCGATCGTGGCCGTCCAGGAGAAGTGGATCGGGAGATCCTCGGGGCTGGTGTATTTCACCGTGATCGCGCCGGTGTTCTCGTCCTTCGAGAGCGTGAAGTCCACGCAGGCGTGTTCTGTGGAGTAGATTCCGAACGCCGTCAGCCCGCCCTTGAGCATTCCGGTGCCCGCCTGCGAGACGGCGAACATGAGCGCGGTCTGCTGGCGCGGATGGACCTTGCCGGCGAGCGCCTCGAGCTTGTCGATGATCGTAGGGATGTTGCCCTGGTGCGCGCCGGCATTGGCCCGCAGGAACGTGCCGTCGGGGAACTTGAAGCCGAACGCCTGCTTCTTCTCGTCCTTGATGAAGGCCTTGCCTGGATTGTTCGGGTCGTCGACCGGGGTGTAATTGTAGGCGCGCCAGAGGTCGCCGTCCTTGTTGCCGTCGAGCAGTTTGCGAGCTTCCTTCGTGGTCCCGTCGAATTTCTCGATCGCGAATGTCACGGTCGTCATGTAGGGCGGCGGGGCGACGCGCTTGCCGGTCGTGAAGGAATCGCAGGCCTCCTTGAGCGTGCAGCAGGTCTCCTCCATCACGAGCTGGACGTTTCGGCCGTTGTCTGTGGCATCCTCCTCGTCCATGCCGCCGTCCACCAGCATCTGGACGGCAAGCCTGTCAACCTCGTGGGTGTATTCGTTCAGGCCCTTGAGCGTCCAGTCGGGCGATGGCATGTCGGGGAAGAGCGTCTTCACGATGTTCGCCTCGGTGAGCTCATCCTTCGCCATTAGATTCTCGATCTCCGGCAGGTGGCGCAGTATGCGGCCGATGACGAGACTGGGGTGGCGTACGCCCAGCTCCGAACTGCTCTGCGCGTAGAACGCCTTCGCATCCTCCTTCGTCTCCGGAAGGGGCTTCGAGAGCTTGTCGAACACGGCGAAGATCGCGCCGCGCCTTTCCGGCGGGACGGACGCCACGACGCCCGCGAAGTTGCCGTAGCGATAGGTGCCGAAGAAGCGCATCGCCGCGTTGTCCTTCATCCCGAAGATCTTCTCCGGGTCGGTTTCGGCGAGATTCGCGTCCGGGTTCAGCGCCAGCTCCTCGAAGACGAAGCGCTCCATGGCGGCTGTGCTGTCTGCCTTGACGACGGTGCTCTGGATGTTGAGATCGGTGACGGATCGTGCGTTGTCGAGAGTGCCGGCATCCTTGTTCTTCGTATCGCGGACCGCCGAGAACCAAGCCGCGAAGTCGTCGAGGAGGCGGAGGCCGTCGGTGAATTTGGAGGTGTCCTCGAGGAAGCGGCCGCCGTAGTTCATGAGGCGGTTGGCCTTGGTTCCGGGCGTGGCGACCTCGCGCAGGGCTTCCAGTTCGGACTTGCCCTTCGCCTGGGCGTAGAGGTGCGCGGCGCGCGCGAGTTTTGGCAGCTCTATCTTGGCGTAGCCCATGTCGATGGCGGTGGTTCTGGCTTCCGGGGACTTGAACGTCTCGAGCTCGATGAACGCGTCAAGGGCGGCCATCTCGGTCACATTCTCCTTCTTGGCGTAGGTGTGTACGGCGCGGGCGAGATTCGGGAGGTTCGCATCCGTGTAGCCAATGTGGCGCGCGATCGGTTCCGCATCGTGGGACTTGAACGTCTCTAAGTCGATCTTCTCGGCACGCGCCTTCGCCGTGCCGTCCAAGTCGATCGCCGCCTTGACGGCGAGGATGCGGCGCGCGGTGAGAGGCTTGCCCTTGTCGTAGTCAGCGAGCTTCATCGCGTCCTGGACGCTTGGCGGAATGTTCTTGTCGCCCCCGAACATGTCGATGATCGCTTTCCTAAAGAGGTCGCGCGCGACGTTGTTCGCGTCCTTCAGGCTGTACAGGCGGCCCGCGCCTACGCCGACCCAGTCGCTCTTCGCGGCCGTGATGGTGCGGCTCGCGAGATCGCCGCCCACGCGGGCGACCGCCTTGGTCTTGCCCGCTTCGGCGCTCTTCTCCGCGAAGTCGGCGAACGCCTTGAATGTCTCGTTGTATCCGGTGTTGATGTCGAGTGCCATTGTTGTTTCTACTTTTTTGCAGACATTGCGCTGGATGCTTTTACACTCCGATGTCAATCTGGCAGGAGTCGTCTCCGAGAATCAAACGCACCTGCGCGCGCGTGAGCGGGGAGATGCCCGTCTTCATAAAGTCGCCGCGCTGCTTCGCGTTCGTCGCCATGCCCGTATCCGCCGCAAGACCGGGCCTGTCGCGGATCTCTTTCATCGCCTCCGCGCCGCCGCCATTCTGGAGCGAGTTCAGGAACGTCTCCTTCACCTCGAGGATGCGTTCGGGCGAAAGCTCCACGTTGTTATTGGACGTCTTCCAGACGTGGTTGTTGACCTTGACGAGTTCGGAGGTTCCGTTCGTCTTCGTTTTGAAGTCGACCTGGCCGGCGTTGTAGTTGCCGGTCGCGATACGGTTTAACTGCGCGAGGCTGACATCAGATAGTGCCATTGTTGTTCCCTTGTTTTGATTTCGCCTATTCTAATTTCCGTTTTCCCTATACTCCGTGCGGGCATCAGAAGGGTTCCCGCAGTTCCTCCGCCTCTACGCTGAACGAGCTGTCGACGTCTTTAATCTCCAGACGGTAGGGTTCGGGGATGCCTTTGGTGAAATTGTCGAGCCAGCCTTTCGACCTGGCTATGTCGATATCCCTGAGTTCAATCAGCTTGTCGCCTTTCATGCCTTCCCAGTCGGCTTTCGCGAAACTGTCGAAACCGTCTTTCGGAATCGTTCCCTTGAATGAGTATTTGACGGAGGCATCGTTACTCAGCAGCGGTTTAATTTTTCCTTTCTCGTCATGCGCGGTGAGCATTGCGCCATCGAACTCGACTTTGCAGTTGAACAGGATGTTCCCGTTCTGGTCCTTGGAGAACGAGGTCTCGATGAACGATTTTCCCATCATTCCAGTCCCGGCGTCAAACTTCACGGCGGAACGCTCCGGGTCTAAAGCCAGTCCAGCGCCCGTCGTGACAACGCTGGCCATCTTCTGGCAGGAGCAGATCATCAGGGTGTTCGCCTTGATCTTGTCCTCGCGGGAAGCCGTATCGAACGTGGTGTCCTTGTTCCCCGTGACAAACCGGACGAACGCGTCGCAGACGTCCTTGAACGCTTTTTCCTTCTCTTCCTCAGAGCTGTTTTCCGGCGAAATGTATTTTACGCCGTCGATCGTGACGCCGGTGCCGCGCCGGAAGTCAAAGAGGAACGCCTCCGACGGCGCGACGGACACGGGTTTTATCCTGTAGCCGACTGTACGGTTGCCTTCTACCTGACGTGTCGCCGTCATAACGCAGTGCTTCATGTAGTCTTTGCAGTTCTCGTTCATCCGGCGCTTGAACTCCGCCGCGGGATTCTCGTTTTCCAGGAGCGTCTTGTCGTGCACGCATATCTTTGCGACCATCTCGCCTCCCTTTCCGCCGAAACCGATTTTCGCCGCTTTCTCCCGAAACGCCTTTTCAGCCTCAATCTCCGCCTTGATCGCCGCGTCGACGGCCTTGATGCGCCGCGCGGTGAGCGGCCTTCCCTTGCCGTAGTCCTGGAGCTTCATCGCGTTCTGGACGGACTCCGGTATCTGCCCAATGCCGCCGAACATGTTGATGACCGTCCGCATGAAGATGTCGCGTACGGCGTTGTTCACGTCGCGAGACGCGGAGAGACGCCCCACGTTGCCGATCGAGTCGCGCATGGTCTTCGCGATGATCGTCCTGCCCGCAAGCGAGCCAGTGCCCGCGACCGCGTTCGTTTCGCCACTGACCTGCGCGATGGCCGACTCCTTCTTCGCCGAGCTTGCGAAATCCACAAAGGCCTTGAAGTCTCCGTTGTATCCGCTTATGTCGATTGCCATTGTTTTGCGGTTCTCCTTTGTTTTTCTCCCTGAAATGCGGAATGGGGCGGTCTTACACGACCTCCTGTTTGATCTCCGTGATGGTGAACTCGGGATTCTTGTCGCCGAGCTCGCTGTCGAGCGCGTTCGTGATCACCATCGTAACCTCCATGCGCGTCTTCGCCATTTCGGCCACATCCCCATCGGCCTTGGCCAGGGGGATTTGCTTGTTTTTGTCGTTCACGTAGTAGGGGAGGCAGTTCGTCTCGTAGTGCGTGAACTTGATGGTGACGTTGCCGGACTTGTCGTCGATGCGGATGTCGTAGTTTTCCCTATTGTCGCGCGGCCCTGCGATAACGTTGACTTTGCACTCGTTCTGGTAGTAGCCGCTGTCGCGCTGCGGCGACTTGATGAGATCGGGATTGTTGCCCAGGCCGCCCGTGCCTGAGAAAGCACCGGTGTTTATCGCGCCTGAAAGTCCATCGGCCATGCCGCAGACGAAGGAGACGAAGCGGCGCATCTGCACGTGCTTGTCGTCGAACTTCTCTTCGAGGAACTCGCAGTAGCCTTTGCGCTCGTCGTTGTTGGCCTCCATGAACAACTTGCCGCTCACGCCATCGCGCAGAGGCTCCCCGTTGAAGGTGACGTAGCCCTTGTTGTATTCGCGTATCGCCTGCGGCATGAAACCGGGCTCGAGCGTGCTGAGGCTCGGCACGCGCTTCTGCATATTGTTCGCGAAGCTTGCCGTCATCACTTTCGTGAGGTCGGCCTTGACCTCATCGAGCCGGTCCTCCTTGAAGCCGACCGCGAACGCCTTGGCCAGACCCGGATACTTCTCGAAGTGCGCGACGAGGCCTTCAATGAGATTCTCGTCCCATTGCTGATTCTTCATGGTTGCGGTGACGGCGTCATTCAGGCAGATCGTTTCTATTTCGGCCACGAATCTGTCGATCAGCCTGGAGGCGGTCTCCTCGCCGGCTTGCTGCGAGATCACGGCTTTGAGGCGTTTTTTCTGGTCGTCGCTGAAGGACACCTTGGATCTCTCGCTCTCGGTCCCGAGCTTCGCCGCCAGCTGCTCGAATGCGTCCACGCCTTCGAACAGGTGATTTTTCAGATTGACGCTGATCGAATCGTAGAACTGCGCGGGCAGCTTGAATTTTCCTTGGCTCTCCGCTCCGTGGAACCGTTCCGTGAGTTTCGGCGTTTCGCGCTCGGCTAAAGCCTGCTTGAACACGTTATAGCCGTTGTCGCGCTCCCTTGAAACGCACATTTCGCAGATGTTTTTCAGCGCCACCGAGATCGCTTTCATCAGCTTGGGATCGCCGTCGTTGCATTTTCTGTGGATGACAATCCCGAGCATGTTGAAGGCGGCGGCTATTTCATCCATCTTCTTGTTCCCGATAGTGCGCGCGTAAAGATTCGCTTCGCCTTCGACGAGTCCGTCGGCGGCGTCTTTGGCCGCCTTCTCGAAGTCCTGGATGGAGGAATCGATCTTTTCCATCAACTCCGTGTACTTGTCGTTCGACATGTCCACCACCGTCTGCATGGCGAAGAGGTTCGCGGCCTGCTGCTTGGCGATCTTGAGCTGTTCGACCCGTATTCTCGCGATGCCGGCGTAGTCCTTCGCGTCTCCGCCGGACACCGCGCGCCGGACGAGATCGGTCAGCTCGGTCTGCAGCTTCTTGAACTCTTTCTGTATCTCCATCCCCTTCTTGAAATCCGCGACAGACCCCGTGTAGAGCGGGCCGCATTGGACTGCGGCATACGCCGCGCTGGATTTGTCCATCACCTCCAGAAGCGCCGACCTGAGCGGCATGCCCGTCGCCTTGGCCAGCAGGTTCGCGCCGATGCTGAGCTTTGGCAAGTCCGTCCCTTTGTGCCCTGCTTCCTCAGCCCTCGTCTTCAGCTCTCCGTCGAATTTGCCTGCCGCGAACGCGTCCTCAAATTTAAAGGAGCCGATCTTCAGCTTCTCGATCGCGTTGTTGACGGCGATGATGCGCCTGGCGGTGAGCGGCTTGCCCTTCCCGTAGTCGCCGAGTTTCATCGCTCTCTGCACGCTCTCGGGAATCAGCTTCTCCCCGCCGAACATCTCGGAGACGGCATTCTTGAAAAGAGTGCGGACCTCGTTGTTCATGTCCTTGAGCGTCTGGTTGCGGTGTATCTTTCCGACGTAATCGCCGGTCTTGGGAACGATCTCGCGGTCGGCGAGAGCCTTAGCGCCGTCTGCATTGCCGGGTTCGGCGGCGACGATAGCCGTCGAGTGCGAGGCGTTCGGCAGCGAGCTCGCGTAGTTCACGAACTTGGCGAACTGTGTGTTTGCGAAGTTGATCTGACTCATTTTTCGTTCCTTTGATTTTCTGTTGTCATGTCGAGAGCCTTTGAATCAAATTGAATTGCCATGGGTCTGTCGCCTTCTTTTTTCCTCTTGGTTGTTGAATAGCCGTTCTGCCCTGTCTACCCAGCCGGGACGAAAAGGTTACATCCGGAATTCCGAAATCGCGCGACTGCTATTCTGCCAACGCCGGCGTCAATCACGGCGCCTCCACCCTGTAGAACTTCTGCGGCGCATCCGCCGCGCGCGGAACCGTCGCCGTAGCGATGCCTTTGCCGTCAACCGCCATGCCGACATCTTCGGACGGGACCAGTGCCGCGTCCCCTTCCGGCAGAGGAAGCTCCGCCGCCGCGCGGACGCGCAGAAGCGGGGCCGTTGCCTCCGTAAGCCAGCCGTCCGGCTCAGCCGAGATTACAAGCGTCACGGCGTCGGCGGAGACGGCGACCGAATCGATGTGCAGCGCCGTCGGAGGGACGTACGTCACCTTCTCCGCCGTGTTCGCGGCGCCTG
>CAMORM010000107.1 GCA_946623785.1 uncultured Verrucomicrobiota bacterium
GTCGCTCGTCTGGGTCAAGGTTCCGACGCTGGCAAAAGGGACGAAGATATGGGCCCACTACGGGTCGAAATATGTACATGCCGTCAATCCGAAGGACGTCTGGTCCAACGGCTTCCTCGGCGTGTGGCACCTCGGCGCGGAGGGTTCGAGTGACCAGCCGGACTCCGTCGAGGGAGGAAATTCATTCAAGCTTACAACTGACTATGCCGACGGCGTGCGCGCGGGCACGAACGGAGTGGCGGGGCTTGCCGCCGCATTTAACCAGCGCTCGGGCGACGGCTATGGCGCATATACCATCGCCGACTCCAGCCAGAAGTATTCCGGCTTCACCAAGTTTACCGTTGAGTACTGGACCTACCAGAACGATCACGCCCCCAGCGCAGCGCCAAGCAACGCGCAGATTCTGTTCAAGTCAAATGCCTGGTCGGCCTTTGAGGCCCAAGGGAACGGAAGGAATGGACTCCAGATCTATATTTCCGGCAACTCAGGCGAGAGCTATGTCAATGCCGCGAACAATGCGCAGAACAAGCCTGTGCAGGCAGTTTGGAACCACTCTGTCCATGTATTCGACGGCTCGGACGGCGGGGTTGCAGGCGAGGACACCACGATCAACCGCGCTGTCTATCTCAATGGCAGGAGATGCGATCTTTCGTCATCAAGCGAACTGAAGGGCACACTTGTCTCAAATGGCAACAAGCTCTGCCTCGGCAACAACAATGCACCTTCGTCCGGCAATAAATACCCGGCTCCATATCGCGGCATCATCGACGAGGTTCGCATCTCGACCGTCACGCGTTCCGCGGCATGGGTCAAGGCAACGTACGACACGATCGCGAACAACGCCGCTTTCACCGCCTACGGTTCGGCGCGTAACACCCGTGAGGGGCTGACGGTCAACATCAGATAGCCGTCGCCTGTCGCCATGGTTCTGTCGCGGCTATTGCAGAAACTGCGCGTGCGGACGCTCCGGCCCTCGGCGGCGCTGGTCGCCTCGGTGCTTGCGTCCGCGGCGTGCCCCGCCGAGACGGTCGTTCAGGACCTCACCTGGACGCTTTGCCAGTATGCGTCACTCGACGGGAACATCCTTACTGTGGATGTCCCTGAAAGCGAGACGAACCGGACATTCCTGTGCAGTGCCGCGGTCGACCTCGCGCCTTTCGCCAATAGGGAAATACAGGTCAGCGCTCAGGTGAGCGGCGTGAACGTCAGCAACGCGACCGACATCTCGTACTTGGGCCCGAAGTTCATGCTCGTCTACACCAACATGCGCGACGGCAGCACGGTCTACGCGGAAGGTTCGCGTCCAAGAGGCACCTTCACAAACCTTGAATGCAAGCTCGTCGACTTCGGATCGAGCTGCGGCCGGCGCTCGGAGACGGGGTGGCTGCGGTTCGGGTTCCAGAAGGGCTGCGGAAGGTATTCCCTCGACCTCTCCTCGTTGACGTTTTCGGCCGAGGAGCCGCCCTACCCGGTCACCAACCTTGACTACGTCGTGTCGTATCCGCCGCGCGTCCGCGTGGCCGAGCCGCTGCACGGTGTGATGTCGCCCTTGCGGGCCATGACTGAGGACGACTTCTCGACGCTGGCGGAATGGGGCGTGAAGCTCCTTCGGTACCAGATGGACGGCGGACCGGCGTATTCGCCGGAGGCCCAGACGCATGAGTCGTACCTGGTCGGTTCGTATGGTCCGTGGCTCCAGGGCAAGCTCGACCACCTCGACCAGGTGGTCCTCCCGATGGCGGAGAAGTACGGCATTCAGGTGGTGGTCGACCTCCACGCCCCGCCAGGGATGGGTGGCTCGAGCGGCAACAACAGCAACGCTCTCATGCTGAACGACGACGTCTTCAAGGAGTACTTCGTCGACGCCTGGCGCGGCATCGCCGCGCGGTTCAAGGGTCGGCGCAACGTCTACGGCTACGACCTCGTCAACGAGCCGAACCACACAGGCCGCGTAAAGTGGGACTACTGGACGATCCAGTCGCTGGCCGCCGAGGCCGTCCGAGAGATCGACCCCGACGTGACTATCATCATGGAGTCCAACGGCTGCGACAGCCACGACGCGTTCGGGTACCTGTCGCCGCTCGCGATGGACAATGTCGTCTACGAGGTGCACATGTACTCGCCTGGGACGTTCACGCACCAGGGCGTGAACTCCGCGCCATCCGGATACGTCTATCCCGACGCGGCGCGAGGCTGGGACAGGGCCTACCTCGAGAACTGCTTCAGGCGCGTGAGGGAATTCGAGCGGACGCACCGCGCCAAGATCTACGTCGGCGAGTTCAGCGCGGTCGCTTGGAGCGAGGGGGCGGAGAGGTGGCTTGCGGACTGGATCGACATCATGAACTCCAACCGCTGGGACTGGACGTACCACGCCTTCCGCGAGTGGAATGGATGGAGCGTAGAGCACACGGCCTCGGCCGTGAACGTCTTCCAGCCTTCGAGCGACAACCCGCGCAAGCGCGCTCTCCTCGCGGGCATCAACGAGACGATGCCCGTCTATTCGGCCTCGTTCGTCGGCCGCGGCAGCGTGAGCGACGCGGCGAACTGGGACGGCGGCGCGCTGCCCGACCTCGACCGCGCCACGACCGTGGCGACTTTCGCGGCGTCTGGCTCGACCTGCACGCTGGATCGTCCAATTGCGCTGCACGGGATGGCCCTTGGCGGCGGGTTCGCGTTCGCCGACGGGACGAACCGCATCGACCTCGGAGCGAGCGGGATCCGCGTACTTGACGCGTCCGAGGCGAAGTCGTTCTCGGTCGGCGTGCCGGTCGCTGCGGGCGTGGCGCAGGAATGGCGGTTCGGCACGAACACCGTGACCGACTTCCGAAAGTCCGTGTGGCTCGACAAGGGTGCGTCGCTCGTCGTCTCCGGACGCGGCCGCGCGAACTTCCGCGCGCCTGGACGCGGCACCAACGACGTCTTCCTCGCCGGCTGCGCCGACCAGTCCGCGCAGGGCGACGGCGCGGTCGGCACCGTCTGCTGCTGCACGAACGACGTCTTCGGCACGGGCGTGCTTGACGTGGACACGCGCCGCACGCAGCTCCGCCTCGTCGGCGACTTCGCGTGGAACGCGCCCGTCGTCACGCACAGCGACAAGAACGACTGGGACCAGAGCGTCTATTTCGACGGCAACATCACGGTGGACGCTGACTGGCGGAACACGGACAAGAACACGCATCTCGTCTTCGCTCGGGGGAAGCGCGTCGTGTTCAATCGGACGCTCAAGACGTCCTCGTCCTGCTACTGCACGACGTCGGGCCCCTCCGGCGTCGCCGAGGTCGTGTGCAACGCAAAGCTCGACGTCGGCGACCGCTTCAACGTTGCCAACAACATGACGTTCGTCCTGAACGCGCCGACGAACCGGCTGAACGGAAACTCCGGGCGCGTCGACGGCACGATCCGCTGCGGCGTGCCGTATGCGATCGCCGAGAAGAACGGGGCGGGCAAGTGGACGGAGCTCTTCGTCCATTCCACGGGCGTCCTTGACCTTGGCGGAAACGACCAGGCGACGGGAATCATCTGCGCGAAGGGCGATGCGACTGGCGGGACGGTGACGAGCGCCGCGCCGGCGACGCTGCATCTCGTCGACAGCTACAAGGTCGACAGCTACGACAGCTGGGCGAAGGACTCGTCCGGGAACAAGATCGCGGTGCCTGGCTACACCAATACGCTCGTCTACGCCGGATGCGTGACGCTTTCAAAGGAGGGCTTCTACACCAACCGCCTCACGCGCGCGAGCACGACATCGGGCGCGCTTGTCGTGAAGCGCGGCAAGATGGAATTCGCTCCGACAGCCTCGTGGACGAACGCGACCGAGCTCGTGGTGTCGGGAACCGGCGTCTTCTCGCTCGAGGCGCGCACGGAGGCGCAGGGCCCCGCGTTCTCGCCCGGGCTGACGGTGAAGCTGGACTCGGCGGCGACGCTGGAGCTCGGCTCGACGCTCGAGGCGGACTCGCTCCTGGTCGGCGGGGAGAGCCTTGGCAGCGGATGTTGGGGCGGCGCCGATGCGGCCGCGGCGAATCCGTCGCTCAACGTCCGCGTCCTGCCCAACCTCCGCGGACCTGGCATCCTTCGCGTGCGCCCGGCGGCGGGCAGGGGCATGGAGGTGCGCTTTTGTTAGTTTTGCTATTTGGCGGTTCCTCTTTCAGTGGCGAGGAATCTGGCGCGCGTGGGAAAGTTGACATGTCATTTGCGCCGCGGCGAGGATCGCGCGGTCTCCCGTCGCCTTGTAGATTAGCCTCTTGGATTTGGCGCATTGTAGCAGAAAGGGCCCGCGCACGCAACCGAAGGAGGGAAAAGGCGACTTGCGCCTAGGCGCAAGGCCGCGTGGATGCCGTGAGCGGCGCAGACCGCGTTCTCTTGCGTTGCCGCCGGCGAATGCGGCGTAAAGTCCAAACGGCCGCCGGCTGACGGAACCACAGCCTTGACTTGCGGGAGGATTGCTGTATAATACCTAATATAGGTTTAACGATACTATTGCCACCACCTAAGACAGGGCTGTCTCAGACTATGGGAATGCAGAACGCAAAGATACTGGTCGTGGACGACGAGAAGCTGATAAGGCTCACCATCAGCGCGAGGCTGAAGAAGGTGGGCTATGACGCAGTGACGGCGGCTTCCGTTGAGGAGGCGGTGACTGCGCTCAAGGTCAAGCCGGCGTCGTTCAGCGCGATCATAACGGACATCATGATGGGGGAGATGGACGGCTTCGTGTTCCGCGACATCGTCCGCGGGATAGCGCCGAAGATACCGATCTTCTTCCTGACGGCACTCGACCCGGAGGAAGGCGGTGGGTTCCTCAAGCGCATACTCGAGGACGCCATCAGCTACTACCTCCCCAAGTCCGTGGGCACCGAGATACTCATCAACCGCGTGAAGCAGGTGGTTGCTTCGCACCGGGTGGCGATGTTCATCCAGAACTCGATGGAAGAGAACCGCAGGTCGCTCGAACTCGCGGCGCACATCCAGCGGAGCCTCCTGCCGATTCGCGCCATCCAGACGCCGCGCGGCTTCTACACGACGTACTGGCACCCTGCGGCGGTTGTGAGCGGCGACCTGTTCGAGGCGATGCAGTTCGGCGCAGGCAGCTATCTGTATGTCCTGGGAGACATCCAGGGGCACGGCACGAGCGCCGCGCTCGCGATGACGGCCGTGCAGTCGTTCCTGAAGAACCTCGGCAAGAGCGACGGCGCGCCGCTCATGTCGCCCGACACCATAGCGAACATGCTCCAGTCGTTTTTCCGCGCGAACCTCGCCGAGGTGTCGTACATGACGGCGCTCATCTGCATCCACCGTCCGCTGCTCGGGATTGTGCAGTGGATGTCATGCGGCGCGCCGGACCTGATCGTGTCCGAAGGGGGTAAAGACATGCTCGTCAACCCCGAGAAGCGGGGCGGGCTGCCGATCGGGCTCATGCCGGACACGACGTACTCCCCGAAGGACGTGGTCGAGACGCCGCTTTCGCAGGACTCCATCTGCATTGCATACACCGACGGCCTCTTCGACCTTTCGCGCGACACCGCGGGCGAGGAGCGCCTGCCGGCTCAGCTGGCGCAGAAGATACGCGGCGAGCTCATGTCGACGGCGCGCGACGACGGCGCGACCATATCGACGGTCGCCAAGTTCGTGACGGCCCTCGCCGCCTTCGGATACGACAAGTGCCAGGACGACATGACGATCCTCGCGTTCGGCGCGCGCAAGCATATAGACGGCGTATACGAGGCCACGTTCCGCGTCACTTCGGAGGACATCGACCATGCTTCGCAGGACCTCGCGAGCTGGTGCCAGGAGGCGGGATGGCCGGCGGAGGGCATAATGCGCGTGCAGCTTGTGTTCGAGGAGAAGCTGATGAACGTCCACGACCACGGCTTCGACGACCGAGACCGCATCCGTGAGGTCGTGTCGGTGCGCCTGAGGCGCCTCCGCGACAAGGCGGTGCTGACCGTGTGGGAGACCGGCAAGGAGGAGCCGAGCATCGCGGTCGCCGCTGGCGACGCGTCCACGGCGTTCGAGATGGCGAACAAGAACATGAGCGGGCACGGACGCGGGCGTCTCATGGTGCGAGAGCTCTGCGACGGGATTGAGCGCAACCGCTACATGGACATGAACGAGACAATCTACCACGTACCGCTGTTCGGCAAGTCGCAGGAACAGGGGCAGTCTGAAACAAAAGCAGGGGAGAATGCATGAAAGAATGCTGCAAGGTGTACCTGGACGGTGAGTTCGGCGGCGATGCCGACGTGATAGGCGAGATATACGGCGAATACGTCTCGTCCGTCCATGCCAAGCTCGCGGAGATCGGAGCCGCGCTGGCCGTGCCAGACTGGGTCAGGGTCGACCGCGCCGCGCACACGGTGAAGGGCAACGCGCTGTCCGCGGGAGACACCGCGATGGCCGAGGCCGCCATTGCGCTGCGCAAGGCGGCCGCGCTGCAGGACGCCGGAGAGGCGTCTTCGCTGCTGGCGCGCCTAGGGGAACTCGCGAAGGAACTCTGAGCCGGACGCCATGGCGAGCTTCCTTGACAGGTCCGGGGACGCAGACCTCGACCAGCTCATCCGCGAGCTGTCCGCGCGCACGCGCGGCGCAAGGCGAAAGAGCCTGCGCCTCATCGCGTGGCGGATGGTGGTCCGCTCCTCGTACGCCTTGAAGCGGGCGATCGACATCGTCTGCAGCGGGCTGGGCCTCGTTGTCCTGTCGCCGCTGTTCGCCGTAATCGCGCTCGCCGTGAAGCTTACGAGCCCCGGCCCGGTGTTCTTCTGCCAGACGCGCGTGGGCCGCTACGGCCGCCACTTCAGGTTCTGGAAGTTCCGCAGCATGAGGACGGACGCCGAGAAGCTCAAGGCCGAGCTCGAGTCGCGCAACGAATCGAAGGACGGCGTCATATTCAAGATGAAGGACGATCCGCGCATAACGAAGGTGGGCAGGTTCCTGAGGCGCACGAGCCTCGACGAGCTGCCGCAGCTCTGGAACGTCTTCATCGGCGACATGAGCCTCGTGGGGCCGCGTCCGCCGGTCCCATCGGAGGTCGCGCAGTACACGCTCGAGGACCGCAAGCGGCTCGACGTCATACCGGGGATAACCTGCCTCTGGCAGATCAAGGGACGCAGCGAGATTCCGTTCCACGAGCAGGTGCGCCTCGACAAGGAGTATATCCTCGCCTCGAGCGTGTGGAAGGACATCGTGATACTCCTCAAGACGATCCCCGCAATCATCGGCGGGAAGGGGGCGTACTGATGGACAACATCCTCTTCGTGCCCGCGACCCACGAGCTGGAATGGGTTCAGGACGTGCTCCCCGGCACGAGCCCCGCCGAGCTGCCGGTGGCGGGGCGGCGCATCATCGACTATTCGTTCCAGTGCGCGCAGAGGTTCGGAGTCATGTTCACGGAGGTCCTCGACTGGCGGTTCTCCGAGCGGCTTGCGGACGACTTCGCCGACATGACCCGCACGGGCTTCCCCGTGTTCTACCTGAAGGGCGAGGGCCCGGTCCCGAAGGGGCTCCGCGACATCGAGAACTACTCGAGTCCGCTGACTGGCCCCGTGTCCGACGGGCTCATGGTGGTGTGGGGCGCAGCAATATCGACGCACATGCCGAACGAGACGACGCTTGAGCCGCTTGGGGACGCCGAGTGCGCCGAGACGCCCGCCGGGCTGTACCGCAGGGAGGGCGGCCGCTGGATGCGCGTGGTGCCGCACGGGCTCGTTGTGCGTTCGATTAAGGCGTGGCACGCGCTTAACTTCATCGTCCTCCGCGACAGCCACATTTTCACGATCCCGGGCTATTCGTCGGAGGCAGGCGTGCACCTCGGGCGCAACGTGATCCTCGAGCACGGCACCGAAGTGAAGCCGCCGGTGCTGATGCTCGACAACACGTGGTGCGCGCGCAACGTGCGGCTGGACGGCTCGGTGATCGTCGAAACAGGATCGTTCATCGGCGAGGGCGCGCGGCTGAGGCGAACAGTGGTGTGCAGGGACACGTACATAGGCGAGGAGCTTGACCTTGACGGCAAGATTGTCGTAGGGAGGCGCATCATCGACGCGGAGACGGGCGTATGGGTGGATGTCGACGAGCCGGGCTTGGCGCGCCGCATTCCAACAGGCCTCGGATGGGTGCGGTCGCTCTGGCACTTCGTGCGCGGGCGTTCGTTCGGAAGGAGGGGCTGATGGGAAGGTTCGTCGCAGGAGAGGCACAGGCCCTCGACAATGCCCTCGGCGAAGCGCTATCCGAGATCGGAAGGGAGATCGACGGGATGCGCATACCGTCGCTCGCCGGCGTGGTCCTTGGCGGAGGCTATGGCCGCGGCGAGGGCGGAGCGAGGGGAGAGTTGAAAGTTCAAAGCTCGAAGTTTGAAGTTGAAAGTCCGAAGTCGCATGGTGTGTGCCGCCTGTCCAACGACCTGGATTTCTTTGCCATAACCAGGGAGGGTGCGTCGGATGCGGACGCGGCTGCGGTCGCGAAGGCGCTCGAGCCGCTGTCGCGGAGCTGGTCGGAAAAGCTCGGGATCGACGTCGACTTCACGGGCCGCACCCCGTGGCGCCTGAGGCACGACCAGGAGCGCCTCATGGTGCAGGAGCTGATCCACGGGTATGTCGACGTTGTCGGCGCGACAGGCGAGAGCCTCTTCGCCGGGATAGAGCGTCGCGAGCCGTCGGAACTGCCGTGGATGGAGGCCGCGCGCCTTCTCATGAACAGAGGCATGGGGCTCCTTTTCGCGATGGCAGGAAAAGACGCCGACTTTGTGAACCGCAACATAAACAAGTGCATCCTCGGCGCGGGCGACGCGTTTCTCATTTCGCGCGGGCTCTACCGCTGGCGCGCGTTGGAGCGCGCGGACGCATGCGAGGCGCATGGCCGCGGCAGGCTGTACCGCGCGGCGGTCGACTGGAAGTTCCGTCCGTCGGACGGCCCCGTTTGCGACTGGGAGACGGCTCGCGAAAGGTGGCTCGACGCGAAGAGTGACGTGACAGCCGCGGTCGATGGCGAAGGGTTTCACCGGTCGCTCCGCAGCGCCGCGCGGTGGGTGGTGCGGCGGAGGACGCTCGGCGAGGCCGCGACTTTCGGGATGGACCCCGTCGTGCGCGTCCTCGAACGCGTTGCGCGGTGCGTGGAGTCTCGCTCCACGATTCCGCCCTCGCTCCGGCGAGACTGGGAGGTGTTTAACTAGTTTGAAGTTTAAAGTTCAAAGTTCAAAGTTCAAAGTTTGAAGTTCAAAGTTTGAAGTTCAAAGTATAGAGTTCAAGGTTTGAAATGCGAACTGAGTGAAG
>CAMORM010000108.1 GCA_946623785.1 uncultured Verrucomicrobiota bacterium
GCTTGTACGCCTCGGCGACCTCGGGATAGCCCTCGCGGTCGGCCTGGCGCGACATGGCGAGATACATGCCGACTTCGCAGCACTCGCCGTTGAAATGGTCCTTGAGGCCCTGCGTCACCTCGGCGTCATCGACGATTCCGTCGCCGACATGGTGCTCGCAGACAAAGTCGAGCCCGCCGCCCTGCTTCAGGAACTTCGATCCCGGAACGCCGCACTGGGGGCACTTCTCCGGAGGATTCTCTCCCTCGTACACATACCCGCAAACGGGGCAAACCCACTTAGCCATGTCTATCTTTCCTTTCTTTCGTTTAGGTGAAACATTATTGCAGCAACTTTACCACACTCAGCATTGCTTGTCAACAGTAAACTGGGCGTGATCGCAATCTGTCACCAGTAGACATATTCGTAGGGGTCAAAGCGGGGGTTCGCCGACTCGTAGAGATCGACATCGTCAAGCCCGGGAACGCGCGTGCGCACGACCTCTCCCGGCTGCGGCTCGTGGCTGATATTCAGCCAGAACGCCTTTACCGACTGGCCGCACCCGGCCTTCACGGTGATGTAGTTGTCTCCGGCCTTTACCGGAACATGCTCGTAGATGACAGAGCCTTCGTCCTTGTGCCCGCCGTAGACGGGATCAAACGCCTTGCCGTTGACCCATATCTTGCCGCGCCAGTCGACGCCGAAGCGCACCGTTATCTCGCCCGCCGCCTGCCGCTTGAAGAAACCTACGCAGTAGCACGTGCAGAAGCTCTGCGCGGCAATGAGCGGATGCGCCGTCGCGTAGTCGACATATCCGTCGGCGCGCGACTTCACGACGGGACGCCAGTCGAGGAAGCGAAGATCCGCGGGCGTCTCGTCGAGATACTTGAGTCCGAGCGGATGGAAGCGCGGGTTCGGCTGGACGTCGCCCTTGACCGCCATCTCCTCGGCGAACGCGCCGGAATCGCCGCCCTTCGATTCGTCGACCGGGAAGATCGTGTCCACCATGTAGTGATCGTCGTCCTTTTCGCTCGGCCACGGCCCGAGCACGTTGTACTGTGCAATCGGCTCGTACTGCTCCGACGGCTTCGTGTAGAGCGAGCGGGCAAAGAGTTTCCCGTCCGCGCCAACGCCCAAGTTTCCGAAGACAATCGCGAGACGGCGCATGTCGTTGTCCTCGCTCTGAGACGCGCTGCGCAGGTACAGGTCCTTTTCGCCCTTGGGGACAGACCCCCATCCGCCGCGGTCAAGCACGGCCGCCTTCCCGCCGACCGCGCGGTAGCGGTCGCACGCCTGGAACGGATCGACCGCGTCGAACACGATCCCCCCCCTCACCGCGAAAAGCCCGCCGCCGCACGCGGAAAACCCGTTAGCTGACTTGAGGCGAGTGACGTTCACGCCGTCGCGCCAGCGCATAAGCGACGGTCCGACGCCTGCGAAAAGGGAGGCGGGGAGCCCTTTGACATCGCGCACCCTGTACACTGTGCCAGTGGAGTCTGCAATCCCGGCCTCGGCCGCAAGCCGCGGATTTCCAAAGACGTACGAGCGACCCGACCCGACGCACTTCACGAGACTTGCGAAGTCAATGTCCGAGTCAGGCCCGGCGATGAGAAGCTCCGCATTTTCGAGCTTCCCGCCCTTGTACGGCGAACTCGCGACAGACATCGTCTTCGCCAGCCTCTCCGCAGCCCTTCCGGAAGTGTAGACTTTCGTCGGGGCGGAAGTCTCCCCGTGCAGGAACCGGTCGAGCGTCGCCGATGCGACGCGCCACGCTGCGGGACACTTTGCGACACGGTCTTCAAAGTCGAAGGCGCAGAATGTGACAGAGCCCTCTTCGATCTGCTCTTCGAGAAGCGCCGTGTAGGAAAGGTCGAATTCGCCGCGGACAAGCGGACGGAACCCGACCTTCTGCGGAATCAGGATCGGCGTCGCCGAAACAGCGTGCGTATGAGTCCAGCGCGGTCCGCGCCGCGTCTCGTGCTTCATCACGTTGCCGAACGCAGCATCCTCGACCGGCGCACCCGCCCAGTAGCCGAGATCCCGGTCGGCGACACGTTCGAGCGACACGTTGTACATCTGCCGCGCCATAGAGTCCTCGACCGTAAAGCCGAGCGACTGCCATACGTCCGCCGTCTGCTGCATGACGAGTATTTTGAGCCCTTCTTCGACGCGCGGTGCAAGCTTCTCGAGTCCCTGCGCAGACGAAAGCGCGCGCCAGCCGACGACAAGCCGCTCCGTATTCTTCGGCACGCCTTCAAGCGAATCCACGGGAACATACTTGACGCCGAGATCGTCAAGGATCGGCGCCGTTTTCCCGTTTGGATCGAACAGCGCGACCGGCGCGCCCTTCCATACGCGAGGGGCGCGCTTCGGATAGACCTCGAACTCGACGGAGTCGGACTTCATCGTCGCGTTCGCCGGATTGTCTCCGCCCTTCGCAATCGAGAACTCCGCCGCGAGACGGTAGCGCTTTTCGGCGTTCTCCGGCTTAGTCTTGAAAACAACCGGAACGGACTTCACTTCGCCCTGCTTCAAAGACACCTTCTCCGTTCCCGACGCAGCCGTTCCGCCGCCTATCTCCTCGACGCGCCATTTCGCCGTCACGTCATTTCCGCCCTGCCCGTCCCAGACGAACACGAGGCACTTCCTGACTTCGTCGCCAGGCCGGTAGGCGTGCGTCTTGTCCGTCGGCTCCGGATCGCCGCCGATGTACGCGATGAAATCGCCGTTGGCGACACACTGGCGGTCGCGGACCGTATTCGCCTTGTCCCACGGCCATGACTGCAGATACATGAGCCCGCCATTCTGCCCGCACGTGCGCCACGCGCGGTTGACCCTCTTGACGAGCATCCGCGAGAACTCCTCCGCAAGAGGATGAAACTGATAGAGATCCTTCCTGTCCTTCCTGTCCTTTCCGATCCAGCCGCCGTGCGTGTTGTTGAAGCAGCTCTTTGCGAACGCGCGCGAATTGGAGAGCATTCCCTCGTCCTCCAGCTCGTATGCGCGCTCTCCGTAGTAGACTGCAAGCCATTCGGTCATCTCGGGAACGCGGCTGTGGAACCAGCACGCGTAGTACGGAGCGCCGAACTCCGCCGCGTACCAGGGGAGAATCCCGTTCGTCGCCCACTGCGAAAGCCATTCCTCGCGCTCCTGGAGAGGGGTGAAGTTGAAGTAGAGGTTCGAGGACGAAATGTCGGCCTCTGTCCCATCGGCATGGGAGAAGTACAGGCAGTTGGGGTTCATCTCGCGGGCAATCGCGGCGGCGAACTCGATATTGTCCACGACTCCGCCCTCTTCGCGCACCTGCCCGAGGATCTCGGGGCGCATATTGCGCTCAGGGCATATCTGGTTGACGCCGGTAGACGCGGCCACAATGCACGGATAGTTGCGCCACGTTCGCATCCACGCCTTTAGCGAACGCTTGAACTGCTCCGTGCACTTCGGATCGCGGCGTATCGCGTCGTGGACGTAGTAGATCGACGGCATGCCGGTGAAAACGGCAATTCCCGCGGAAGACTTCTTCGCGAGATCCTTCTCGTCTTCAGACCAGTAGGCCCAGTGCCGGTGTGTTTCGTAGGAGAGATTGTATCCGTAGAGATGCACGTCCGCCGCATTCGCCGGAAGCCCCTGGTTCCAAAAGCCGCGAAAGCGCTGTACGTGGCCGTTGAGCATGATCTCCTTACCCTCGCGCCACACCTCGCGGAAGCCGATCATCGAGCGAGGCCGACGCGAATCGCATTCCTTCCCGCCTGCCGAGAGCTTCACGCGGCAGTCGTACGTCTTCGCACCGGCGACAGGCTCCCACGCAACGATGTCGTCCGTCCACGGCAACTCGATCTTAACGACGTTCGAGCCCTTTTCAAGGCGCGCGGCCTTCTTCGCGCGCTTGAGAACGGGCATACCCTGCGCATCAGACAGCTCGACTTCCACGACTGCGTCTTCGCGCGAGAGAGACTCGATCTCGACATCGACAAAAAGCTTCTTCTCGCGCCACGACGGACGCGCGAAGAAATCGTCGATCCATGCGGCGGTGCGCGGCACAAGCTCCGCGGCTGAAAGCCGATGCTTCCCGTCGCGCCTCGCGCCAGACGGTTCGTCGCCGCGTCCGTAGTACGCATCGGCCTTGCGTTCGACTGTCGTGATCTCGTTCTCCACGCCGAACCTAAGATACGGCGCGAGCTCAACAGTGCCGTCGGGCGCATACGCGGTGCCGGCCTTTTTCCCGTTCACCATGACGTCGACCTCGCAGAAGCCGAGTTTCTGCTCGTAGCGGACGCTCTTCCCCTTCCATTCAGCTGGAATGGCTGTTTTGCCTTCTTTGAACGCCGCGGCGGCCGAAAGCGCGGCAAATGCAGCGGCCAGGACAAGATGAATTTTCATGCCCCAATTCTACCAAAACCCGCCGTCAAATTAAACCCCCCTGCGGGGGGGGTATCCTAAAAGCCGGGGGCGAGGAGGATGCCGGCATGCCGTGCAGTGACGAAGCCGCGCGGCATGTTGTCCACGCAGCAGTGGTGACGCTTCATATCGACCTGGAGCGGCGCGGGCACGTCCGTCCCGTCCGCCTTAACCAGTTGCACGCACCACCGCCCGCCGTCGCGGATTCCAGGCAGGAACGCACCGCGGAAGGCCTTTTCGATGAGCGCAGGCGCCTTTTCATCCCCTGTTGCGCGGCGCAGCGCGGCGTTCAGGCGCATCCAGTAGACGACATCGCACAGCTCCGTGCCGTTGTTGCATTCGTTCTGGCGACCGGTGAACTTGTCGCCGTCTCCTACGGAGCCGAGCCGGTTCGTCTCGTGGCGAACGAGCAGGTCCCTGACGCGCGTGACCGCGTCTAAAAGCCTCGCGCCCTCCGCGCCGCCGACTGTTTCGGCGTATTCGACGATCCCCTCGAGGCAGCTCATCATCTCGTATGACTTCGCCCACTGCTCCGGCTTCGGGTACCAGTCGTGCACGGGACGTCCGCTGAACGCATTGCCCACAAGATTCGGAATCGCGCCGTCGGCACGATCCCAGTCGGCGACGATCGAACGCGCGAAGTCGAGGTATTCCCGTCGCCCGGTCGCGCGATACAGCCGGACATAGACAATCAGTATGCTGCAGCTCGGCATCCCAGCGAACGCGCCCGTCTCGCGGAGGGCAAGGCCGCTTTTCGAGAGCTGGGCGATCATCTGGTCGGCCATGCCGGCCACCACCTCGACAAGCTCCGGCTGGCTGCAGACGCGGGCGATCTCAAGAAGCGCCCACATCGTGTACTTGCGTCCCCAGATGTTCCATGCGAAGTCGTGGCGCGGGTCCTTTGGACCTCCGAGGAAGCTGCGGTCGGCATATGAGCAGATGTAGCCGTCGCTCTGGCGGAACTCCCGGACGAACCGAATGGCGTTCTCGGCGAGCCATTGTTTAAGCTCATCGTCGTTCCTTGACTCCGCGACTTCTGCGCCGGCGAGCATGTACTTGCCCCAGAACTCGCCCTGCCAGGCACCCATCTCGGGGGAAATCCAGCCATCCAAGTACGGAATCTTCTTTCCGTCCGGCCCGTCGTGCCACACGACGTTCTCCGCTTTGCGGTCCTTGTCGTCGTCGAAATGCGTGCGGAAGGCCCGCTCGGCATCGGCGAGGATTTCGTCGCGGACGTCTTTACCGTAGCGCGCATCGACGACTGCGCCGAAAAGCCCATCCTCACGTCCGCCCTTCGAAGCGGAGATTTTAGACTGAGTGTTTTTCGTCAGCGCTATTCGCTCCGTTTCTTCAAGCAAGACTTCTATCGTCCGCCCCGCAGCCCACGGATTCGCGATGCGTACATTCGCCGCGTTTCGCCCTGCCTGCAAAACAACCTCCTGGACCTCGCCGTCAATGCGCCGCGCCGACACCATCACGCCGCCTGGTGCAAGCACCCCCTCGAACGAGCAGTCACGCCATGACGACGGCGCACCCTTGAAAAGCTGCAACACGCCCTGCTTGTCGTGGACGAGCATCTCGACAACCGCTTCCACAGCCGCACCCGACGCCTCCAACTGCATAATTTCGGTATTTGAATCATCGTCAACAAGCCTGTCGGACGGCGGAGGCGTCATGATGCCACTCCAGAGCCCCATCTGGGATATCCCTGTGAACGCAGGATTGTGCAGGGTGTTATGCCCTTCGTTGCAAAATGCCCTGTCCCATATCTCAAGCAGGAGCTCGGCGGCATCGCCGTTGCCGACTCGCGACTGAAGTATCGACGCCCACGGCACGCACCATCCGCTCCACATGCCCATACCCCTCTTCTGCCAGGTGTCGTAGCTGCGCGCAACCACATCGCGCCATTCGGCGGACTCGCAGTCGATGGTGTCGAACGGGAACACTGCGGCGAGGTGGGAATGATGCCTGTGAGACTCTTCTATGACAAGGCCTTCCCATATCTCGATTTCACGCCTCCACCCTTCCCCGCGCGTCGTCGCTTCCGGCAACTTCTCAAGAACCTCGCGCCATCGCGGACTCACTTCGCGCCCGAGCGCTTTCGCCGCCTCGACGAGATCTCCAGCAAGCCTGTGCGCAGCAGCGAGCTGGAAGGAAGGATTGCGCCCACATGCGTCGATATCCGCCCCGCGGTATTCGGGCGAGGGGGCGATCGGGATGGAAAGCGCACCGTCCTTTTCGCGCGCAAGCATCTTCCAGAGCACGTTGAACGCACCATCCATGAATGGGATTCCGTCCTTTTCGAGAAACTCACGGTCGCCGCTGTAGCGATAGTACTGCCACATCATATCCGCAACCCACATCGTTGCGCCGTGGTCCATCATGCCCGTCCACCACTCCGTTGAAAGCGCCACGCCGCGGTCGGTGACGGCATGAGGCAGCATCACGCCGTCATTTATCCCCACAAACGCCTTCGCGTTCGCGCGGAGGCGCGGCATCCATCCACGTATCATGTCGAAGAGCGGGATGAGGTGGTCGACGTGGTTGCAGCGATACGCAGGCCAGTAGCACTCCTGGACATTGATGTTGAAGTGGTAGTCTCCGCACCAGGGCGGAGGCTGGCAGTCCTCGTACCACGGCCCCTGCAACGGAGCCGCGACGGATTCCTTCTCTGAAGATGTCGCGGAACCGAACTTGAAGAGCCCATATTCGTAGGCGCGCATGAGAGTTGCATTGGGGATATTGACCTTCGGAGACCTCTCCCAGAACCGGCTCCACCTCTTCCCGGTGCGCTCCAGAGCCTTCCGCGCGCCCATAGAAGCAACAGACGAGGCAATGCTGCGAGCCTTTTTTAGCGTCTCGGCGCAGGACGCAAAAAGCACGCCGTCCTTCCGCACGAACGCGAGTGCAGCGCCGCTGTCGTGCGGGAGAGTCTGTTCGAATCCGTCGGCTGCGACAGTAGGCGGCTCCGCCCCTCTCTTCTCGAACTCATCGCGGCAGCGCTTCGCATGCCAGGCAGGAACCGCCTTTACAGTGCTTTCGCCAAAGGCGGCGAGATCCACGACGAGCGTACCGGTGTCCCAGTCCATGCCGACATCGAAGGCGCGTCCGTTCGAAAGCGCGACGCAGATGACGGCACGCTTGACATCAAGCCTCGCCGACTTGAGCGACACGCCCTCGGGCAAACGGATTTCCAGCCGCCCGAACGGCATGACGGACGGCCATTCGCCGCCCTTCGGGAACATCTCGCCAAGCATCTTCTCGTCACGGCGCGTCAGCGCGTCTACAATGCGCTCGTACCGCTGGCTCTCGTTCCATTCCGCGCCTCCGTCGTGACACCAGAAACGCGGTCTCCCAATCGAAAGCATCAGCGTCTCGCCCTCGCCCCACAGCATAAGTCCCGTGGAAGTATTTCCAAGCACTGGCCCCGCGTGTGGACGGCTGATCGGGAAGTGCCAGACGGGATATGACTCGCGCAAGTTCGCCGGACGCGTCTCATTGCACACTTTCGTCTCGCATGCTGCCGGTTTCGCATGCGACGCATCATGGCTCGCCTGATGCAAGGCACCCGTGATGACGGCGAAGGAATGGGCGGGCAGCATCTTCGGAACAGGAACTGCTTCGTCAGTCCTTTCCGCGTCAGCTATCCGACACGCACATTCCGCCGGAAGCCCTTTGAATTCCACTTCCACGTCGCGACCAGAAGGATTCGCGACCATCAGCGCGAAGCGTCCGTTCCCCGCCGCTGCCGCTGCATAGACGGCAGGATCGGAGGACGTGCAGCGCACGGCCGAACCGATTTTCCTCAGCTCGTTGAAAGCGGTGAAGGCGTAGTACGCCTTGTGCGGCTTCTGCGTGAGGGGATTGAAGAGCGGCGAATATTGGCCGTGGCTGCACCGCGCGTCGTAGATGCAGGCAATGTCGCAAGGGCCGTTCTGGAGGGCAATCAATTCCGCGGCGACGTCCGCCGCCTGCTTTGCCGTGCCAAGGACACCGAGCCAGGGACTGGGCAGCCATTCGTTGAAGATGCGCTCGCACTTGTCCGGTCCGAAGCCGTATCGGCTCAGCAGTTCGTCGGCAAAGCGCACCTGGCGCATGGCCTCATTGGGAGAGGAGTACGAATGAAAGGAAAAGAAGTCGAGCGGCCAGCCGTTGTCTCGCGTCGCGACAAGAAACTTATTTGCGCAATCGAGAAAATACTGCATGCGTGGAGATGAGTTCGCCGCCGCGACACGTTCCGACCCGACACCCGCATAGAATCCGCACGAACCGTACCCACCGATCTTAAGGTGCGGGAACTTCGCCTTGAGGTGCGGCGCGACGATGCCGTAGAAGCGCATGTACTCTTCAAATGTGCCGCGCCACATCGGGTTCTTCTCCGGCTCGGGCTGGTTCTCCGGCTCGTTCCATATCTCCCAGTAGGAAATCTTGTAGCGAAAGCCGTCCGCCCAGCCCTCCGTGTAGTGTCGGATCACATGCTCGGCGACGCGCGCCCACTTCGCATAGTCTTTAGGAGGCAAACTGTTGACTGGAGGATAGCCCTTTTCGACGAAGTTCTCGATGGTGACGCCCAGCCGGAAGAAAGGCTCGACGCCGTTCTCGTCAAGTGCCTTGATAAGAGAGTCGGTGTAGACGAAGCGGTAGCTCCCTGGATCGTTTTCGTCTGCATCGAAGTCGGGGAAGAGGTTGGGGATATCGACATAGAGTCCGCCGCCGAGCCAACCGCCGACATCGTGGAGGCGAGAATATGGTATGCCCGCTTCCTTGAGGTAGTGCATCATCGACCAGTCGGCAAGCTGCCCTATCATCGGCGGCTGGCCGACGCCGTTCACCGGCTTGACTGGTCC
>CAMORM010000109.1 GCA_946623785.1 uncultured Verrucomicrobiota bacterium
TCACGACCATCGGCAGCTTCGCGTTCAAGGACTGCATCAGGCTCACGAATCTCGTATGGAAGGGGGCTGTCCCCGCCATCGACCTCGCGGCATTCGACGGCTGTCCGCTGGCGGGAACCGGCGTGACGCCGACGGAGCCCAAGACAATCTACATACCAATCGAGATCCAGCCGGACGACACAGGCGCGGTGAGTGTGCCGGAGAGCTGGCTCGACGACATGGCCGTTCTCCATGGAGACGAGTGGAGGACGAACTACATCTCCCGCTTCGGCAGTGACTTCACCAACTCCCTCATGCAGGCGACTGGCAAGACGGACGCATACGGCAATTCGCTATGTGTCTGGCAGGACTACGTGGCGGGAACCGATCCGCTGAATGCCTCCGACGTCCTCAAGGCTCAGATAGCAATGGCCGACGGCGAGCCGCATGTCACCTGGCTTCCGGATCTTTCGTCCGCCACCCCTGCCAGGGTGTACAAGGTCTACGGAATGAAGACGCTGGGCGCGAAGCTTTACGCGACTGACGTGACGCCGCTTTCGCCTGCAGAGCGCAAGTCCGCCGGATACAAGTTCTTCTATGTGACCGTCAGGATGGCCGGCCAATGAGCGCTTGCGGCGCTTCGCTCACTTTATCCCGATGAGCTTGTGCGTCTGCACTGAGAGCTTCCACGGGTCGGCGTTTAGGCCGTTGTTCAGCACGTCCATCAGCGCGGTAGCTCCCGCTATGTCCATGCGGCCGTGCCTGCTCAGCGGGGAGATGTAGTAGTCCGTTGCCGCGATCTTCGTCCGCATTTCCCTGCAGAAGGGCGCGATGCGCTTGCTTGTGCAGACGATGCGCACTTCGTCCGCCTTCTTCAGCATCTGCCGCTCGTTGTACCGGCTGGCGAACTCGGCCTTCGGGGAAACCGCAATGAAGTCGAAGAGGTCGGGGCGCGACGGCGCCATGATGCCGTTTGTCTCGAGCGCAATCCAGAAGCCCCTGTCCTTCAGCGCGAGGAGAAGATCGTCGAGACCCGGCTGGACGGTTGGCTCCCCGCCGGTGATCACGATGGACGGCAAGCCGAGTTTCTCGACCTGCTTCATGAGGTCGGGAAGGGTCGCGCAGAATTTCTCCGACCTGTCGGTGTCGCACCACGGGCAGCTGAGGTTGCATCCCGCGAAGCGGATGAACGTCACCGGGCGTCCGGTGTTCCTGCCTTCGCCCTGCAGCGAGGCGAACACTTCGTTGAGATGGTAAGTGTGGGCCATTCGATGTGCCTCTGGCTGTGGTTCCGCCGCTATTCCGCCTTGTACTCCGCGCAGGAGTCCGGAGTCTCCCAGACCTTTACCGACGACACGCCCGGAATCCGCGCGGACAGCTCCCCGAAGAAGTAGCGCGCGAGGTTTTCGGCCGTGGAACGCCACGGAAGGGCCACGGCCCTCATTCCGTGCTTTGCGACGACCTCCGCTATCTCGCTTTCCGCCGGAGAGGTCTCGTTGTACATGAACGCGTGGTCGAATCGGGAAACCACGGTCTCCTCGATCAGCTTTTTGAGGTCCTTGAAGTCGATCACCATGTCCAGCGACGCTTCCGGCGACTGTGGAGTCGGCGCGCGGCATACCGAAACGTCGACCCTGTACGTGTGGCCGTGGAGGTTCCTGCACATTCCCTGGTGGTTGGTGAGGATGTGGGCTGCGTCGAACCTGACTGTTTTTGTCACTGTTAGCATTGCGCGCGAATTATAGCAAAATTCGGTATTGATTGGGAGGCGGAATTTAGGTATACTACGCCCGTTTTTTCCGCTAGGGCTCCGTTCCTGCGGAAGTGTCCGAATGGCGAGAGTAGCTCAATTGGTAGAGCATCAGATTGTGGATCTGAGGGTTGCGGGATCGTGCCCCGTCTCTTGCCCCAGTTTTCCGGCGTTGCCTTTTCCGCGCTCTTTACCCGGTGGGTCTTCTTTGGTATAATTCCCAAAACGATTGGAACACCACAAAGACAGGAAAGCAATGATTCTCGCAAACGAAAACTACTCGAAGATACAGGCGTCCTACCTGTTCACCGAAATCGCACACCGCGTGAAGGCGTACCAGGAGGCGAATCCCGCCGCCAAGGTAATACGCCTCGGGATCGGAGACGTCACCGAGCCGCTCGCGCCGGCCGTCATAAAGGCGATGCACCGCGCGGTCGACGACCAGGCGAAGCGCGAGACTTTCCGCGGCTACGGGCCGGAGCAGGGATACGCATTCCTCCGCGATGCGATCGCCGAGAACGACTTCCGCAGGCGCGGCGTCAACGTCTCGGCCGACGAGATATTCGTGTCCGACGGCGCGAAGTGCGACACGGCGAACATCCAGGAGCTCTTCGGCAAGGACATCGTGATCGGCGTTCCCGATCCCGTGTATCCAGTGTACGTGGACACGAACGTTATGGCAGGACGCACCGGCAAGGCCAAGCATGGGCGCTACGGCAAGCTCGTCTACCTCGACTGCACGGCGAAGAACGGCTTCGTCGCCTCGCCTCCTAAGGGCGTGAAGCTCGACCTCATCTACCTCTGCTACCCGAACAACCCGACCGGCGCGGTCGCAACGAAGCGCCAGCTCAGGGCGTGGGTCGACTATGCGAAGGCGAACAAGGCGCTCATCCTTTTCGACGCCGCCTACGAGGCGTTCATCCGCACGCCGGGGATACCCCACTCGATCTACGAGATCCCCGGCGCGCGCAAGTGCGCGATCGAGTTCCGCAGCTTCTCCAAGACGGCCGGCTTCACTGGCACGCGCTGCGGCTACATCGTGGTGCCGAAGGGCCTCTGCGCATACACGAAGAAGGGCGAGTGCGTGGAGCTCCGCCCGATGTGGACGCGCCGCCACACCACGAAGTTCAACGGCTGCTCGTACATCACGCAGCGCGGCGCCGAGGCGGTCTACTCGCGCGAGGGCGCGAAGCAGACGAAGGCGACGATCGACTTCTACCTCAAGAACGCGAAGCTCGTGCGCGACGCGCTTACGCGCCTCGGCTACACGGTGACCGGCGGGACCGATTCGCCGTACCTCTGGGTCGGCGTGAAGGGCGACTCGTGGAAGTTCTTCGACAAGCTCCTCCGCGAGGCGCAGGTCGTGACGACCCCAGGCGCCGGCTTTGGCCGCGACGGCGAGGGCTTCATCCGCATTTCCGCGTTCAACTCGCGCGAGAACATCCTCGAGGCGATCGAGCGCTTCAAGAAGGTTCTGTAGTCACATGCGGGCAGCGAACATTCTCCGCGTGTCGATCTTCGCGCTTGCCGCCTTCGCGGCGCTCGAGGCCGCGACCGCCGGTCCGAAGCCTGGCGGCACAATCCGCCTCAACGGCTCCCAGCCGCCGAAGAGCTTGAACGCGTACGTCGACAACATGCACTACACGCACATGATGTTCGACTTCATGTACGAGACGCTCATCGAGACCGACCCCGTGACGTCCGAGTTCATACCGGGGCTCGCCGAGAGCTGGGAGATGTCCGAGGACGCGCAGAGCTACACGTTCCACCTCGACCCCGCGGCGAAGTGGTCCGATGGCCGGCCCGTGACGGCCGAGGACGTCAAGTGGACGTTCGACGCCGTGATGGCCCCTGGCGCCATGACTGGCCCCACCAAGGCCCTGCTGTGCGACTTCGACTCGCCCGAGGTGCTGGACGAGCGCACGGTGCGCTTCCGCGTGCACCACGGCGAGCGCCACTGGCGAGACCTTCTTAACTGCGGCACGTTCGAGATCATGCCGAAGCATGCGTTCGAGGGCAAGGACTTCAATGCTCTCACGATGGAAGGTGCCGTCGTGTCTGGTCCGTACAGGCTCGCGAAGGTTCAGGAGCAGGTGGAGTGCCTGTTCGAGCGCCGCGCGGACTGGTGGCGCATAGGACGCAGGAGGAACGTGGAGGGCCGGCTCAACTTCGACCGCATCGTCGTCAGGTTCTTCGCCGACACGATGAACGCGTACGAGGCCTTCAAGCTCGGCAAGATCGACGTCTACGCAGTGTACTCCGCGCGCGTAATGGCGATGGAGACGCGCGGCCCCAAGTACAGCAGCAACCATATACGCAAGCGAAGGATCACAAACCGCTGCCCCGTCGGGTTCCAGGGCTTCGCGATGAACCTCCGCCGCCCGCCGTTCGACGACCTCAGGGTCAGGCAGGCGATGGCGTGCCTCGTTGACCGCAGGACGATGAACAAGACGCTCATGTACAACGAGTACTTCCTGCACCGCTCCTACTGCGAGTCGCTGTACGACGCTGATCACCCGTGCCAGAACAGGCTCTGGGAGTACGACCCGGCGGAGGCCGCGCGGCTCCTCGACGAGGCCGGCTGGAAGGTCGACCCGAAGACCGGCCTCCGTGCGAAGGACGGAAGACCGCTCAAGTTCACCTTCCTCTCGCGGAACGCGTCGGAGGACAATGTGCTTGCGCCGTTCACGGTGGCGCTCAAGGGCGTGGGCGTCGAGATGGCGATCGTGCGCAAGGACCTCGCCGGATGGCAGCGCGACATGGACGACTTCAACTTCGACATGACATGGTCCGCATGGGGCGCGTCCATCTTCCCGAACTTCGAGCCCATATGGTCAACGCGCGAGGCGAACAGGAAGAGCGGCAACAACTATACCGGGTTCTCGAACGCCGAGGTAGACCGCATCATCGAGCTCGAGAAGTCCGAGTTCGACATCGAGAAGCGCAACGAGTACCACCGCCGCGCGGACGCGATCATCGCAGGGCAGGTTCCGTACGTGCTGCTGTGGAACATCTCGTCGGCCCGGCTCCTCTACTGGAACAAGTTCGGCATGCCCGACGCGCCGCTCGGCCGCTTCGGGACCGAGACGGAGATACCGTACTACTGGTGGTACGACGCCGATGCCGCCGAGGAGCTCCGCACCGAGGAATGGCTCCCCTCCGTCCCCGTCGAGGTCAAGTGCGACTGACGGCGCCCGCCAACGCGCCTGCGAGACGCCGCCGCTGCATCGTTCATAGTTTAAAAATCGGCTTTTCATGCGCCGCGAAATGATGTATCATATCTGCATACACTGAACGGAGGCAATAGGATATGACAGCTAAGCTCATTACCCACGAGAAGGACAACGAGAGGAACTTTGTCGTTACCGAGGCTGGACTTACCATTGGAAGACACGCCGACAACCAGGCGTCCCTTGACGATTCGCGCCTTTCGCGTTTCCACGCCAGGATCAAGTTCAAGGACGGCGACTGGTATGCTGAGGATCTTGGAAGCACCAACGGAAGCTTTCTCAACGACAAGCGGTTCGACGGCGAGGTGAAGCTGTCCCCTGGCGACAAGCTGCGCTTCGGCGCAACGAACGCCGAGCTCCTTATCGACCCCAGCTCGGCCGCGGCTATTGCCGTCTCGCCTGCGTCAAAGACCAAGACCGCCCCCATCGAGCCGCCCAAGGCAGGGCCTTCGGCGGACGACCTCAAGACGGCTGCGACGATCGTCGCCCCGCTTTCCACGCTCGTCCAGGATGTTTCCGCGGACAAGCCCGGAACGCTGAAGATCACGCCCGTCAAGCCCGACAGCAAGCCCGAGGATGCGGACAATGGCGGCATAGTGACCATCACGCCCAAGCCCGTGAAGCCGCTCGTGATCACGCCCGCGTCCCCCGAGGAGATCGCCGCGCTCGACGGCCTCACTCCAGTCGGGCCTGCCGGCGGCAAGCCTTCGCCCATCAAGCCGATGAAGACGGTCATCCACAAGCCCGCTGCTGGCGGCGGCCTGCGTCCCGGCCTCAAGCTTCCGCCCAAGCCCGCCGCCGGACTGAAGCCTGGTCTCAAGCTCCCGCCCAAGCCAGCGGGGCTCAAGCCCGGAATCAAGCTTCCGCCCAAGACATCGTTCCAGCTGAAGCCCGGGCTCAAGCTTCCGCCTAAGCCTGGCGCCGCCGGCCCCGCGAAGTAAGGCAGCCTCTCGTCGATGGTCTTCGACTTCCACACGCACTGCTTTCCAGACCACCTTGCGGCGCGCGCGATGGCGTCGATGGTCGACAGGCTCTGCATCGAGTTCACGCCTGTAGGCGACGGTACGATGGGAAGCCTGCTCGGCGCGATGGAATCACATGGCGTCGACCGCTGCGCGCTCTGCCAGATCGCCACAAAACCCGGACAGAGCGACGTCCTCCTTGCGGCCGCCAAGGCCATAATGGCCGGCGAACTCGGCGAGCGCGCGCAGCGCATGATTGTTCCGTTCTGCTCCGTCCATCCCGACTCCCCCGATTTCGAGAGGCGCTTGAAGGACATTGCCGAAGCCGGCGTAAAGGGGCTTAAGATTCACCCGTTCTACCAGGGATTCCATCTCGACGACCCTGCCAGGAGACGCTACTTCGAGGCGATCAGGGACTTCGGCTTCGTCCTTCAGTGCCACTGCGGGTTCGATCCCGGCTTCGAGAACGACGGAAGGTGCGGGCCCATGCATGTCGCCAACCTCCTGAAGGCTGTTCCGGGGCTCAAGTTCGTAGCAGCGCATCTCGGCGGATGGGACGATCCTTTCGACGGCAATGTCGACAAGCTCATTGACCTTGGCTGCTACGCGGACACTGCGGTTCTCGAATACGACCGCGGCAAGCCGGAGCCGGATGCCGTTGTCAGGAAGTGGCCTGCTGAGCTGCTTCTGTTCGGCACGGACTATCCGTGGAACGACTACGGCCAGATCATTCCCTGGGTGCGCGAGCGCCGTTCTCCAGACGACCTTGCGCTTATAATGGGCGGCAATGCCGCTCGCATCCTCGGACTTGCCTGAGCTGTATCTTCGTCGTACAGGCGGTCACGCGGGACGCGTGACCCTACCGATGAAAGGGTTAGAACCCACCGGCATTCTTCTCAGGACGCATTGCCGGCGCTGATTGCACAAAGCGGTAGTTTGTGGTAAAATACGGGCATGCGAATCATAGGAGTAATACCGTCCAGATACGGATCGTCGCGCTTCCCCGGCAAGCCGCTCGCTGTTCTTGCGGGGAAGCCTCTCGTTGCATGGGTAGTCGAGGCGGCGAAAAAGGCGTCGCGGCTTGACGACGTAATCGTCGCCACGGATGACGAGCGGATCAGGGAAGCTGTCGAAGCGCACGGCGGAAAGGCGGTCATGACGCCGTCCGAGCTGCCGAGCGGAACGGACCGCGTGGCATGCGCGGCCGGCGATTTCGCGGACGAAGACATCATCGTGAACATACAGGGCGACGAGCCGCTCATCGACCCGGCGCTCATAGACGCGCTCGCCGCGCGCCTTGCTGACGACAGGCGCTGGGACATGGCGACGGCCGTAACTCCAATCAGGAACGAGCGCGACCTCCGCGCGAAGACGGTCGTTAAGGTTGTGCTTGACCGGGACGACGGCGCTCTTTACTTCTCGCGCGCGACGATTCCCGCATGCCGCGACAATCCCGAGGACTTCTCGACAGGAATGTACGTGCGCCACCTCGGCATCTATGCGTACAGGGGCGCCTTTCTGCGGAAGTTCATAGCGGAGAAGCCGTGCGGGCTCGAGAAGACAGAGAAGCTCGAGCAGCTCCGCGCCCTCTGGATGGGCGGGAAGATTGCCGTGATCCGCACGGAGGACGAGGGCGTTGGAGTGGACACGCCGGAGGACGCGGAGCGGGTCGGGAAGATCCTTGCCGGGCGCCAGGCGGCCGAGTAGAGTTAAACGAGGGCATCATGAAGAAAGTTTCGGTAGACAAGGGCGTTGAGTTCGGCGGCGACGGGCTTGTGTTCATCGCGGGGCCGTGCGTCATAGAGAGCAGGGCGATGGCCCTCGACCTCGCAGCGAAGCTCGTCAAGCTCGCGAACGAGCTTGGGGTCAAGTACGTGTTCAAGGCGAGCTTCGACAAGGCGAACAGGACGAGCGTAGACTCGTTCCGCGGCCCCGGGCTCGACAAGGGGCTCGAGATACTCGCCGAGATCCGCGCGAAGTTCGGAGTCCCGGTTCTTACGGACGTGCACGAGCCCTGGCAGGCGAAGCCGGTTGCCGAGGTGTGCGACATCCTCCAGGTGCCCGCGTTCCTCGTGCGGCAGACGGACCTCGTTGTCGCGTGCGGAAACACCGGCGCGGTGGTGAACCTCAAGAAGGGCCAGTTCATGGCTCCCGAGGACATGGCGCAGGTCATACGCAAAGTCGAGTCGACGGGCAACAGGCGCATCGTCCTCTGCGAACGCGGCGCGAGCTTCGGCTACCGCAACCTCGTGGCCGACATGCGCTCGCTCCTCATCATGCGCGAGACGGGGTATCCCGTCGTCTTCGACGCCACGCACTCCGTGCAGCGCCCAGGCGGGCTCGGCACGGGGTCTGGCGGGGACGGGCGGTTCGCGCCAGCGCTTGCGCGCGCGGCCGTGGCGACGGGAGTGGACGGCGTGTTCATGGAGACGCACGTCAATCCCAAGGTGGCGCTGAGCGACGCTGCGAACGCCATCGCGTTCCGCGACGTAGCAGCGCTCTGGAGGCAGCTCGTAGAGATCGACGCGGTGGTGAAGGGCTCGAAGGCCGCGAGGCGGGGAGGCCGCGCCAAGTGACGATGCGTCTTGCCATATCCGCTGCGCTCGCCCTTGCGGCGTGTTCGTCCCTCGCCTTCGACAGCGAGGCGTGGAACGCGAAGTGCGCGGACGACACGGAGATCGTCAGGCTCAAGGCCGAGTTCGAGAAGTGCCTTGCCACCACGAACTCCGCGGCGGACGACATAGAGCTCCCCATAGAGCAGTACGAGGACGGGAGGATCAAGAGCCGTCTCAAGGCCAGGAAGGCCCAGATCTTCCTGGGTTCCGGAATCGTGTGGGGCGAGGGCATTACCGTTGAGCAGTACGACGACAAGGGCATCGTGACGGCGTCGCTTCAGGCGGACAGCTGCGTTGTGGACAGGAAGAAGCTCACCGGCTGGGCTCCTGGGTCCGCCACGGCGACAGCCGGAGAAGTAACTGTTTCCGGGCGCGGAATTTACTTTTCTTTCAAGGAAGAATTCGTTAAAATAACGGCTGACGCTGAAATTAAGGTGAAAAGCGTCCATGTGGATTTCGGGAGGTTGCTGTGACTTTTATGGAAAACATAGCCGCAGCCGCGGCGCTGACGGCGTTTGCGGCGGTTGCCGCAGGGAACCAGGCGGAGATATCGGCCCTTGTGGACGAGATTGACGCTGTTCCGCAGAAGGCCGTTGTCGCCGCGCCTGCGGAGGCGGAGAAGCCGGTAATCCAGGCTGCCGCGCCTGCGCCTGCGG
>CAMORM010000110.1 GCA_946623785.1 uncultured Verrucomicrobiota bacterium
TCTTCGGGTCGGCCTGCCAGGCGAGCAGCTGGTCGAGCCTCTTCTGCGCCTCGTCTGCAGCGGCCTTCAGCTCGGCCGTCTTGCCGAGCTCGCGCAGCTCCTCGACCGTGTAGTAGACGTCGTGCGCGTTCGCATTGAGCCCGGCGGAGCGGAAGACCATCCCCTGGCGGACGCGCCTGCCCCCAAGCCCGATGCGTCCGCCGAAGTCGCGCACGTTGGGCACGCCGGGATAGCGCACGAGCCGCGGGGCGATGTCCTCCGTCCTGAACCTGCCTCGCCCAGTGTCGCCGCCTCTCTTGACGCACCATTCGTATTCCGCGGCGATCTCGAGGTTGTCGATGAAGAGTTCGTTGCCCTTGACCTTCTCGTCGACCACGACAACGCCATTCTTCACGTCCTTGACCGTGACATGATGCTCCGCGCCTTCGGCACCCTCCCAGGCAAGGCGAACGGTCTTCGGCCAGTACGCCTCGCGGCTCTTCGACTTGCCGGGGACCCGCTCTGCCGGCAGGCCCATCTCCTTAGTGCGAAACGCCTGGCTCGCGAACTTCTCGCGGCGCGCCGCCGGAGGCAATGCGATGTACGCCTTCTGCGCGTCAGTGAGCAGCGCGACGACAGCCCCCTCGGCTGGCGCCACTGTCTTGATCTCGGCTGCATGCGCCAATGCGCCAAGCATCACGCCGGCCGCAACTGCGGCAACGATTCTGTAGTCCATCCCAGTCCTCCTTTTTTGTTTGCCTAAGCCAAATGCGCAGCGCCCCTTCAGGAGAGCCGCTCCCCTCCTTGCCCGCACTCGTCGAGACGGCGCTTCAGCTCGCGCCAGGGCCGCATCACGAAGTCGCGCTCCACTGCACGAGGATGCGGAAGCGTAAGCTCCGGGTCGTCCGACACCACCCCGCCGTAGTCGACCATGTCGATGTCGATCGTGCGCGGCCCGTTCTTCACGGTCCTCACGCGCCCGAGGTCGCTCTCGACCATGTGCATCCTCCGCGCGAAGTCGCGCGCGTCGAGCGCCGTGTCGAACATCGCGACCTGGTTCAGGAACTTGAGGCCCCTGAACTCCTCTGGCACGCCAACGGGCTCGGTCTCCTCGACCGGGCTCGCCGCGACAAAGTGCGTGGAAGGGAACCTGCATACGGCGTCAAGCGCCTTCGCGAGGTACTCGCGCCTGGGCTCGACGTTGGACCCGAGCGACAGCACCACTCGCACATCCTCCGGCTCGACATGCACCACGGCGTCCGCAACGCCTATGCCGGCAGAGCGTATCGCGTCCCTCACCTCGTGGCCAAGCGCGTGTCCCTCCCCAACCGTGAGCCCGCGCGCCACCTGGACGTGGAGGTCTGCGTGGAAAACGCCGCCGTAGCGGCGGGTGCGGACGTGGTGACAGCCCCTTACGCCCTTCACCGCCATTGCGACACGCGCAACTTCGGCCGACTTGCCGGGCATCTCTGCGTCCGTAAGCTCCTCAATGGCAGGCTTCACTATCCCCCACGCCGCATTGAAGATGAACAGGGCCACGACAAGCGCGCCAACGGAGTCCACCCACGCGAAGGACGGCGCGAAGAACGAGACTGCCAGCGCAAGCGCCACTGGAACGGAGCTGATCGCATCGCTGCGGTGGTGCCACGCGTTGGCCTCCAGCGCGGACGAGCGGAAGCGCTTCGCCACGGCGAGCGTACGGCGGTATACGGCCTCCTTTGCCGCTACGGACACCACTGCGACCCAGAACGCGGCCCCGCCAGGGGCGGCTGGCTCCGCCCCTCCGGCGACATCGAGCAGCCGCATAGACGCCGTCCTACCGATCCAAAGCGCGACGGCCGCGAGGGCAAGCCCGATCGCCGCCGCCACGACCGCCTGTATCTTGCCGTGGCCATAGGGATGCTCGCCGTCGGCAGGTGCGGTCCAGTATCGGACGCCGAGCAGCACGGCGAAGTCCGTGACGAGGTCCGACAAGGAGTGAACGGCGTCCGCGATGAGCGCCTGCGAGCCCGCAAGCCCGCCGACCACAGCCTTAAGCGCGGAGAGCGCCACGTTGACCGACATCCCGCAGAGCGTCACTCGCCGCGTTGATCTCAGTTCGTCCGAAGTCTCCTTGTCGTTCTCGTTCAAAATGCCCTCGATTCTGCCCGGGCGGCGCATGGCCTCAGAGCTTGACGGAGTCGAGCTCCTCGTCTTCCTTGCGCGCGTCGTCGAGCGCCTTGACCATCTTGAGGACCTCCGCGACGGGCTCGACGAGCTCCACCGGGATGAACTCCTCGACCTTGACCTTCGCGTAGAGCGCGCGTGCGAGCGGCACGTTCTCCATTATCGGGATCCCCTCGGCCACGGCGGTCTCGCGGATGATCTTTGCGAGGCGGTCCATCCCGGACACGACGACCTTCGGAAGCGGAGCCTCCTCCGGCCTGTAGCGCACGCCGACGGCGTAGTGCGTCGGGTTCGTCACGACAACGTCAGCCTGCTTGGTGGCGGCGCGAGGATCCGGCCCGTTTAGGATTTCGTTGCGGAACTGGCGCTGCGCCTGCTTCACCTCCTGCGAGCCCTCCATCTCCTTGTACTCGCGCTTGACCTCGTCCTTCGTCATCATCATCTGCTTCGTGAAGTTGCGCTGCTGGAATATCCGGTCCACGATCGCGATCACGATGTAGCCGAACGCCGTGTAGCAGGCAAGGCTCCAGAGCACGGACTTGAGCACGGGGAAGATGTCGTCCACCGTGCCGTAGCACATCGGCAGGAGCGCCGGTATGGACTTCTCGACGATCTTGTAGATGAGGTACCCGAGGAAGACGACCTTCGCCACGTTCTTCAGGAACTCGAACACGTTCTTCATGCAGAATATCTTCTTTGCGCCTTCCGCGGGGTTTATCTTCTTCAGGTCGGGCTTGAGCGGCTCGAGCGTGAAGATGAAACCGATCTGCACCATGTTCGCCACCACGCCCACGAACGCGGCAACAACGACGAAGATGAACGAGTGCTTCATGATCACGTAGAGCGTCATCCTCGAGGCCTCGCGCAGGGCGGGGATGTCGTTCTCGCCTATGCGCATGCCGATGAAGCGGATCAGGTCGGCCGTGTCGTCCGCAAGCATCACGCCCATCACCCCGAGCAACGCGAGGAGAACCACGAGAAGCGCGGTCGAAACCACGTCCTTGCTCGTGCACACCTGCCCCTTCTGCCGCGCGTCGCGCAGCTTTTTCGGGGTGGGCATCTCGGTTTTCTCGCCGCCTTCAGCCACTTCTCACCCTTCCGGTTACAACTGGGCGCCGCGGCATCGTCATCCGCCCGCGCCGAACACCTTCATCGCCGGACGCAGTATGTCCGCGTCGTCGGTGTACATCAACATGTCCATGATGAACGGCAGGTAGATCACGAGCATCGCGATTCCCAGCGCCGACTTCACGGGCATCGAGAGGAAAAACACGTTGAGCTGCGGGGCGGTTCGGTTTACGAACCCGAGTCCGATGGTGGCGAGGAACATCAGGATGATCACCGGCGAGGCGATGACCACGGCGCTGCGCATCAGGCCGTCGAGCGCGCCAAGCATCTGCTCCGGCGCGTCATGCGCGAAGTTCACGAAGTCGCCGAACATCGGCCAGATGGCGTAGCTCTTGTAGATCGCGGCGAGCAGCAGGAAGATCGCGCCTGACACGAAGAAGATCGTCGAAACGACCTGCGTGAAGAAGATGCCGGTTGTCGAGACCTGCGCGCCGGAAAGAGGCGAGTAGACTTCGCCCATCGTGGCGCCGCGCTGGTTGTCGATCACGTTTCCGATGTTCTCGGCGACCCAAAACGGGATCGCGGCGAAGAAGCCTATCACGAACCCGACAAGCACCTCGCGCAGCGCTATGACGCCGAGCATCGCCACGTTCGGCTCCCCCGGCGGCATGCCGTTGAGCGCCATCGGCACCACGAGCGCCGCGAACGCGATGACCGCAGCCCTTCTCGCCGTTCCCGATATCATCGACTCGGAGAGCGCCGGGCAGGCCATGAACGCCGCCCCCACTCGCGCCGCCGCGAGCGCGAACGCCATTATGAGCCGATGGTATTCAAGATACGACATGTGTCCGTCAATCCCTTGCTGCGCGCGCCTTCAGCGTGCGGCGCCTGTATGCCACTGCGGAAAGGTAGCCGAAGAAGCGCTTGATGCGCTCACGCCACGTCTGGAAGAGCGCGTAGAGCCCGGGGACGAGCAGGATGCCGAAGGACACGGACGCGAACATGCCCCAGAACTCGGTGGTGCCGAGGTGGTTGCGGCTCGCCGCGCCTGCGCCCGTCGCGATCATCATCGGCAGGGTGCCGAGCAGCGTGGTGAGGGCCGTCATCAGCAGCGCGCGGAGTCGCTCGCCAGCCGCCGCGCCCGCGGCGTCCACGATCGAGCAGCCCTCGTTCTCGCGCTTGTCCTTCGCAAACTCCACGATGAGAATCGCGTTCTTCGAGGCAAGGCCCACGAGCAGCACGAGTCCGAGCTGCGCGTAGATCGAGAGCGGATACGGCGAGCCCGTCATCCAGATGCCGAACCACTTTAGCCCGCACAGCGCCCCGAACACGGCCACGAAGATGGAGAGCATCACGGGCAGCGGAATCGTCCAGCTCTCGTACTGCGCCACGAGGAAGAGGTAGCCGAACAGCACGGCGAGCGCGATGAGCGGAGCGGCGCTGCCTTCGTTGCGCGCCTCCTGGAACGAGAGGTCGGCCCAGTCGAAGCCGTAGTCGGACGGCAGCATCTCCTTTAACGCCCTGCGGATGTCGTTCATCACCTTGCCGGAGGCCACGCCAGGCATCGTCATGACCGTGATGGAGCTGGACACGTACTTGTCGCGCGTATACACGGTGCGCGGCCCGAGCTCGCGCGTGATGTCGCCGAGCGCGCCGATCTGCACCATCGCGCCGTTCTCGCCGCGCACGTAGAGGCGGGCGACCGCTTCCGGCGTCGCGCGGCCCTCCCAGTCGGCCTGGACCGTCACGCGGTTCACCTGCGTGCCGAGGTTGACGTCGTTCACGTACCTTGATCCGAGGTAGTTCTGGAGCGTCGAGTAGACCGTGCCCACGGGCACCTTGAACATCTCGGCCTTCACGCGGTCGAGGTTGAAGCGGAGGTGCGGCGTGATTGCGTTGTACCCGGAATACGCGACCATGATGTCGGGGTGCTTCGACTTGTCGTTGAGCTCGGCAAGGACCATGTTCTTCACCGCGTCCATCCGGGTCGGGTCGGCAGAACCCTTGTCCTGGAGATGGAACGTGATTCCGTTTGCCATTCCGAGGCCGGGGATCGCCGGCGGCATGAACACCTTCCAGCTGGGCTCGGGGATCTGCGCAAGGACTTCATCCTGCAGCTTGCGCGTCAATGCCGCCGCGCTCTGGTCCTGCCGCCTGCGCTTGCTCCAGTCATTGAGGTCGATGATGACCATGGATTGGTTCTCCCCTCGTCCGCCGACCATCGAGAAGCCGGTTATGGTGAGGACGCTCTGAACCTCGGGGACCTTGAGAAGCGCGTCCACGGCCCGCAGCGAGACGTCGCGCGTGCGGTCGCGAGTGGAGCCCTCCGGCATCTCCATCGCGGCGAAGATCACGCACTGGTCCTCCTCGGGCAGGAACGACGTCTGGGTCGACATGAAGGCCTGCACTGTGAGCAGGATCGTAAGCACGAGGAGCGCGAAAGCGAGGAATATTCGCCTTGCCAGCCACTTGGCCGCGTGGACGAAAACCCCCTTGAACGAGTTGACGAGCCAGTTGAACCACGCAAGCGGTCCGTGCTTGTATGGACGGGCCTCGTGGAGGACGAGAGAGCAGAGCGCCGGCGCGAGCGTGAGCGCGCAGAGCGTCGAGAAGCAGACCGCCGCCGAGAGCGTCACCGAGAACTGCTGGTAGATTCGCCCCGTGATGCCGCTCATGAACCCGACCGGCACGAAGATGCCGAGCAGCACGAGCGTCGTCGCGATGACGGCGGACGTCACGTCGCTCATCGCCTGGATCGTCGCCTCCTTGGAGTTGAGTCCGCGCGTCTCTATGAGGAACTGGACGCGCTCCACGACAACAATGCAGTCGTCAACCACGACGCCGATCGCGAGGACGAGTCCGAAGAGCGTTAGGATGTTGATCGAATATCCGAGCACGGCCATGAGGATGAACGTTGAACAGAGCGACACCGGGATCGTTAGGCACGGTATGAGCGTGGCGCGCCAGTCCTGGAGGAAGAGGTAGCACACAAACACCACGAGGCCGAACGTAATCAGGAGCGTGAAGACGATCTCGTCGATGCACGTGCTCACGTAGTCCGTGGCGTCGTAGGGGATGACCCAGTCGAGGTCGTCCGGAAACGACTCCTTGAGCTCGGCCATCGCCTTGCGGATGGCCTTCATCGTGGCTATGGCGTTCGCGCCGGGCTTCTGCTGGAGCGCGATGGACACGGCGTTCCCGCCGTCTAGCTGGCCGGTGAACATGTAGTTCTGCTCGCCGATCTCGGTGCGCGCGATGTCCTTGAGCCTCACCACGCCGCCCTGCTCGTCGCGCCGGACCACGATGTCGTCGAACTCCTTCGGCGACATCAGTCGGCCCTTAGCGAGAAGCGACATCGTCCACGCCGCGTGCTCGCCCGTGGGCGCGGAGCCAACCGATCCGAGCGATGCCTGGATGTTCTGCTTCTGCACGGCAGCCATCACCTCTTCGGTGTTCATGCCCTGGGCAGCCATTCGCGCCGGGTCCAGCCAAACGCGCATGGAGAGCTTGGGCCCGTAGACCGTTGCGTCGCCCACTCCGTCCACGCGCAGCAGCACCGGCTGTATGTTCGCGTAGATGTAGTCGGAAATCTGGAGGCGCGAGAGCGTGCCGTTAGGAGAGCGCACCGCTATGAAACCGAGCATGTCCGAGTTCTGCGCGCGGACGCGCTTGCCGAGCTGCTTCACCTCGCTGGGGAGCTTTGCCTCGGCCTGAGACACGCGGTTCTCCACCTTGACCTGGTCCATGTCGCGATCGGACTCTACCTCGAACGACACGTTGAGCGAATAGTTGCCGTCGTCTCCGCACTGCCCGGTCATGTAGAGCATGTCGTCAACGCCGTTCACCTCGTCCTCAAGCGGCATGGCGACTGTGTTGAGCACCTCCTTCGCGTTCGCGCCGGGGTAGTTGTAGCTCACCGATATCGTCGGCGGCGTCACGCGCGGATACTGCGTGACGGGCAGCCACTTGATGGACATGACGCCGGCCATGGTGAGCACGATGGCGATGACCATCGCGAAGCGCGGACGCTCCACGAACACCCTCGAGAACGTCTTGATCTCGTCGATCGATTTCCTGAGCGAGAGCTTCATTTGGTCCTTACTCCTCGATCGGGGACTTGTGGTTGGCGTTGATGTCGTCGTTGGAGGTCGGCTCGACGAGCGTTACCTTCACGCCCGGGCCGAGCTTGGAAATCCCCGAGATGACAACGCTTTCGCCAGCTTGCACACCCTTCACGAGCGGCGTCCATCCGGCAAAGGCCTCCTTCGTCTCGACAGGGCGCTGCTCGACTGTCATGTCCTCCTTGAGTATCCACACTCCCTGGTTTCCGCCGGGGAGGTCGAAGATCGCCTGCTGGGGCACGGACGGATAGCTCGGCGGATCCTTGTAGTCCGTCAGAAGCGTGACGTAGCTGTTCGGTATGAGCAGGCGCTCGGGATTCGGGAACTTCAGGCGCATCATGATCGAAGCGGTCTCGCGCGACATCTGGTTGTCGTCGAAGTCCCATGCGCCCTCGCGGTCGTATTCCGAACCGTCCGGAAGGACGAGCCGCATGCGGAAAGCCTTCGCGTCGCCCGTCTTCTGCGCCTGGCGCCACGCGATGTAGGCGCGGTCCGTGAGGGGGAAGCTCACGCGGATCGGATCGACCTGCACGATCTTGGCGAGCGCGCCCTTGGATGGCGCCACGTAGTCGCCCACGTAGGCCGACGACTTTCCGATCTGGCCGGTGATCGGCGCGAGAACCTGAGTCTTCTTGAGGTCGTACTCCGCAACCACGAGATTCGCCTTCGCCTGGAGGACTGCCGCCTTCGCCTTCTCCGCGCCAGCCTCGGCGTTGTCTCGCTCGAGCTGTGTGATTCCGCGGGAGTCCGCTTTCTGCATGCGCTCCCAGTACCTCTCGGCGCGGCGCGCCTCGGCCTCGGCCGCCTCTAGGTCGGCCTTGCGCTGGTTCGCTACGGCCTGGTAGCGCTCGTCGTCGATCACGTAGAGGAGCTGTCCCTCCTTCACGAGGTCGCCTTCCTTGAACTTGATCTCCTTTACGTAGCCGTCGATCTGCGGCAGCAGGTCAACCTCCTGCTCAGCCTCCGCGTGGGCGACGAAGCGCTCGGGGAGATTGTATACGCGAAGCTCGGCGTTCGTCACCGCAACCGTTGTGTCTTGCTGCTTCTGCTGCGCCGCCATCTTCTTGGGAATCTCCGCCATCTTGTAGGCCATCCACATTCCAGAACCAAGCCATCCAAGTGTGAAGCACGTCACGGCCGTGACTATGAAGCCGATGATCGAGCCAATCGTCGATGATCCCTCGGACGTGGCATTGGTTGGCATTCCGCCGGTTGTATCATACGCTTCGGTGCTCATTTGTTGTCCTTTCCCCTTTCGTCTTATTTCGCTAAAAGCGTGAAATGTTGATATTATACTGAAAACGGCGGCATTGTGTAAGCAGAAAGTGCAAAATTTTAAACGCCTGTATAGCCTTTTCGGGAACTGGGCATAATGTGGCCGCCTCGGCCTCGCAAGGGCTTGGGTGTTTGGGTGTTTGAGTCTGGAGCTCCAACTGATTCAGATGCCATTCGAGACCCCTCTTCCCAAACTCCTTTGGCTATTCGGCAACAGCTTCTATGCCATACCAAGCTGGGCAATCAGGTGCATAAGCGCGGCGGGGGATTCCGCATTCGGGAAATGAATGCTTCCGTCGTCGGCAATGCGCACGCCGTCGCCTTCAACGGTCACGAACGAGTTCGAAAACCGCTCCGCGCCGATCAATGCTGTCGCCGACATCAGTCCCACGGCCGACAGTATACCAAACACGCGCCTCCGGCACAAACCGCGCGACAGGACCATCCCGGCCGCGGGCGCATCTCCGTAATTCACCACACCCCACTTCCAGTCATCTTGTCCATCGTTTCTCGAACTCCGAAGGCTCGCAAAGATGGCGCGGCCCTTTGCAGCCGCTTCGCGGCTCAG
>CAMORM010000111.1 GCA_946623785.1 uncultured Verrucomicrobiota bacterium
GTCCTTCTTCACCTTGCCGTCCTCGGCCTTGTAGAAGCGGGTGTTCTCGAGGAGCAGGACTTCGCCGGGCTTGAGCGCCGCGGCCGCTTCGTCCGCCGCCATGCAGTCAGGCGCGAACTTGACTTCCTGCCCGAGCTGCTTCGAAAGCTCCTCGGCGACCGGCTTGAGGGTGAACGCCTCCTCGAAGCCCTTGCCCTTCGGGCGGCCGAGGTGGCTCATGAGGACGAGGCTGCCGCCCTGCTCGAGGACATACTTGATCGAGGGCAGGGCCGCAACGATGCGGGTGTTGTCCGTGATCACGCCGGAGCCGTCCTTCGCCATCGGCACGTTGAAGTCGACGCGCATCACAACGCGCTTGCCCTTGAGGTCCACATCCCTGAGTGTCTTTTTAGCCATTTTCGTGTTCCTTAGTTGTGTTGAGACTTGTAAGAGAAAAAACGAATCCGACGGCATCCGACCTAAGCCGATTGCCGTCGAATCATTGCAAGCCGACAGCCATCGACAGCCATCGAATCGCCGCAAAGCGCTTACTTCGCGGCAATCTTGTTGAGCTTGAGCTGCGCGCGGGACTTCTTGCGGTCGGCCGTGTTCTTCTTGATCACGCCCTTCTTGACCGCCTTGTCGAGCCCGCTCACGAACGCCTTGAACTCCTTCTCCGCCTGGGCCTTGTCGCCCGCATCGGCATGCTTGAAGAGCTTCTTGTGCGTGGTATGCAGCATCGCCTTAACGGCGGTGTTGCGCGTGTTCGCCTTCTTGTTCTGGCGATCGCGCTTACGAGCCGCGCGGCCGCCCTTGATGTTCGCCATTGTGTTAACTCCTGATGTTCAGAAACGAATTGGCGCGTATCTTACCAAAATCCCGCCGGAATGCAAGCGCAAACATCGGTTTTCTTGGCGTCCGCCAGTCCGCCGGCAATCCAGGAAACAGACCGCGCGGCAGCCGGCGCAGTCGCGGCTTCGGACGATTTCAGCCGCAAAGCGCAGTCCAGCGGCCAACGGCGAAAAGCGGCGAGCGGACCTTGTCCAGCATCTTGGGCTGGTCGCGCGCAATCAATGCGCCTGCCTCCAGCTCTTCGCACGCAGTCTCCAGCTGGCGGGCTGTCAGGGACATCGCCGCCGTGGAGAGCGCATCGGCAACCGCGCCCTCCCTCGCCACGGCCCAGCTCTGCCCCCAGCACGTGCCCATCTTCCGCCCGAGCGGGTCTATGATGTGCTCGCCCTGAACCTCGAATCCAGACCCCGAAAGCGCGGCGTCCCTGAGAAGCACGAAGTCCCGCACCTTGCTCGAACGGCCCTTCCACCTCCCGCCCACGCCGAGCTTCCAGCCATTCCCGCCCGGCCCCGCACCGCTCGCAAGAACCGTCGAAGCCCCTGCATCAAGGAGAAAATCCCCGAGCTCGTACAACTCGCCCCTGAGGACCTTCGCGCATTCGTCGAGCGCGAAACCCTTCCCGACGCCCCCGAAATCAAGCGAGACCGCGCGCCATTCGCCTTCCGCGCCTTCCGGGCTCTTCACGGCAACGCGCATGTGGTCCGGATCTAGCACGAGACGGCTCATGCCGGACCATGCCATCGCCTCCCCGAAGTCATCGCCCCCCTGGCATCCCGAAGCGCGGTTCCGAACAACGTCCATCGCCGCGCCAAGGGTCGCATCGAACGCGCCGCGAGTGGCGGCGCATACGCGCACAGACGCCATGAGGGCCCCCATGAACTCCGGTGAGACAACCGCTACATCGCCGGGCTTGAGGGCCTTCACCACGGCAACGTCGCTGTCGTCTCGGAAGCGCGAAAGGCGCGCCTCGATTTCGTCTATCCGCCTGAAGCAGGCATGTGCCGCGGACTCGAACAGCGATTCGTCGCCGCTCGCGAAGCGGACGGTGAACGATGTGTCCATCGCTTCGTGCGAAAAGACCTTCACGGCGCGCCCCCGACGTCTTCGAGGGCCGCAAGCTCCGCCACGGGCATCTTTCGCTTCGCCCCCGGAACGTCGGCCACGAACCTTGGCATCGCAAGCCCGCCTATCCGCTCCGCGCAGAGGCGCTCCAGCTCCGCGGCGCAGCGCACCGACACGCGGAAGCGCGATATGCCCGCCACCGGGTCGCACGTGAAGACGTAGTACGGACGCACCCTTGCGCGCTGCAGCGCCCGGAAGAGCGCGAGAAGCTTCTCCACGGAGTCGTTCACCCCCTTCAGGAGGACCGTCTGGCACGACACCGGTATTCCCGCCGACACGAGTATCCCGCAGGCGATCTCCGCCTCGGGCGTGAGCTCCCCGGCGCAGTTGTACTGCGTGTTGACCCACACCTTCCCGCACACGGCCAGGCGCGACGCGAGCTCGGGCGTGATCCTTCCGGGGTTAACGCTCGGCGCGCGCGTGCATAGCCGCACGACCTCCACCTGGTCGAGCGCCGAGAACGCGCGCACGAATCGCATCACGTGCTCGTCGTCAAGCGTCAGGGGGTCCCCTCCGGATATCAGCACGTCCCGCACGTCCGGACGCGCAAGCACGTAGCGAACGGCGGCGTCAAGCTCCTCGTCCGTCCGGATAACCTGGGCTCGCCCGAGGAGTCCGCGGCGCGTGCAGTGCCTGCAGTTCGCAAAGCACCTGTCGGACGCCATCACGAGCACACGGTCCGGGAACCGCTGCTTCAGGCCGAAGCACCCGGAGGCGTGCGACTCCTCTCCAAACGGATCGGGGCCAAAGCCGTCGGGCTCGTCCTCGCGCGGATCATACCGCATCTGGAGCGCGAACGCCGGCTCGCGCCCTGCGAGGCGGCGCGCGTAGTCGCACAGATGTTCGGGAAAGTCCACCTGGCTACTTGATCTCCATGCTGTATGTGCCCGGCTTGTAGACCTTCTCGTCGCCGCAGGGGAGCACGACCTTCGCGGTGGTGTTCGGCGGCACGGTGAACTTCCACATGCACCTTCCGGAATCGTCGTACTTCCAGGAGCTCTTGATCCTGCCGTACGGCGAATCGTAAGAGGCGTCCACGAATCCCATGCGCTTGTCTGGGATAGGGGCGAGCTTGATGGTCTTGAAGCCGGGCTCCTCCGCCTTGATGCCCGCCATCGTGCCGTACATCCACGCCGCGACTGCGCCGTAGGCGTAGTGGTTGAAGCTGTTCATCCCCACGGGGCCGAATCCGTCCGCCTTTGTGTAGCTGTTCCAGCGCTCCCAGACGGTGGTCGCGCCCTGGTCCACGGAATAGAGCCAGCTCGGGTGGTTGTGCTGGAGGAGGAGCGTATACGCAACGTCTGGCGAGCCAGCCTGGTACGTAAGCGTGTCCATGAGGATGGAGGTCCCGAGGAACCCCGTCTGCAGGCAGTCGCCATGGTCGCTTATGCTCTTCTTCAGCGTCTCGGCCGTCGCGGCAACGGCGTCGCCGTTCAGGATGCCGGACCTGAGCGCGAAGAGGCAGGCCGTCTGCATGTCGCGGAACGGCTTGAGCAGAAGCCCGTCCTCCTCTAGGTACGTTGCGCGGATGTACGCCAGCGCGCGCCTGGCGCAGCCCTTGAAGAACGCCTCGTCGGCCTTGTTGCCGATGGCGGCGGCCATCTCGGACATCATGTGCGAGTCCCAGAGCCAGTAGCAGGCCGCCAGGTACTCGCGGTAGGTCCTGGCATCCTTGTCGTCCTTCCACGTGCCCCAGTTGCCGAACTTGTTCCCGCATGTCTCGTACTTCTCGTAGGAGAGCCAGTCGGCGTAGGTGTAGTGCTTGTCGTCGTACTTGTACTTCGTCTCGTCGAGCTTCTTCACGAACTTGACCATAGCGTCCCAGTTGCGCTCGATGACCGTGGTGTCGCCGAACTGCGTCCAGATGGTCCATGGCACTATGATCCCGGCGTCCGCCCAGCCGAGGTTGAACGTCTCGTTACCGTACTGGGCGAAAGGCGCAACGGACGGGAACCCGCCGTCTTTGTCCTGCGAGTCCACCATGTCGTCCATCCACTTGGCGAGGAAGCCGTACACGTCGGCGTTGAAGGACGCAGCGCGTGTGAACACCTGCGTGTCGGCCGTCCATCCGAGGCGCTCGTTGCGCTGCGGGCAGTCCGTCGGGACGGAAAGGTAGTTGGAGTACTGTCCCCAGAGGATGTTCGAAAGGAGCTTGTTGACCTCGGGCACTCCGGTGACCATGTGCGCCGTCTCGCTGCCGCGCGCAATGGACGTCACAGGCACGGACCTGATCCTCTTGATCGTGACGTCGCCAGTGGCCGTGAGCGTGGCGTAGCGGTAGCCGAAGAACGTGTAGTTAGGGCGGTACTTCTCGCCGTTGATCTTCCCCGCGAACACATAGCTTGCGCTCGTCCGCGCGCCACGCATGTTCTCGCGGTACGTGGAACCAGCGGGGCCGTCGTTTCCGCGCGACCGCTCGCCGTTGCCGTCGTTGAGCATCTCGGCGTTGAGGAACTCGAGCCTCACGCCCTTCGCGGCCGAGAACTCGAACTCCGGAACCGCGGCGGCGTTCTGTCCGAAGTCCACAACCAGCTTCTCGCCGGGCTTGAGCGCCATCGAGCCGCCGTCCTTGTATTCGCGTATCTTCCTGACCGTGCCGAAGACCTTGTTCGACGGGTCGGCGTTCTCGACGTCCTTCCAGACATAGGCATCCACGGGCAGAAGCGCCAGGTCCTCGCGCAGGCGGATCGGCGCGCCCACCATCGGGCGGATCTCGCCCTTGAACTCGACGCTCTCCTTCGCGGGCACGAAGCCCTTCGCGGTGCCCGCGCGGAACGCGCCGTCCTCCAGGTTCGCGTCATAGTCCTCGCCCTCGAATATGGAGGCGTTCTTCACCGGGCCGCCGAACTGCGCGAGCCACGTCTCGTCCGTGCCGAAGTACTTCTCCGTGCCGTCCATGTACAGCACCCTGAGCACGGAACGGAACGCACAGTCGCTGCCAGCGTAGTTGACGATCTTGTCGCGCCACCAGCCGGCGGACACCTCCGCCGCGAACACGTTCTTCTCGCCCTTGCCGGTCTTCATGAGCAGCGTCACGTCGATGTTGTAGGAGCGGCGGCACTTCTTCACGTGCGTGAAGCCCGGCTTGAGGAACTCGTCGCCCGCCTTCTCGCCGTTCACGAACACGTCGAACGCGCCAAGCCCGGTCACGCACCAGAACGCGCGCCTTACGCTCGCGTGGTTGACGACGCCCTTCATGAAGCGCCCGGTGACTGGGGCGGAGACCTCCCTCTTCCTGTCGGGCTCAGGCATGTCGGCGTCGGGCCGGATCCACTTCGAGGTCCGCCCCGGGCCTTCCTCCCAGAACGACGGCGACGCACCGGTGGAAAACCTGCCCTCGGCCGGCGCGAGCCAGTCGCCGCCCGAATCCCTCACGTGGACCTGCCAGGAGTAGCGCGCAAGGCTCTCCAGCTCGGGACCGGTGTACTGCACGCCAACGCTGACGCCGGATTCAACCTCGCCGGAGTCCCACACCTTCTTGCGCACGTTGGGCGTCACGCCCTTGAAGACGACGATCCTGTACGCGCTCTGGGACTCGCGGCCCTTCGACTCCATTCGCCACGAGAACACGGGCTTCTGCGCGTTCATCTGCTTGTGCAGATGGTCCACCTTCAGGTCGACCGTCCTGGCCGACGGCCCAAACCCAAGCATGGCGCATCCCGCCGCCATTGAAACGGAAAAAGCTATCGCAATTAGTCTTTTCATCGAACTGATCTTCCTTGCCTTAGGATTTACCGCGATTATACCACACCAAAGCGCGCAGCACGAGCGCAAACTGGCAACATCGTGGCGAGGGATGGATTCCCGGCGGCTGCCGGCTACCCCACGACCAGTTCCTCGTTCGGATAGCGGATGTGCAGGTGGTCTTCGCGGTTGCCGATGAGAAGGACCACCGTAAGCGCGCCCAGGCGGCCCACGAACATCGTCGCCATCAGGACAAGCTTCCCGGCCACCGTGAGGTGCGGCGTCACGCCGAGCGAAAGCCCGGTCGTCGAAAGCGCCGAAACAGCCTCGAAGAGCAGCTTGCCCGAGTCCGCCGCCGCGTTGCCCGTCTCCGTGATCAGCAGCGCGCCGAATACGACCACGGCTCCTACGCACCCGAACACGAAGATGACGATCGACTCGCGCACGACGCTCGGCGGCACCGTCCGCTCGAAGATCGTCGTCTCGTTCCTGCCGCGGCACATCGCGTAGACCGTGAAGACGAGCACCGCTATGGTGGTGGTCTTAATGCCGCCGGCCGACGAACCAGGGCTTCCTCCGACCATCATCAGCGCCTCGTTGAGGAGCCTCGTCACGGGCCTGATGTTCTCTGTGGGCAGCAGCGTGAAGCCGGCGGTGTGCGATATGACCGTCTGCGCGATGCCGGACTCGATGCGCTCCCACGGCGACATCGGCGCAAGCGTGCCGTTCCACTCGAACAGGATGAACAGGAAGGAGCCTCCCGCGATCACGATGAACGTAGTGGCGAGCACAACCTTGGCGTGGAGCGTAAGCCTTCCGCGCGTAAGGCGGTTGCGCCGCCAGAACTTGATGGTGAAGAGGTTGATTATCACGAGAAAGCCTATTCCGCCCACGAAGCACAGCCCGCCCATCGCGCACTCCATCAGCGGGTCGCCGCGGAACGGGATCAGGCTGTCGTCCGACAGCGCGAAGCCGGCGTTGCAGAATCCCATCACCGCGTGGTACGCGGCGCGGAACCACGCACCGCCGTCGCAAAGCGCTGCGCCAAGGCTCTCCGCCCCGCGCGTGAAGACATGCCACATTACGACCGTCCCCGCGAACTCGCACGTGAGCATTATCCCCACGCCCCACACCACGAGCCCGCGGAGCCCCTTCACCTGCTCGGTGCCGTAGGCGTTCATCACGGAGAACTCGTTGGCCATCGAAAGCCTGCGCCCGACGACCACGAGGATGAACGTGCCGATAGACATCACCCCTAGTCCGCCGAGCTCCACGAGGACCATGAGCACGACCTTGCCGAACGTCGAGAGCGCAGCTCCCGGGTCTATGACGGTAAGGCCTGTGACGCACACCGCGGAGCACGACGTGAACGCCGCCTCGAGGAAGCCCAGCTGGCGTCCCGGCGGCGCGGAAAACGGCAGCGACAGAAGCGCGGCGCCCGCCGCTATCGCGAGCAGAAACGCGAGGACTATGGTCCGCTGGGGTTTCAACGCCTGCCCATCAGGCCGGCTTGTAGCCGTCCTTTAGCGTTACCGTGCGGTTGAACACCGGCTTGCCCGGCGCAGAGTCCTTCTCGTCGCACACGAAGTACCCCGTGCGCTCGAACTGGAACCTCTCCCCGCCCTTGGCATCGGCAAGAAGCGGCTCAACGTACGCCGAGACCGTCTTAAGCGAGTCGCGGTTCATGAACGCGAGAAAACCCTCGGGGCCGTTCTTGAGCGGGTCCTTCTCGGTGAACAGGCGGTCGTAGAGGCGCACCTGGGCCGGGACTCCAGTCGCTGCGTCGACCCAGTGGATCGTGCCCTTCACCTTCCGCCCGTCTGGCGCGTTACCGCCCCACGAGCCCTCGTCCCACGTGCCGTGTATCTCAACGACGCGCCCATCGGCGTCCTTCTCCACGCCCGTGCACTTGAAGATGCAGGCGCCCCTGAGGCGCACTTCCTGGCCCGGGGCCATGCGGAAGAACTTCTTCTCCGGGACCTCCATGAAGTCGGCCCTGTCGATCCACACAACTCCAGAGAACGGGATCTGGCGCGTCCCCGCCGATTCATCCAGCGGATTGTTCGGCAGCTCCACTTCGCGCGTTCCCCGTTCCCCGTTCCCCGTTCCCCAGTTGTCAATCACCACCTTCACCGGGTCGAGCACCGCCATGCGCCGGAGAGCCGTGCGGTTGAGCTCCTCTCGCGCGCACCACTCGAGCAGCGCGGGGTCGGACTCGGACTCGAACTTGGAAACGCCCACGCGCGCGCAGAACTCGCGTATAGCCTCCGGCGGTATTCCGCGGCGGCGGAGGCCGCACACTGTCGGCATGCGGGGATCGTCCCATCCCGACACGTGGCCTTCCGTGACAAGCTGCAGGAGGAGCCGCTTCGACATCACGGTGTACGTGATGTTGAGGCGTGCGAACTCGCGCTGCTGGGTGCGGATCTTGACGCCGTTGCGGACAGGAAGCAGCCCCTGCTCGTCCATGCGGTCCACGACCCAGTCGTAGAGCGGACGGTGCACCTCGAACTCGAGCGTGCACATGGAGTGCGTCACTCCCTCGAGCGCGTCCTCTATCGGATGCGCGAAGTCGTACATCGGGTATACGCACCACTTGTCGCCGAGATGGTAGTGCGACACGTGGCGGATGCGGTAGATCACAGGATCCCGGAAGTGGATGTTCGGCGACGCCATGTCGATCTTCGCGCGGAGGCACCATTCTCCGTCCGCGTACTTGCCGTCGCGCATCTCGCGGAAGATCTTCAGGTTGCGCTCTGGCGAGGTGTCGCGCGACGGCGAAGGCGTGCCGGGCTTCTCCGGGACGCCGCGGTACTGCTTCCATTCGTCCTGGGTAAGGTTGCAGCAGTAGGCCTGGCCGCGGCGGATGAGCTCCTCGGCTATCTCGTACATCTTGTCGAACATGTTCGACGCGTTGTAGAACCCGGGCTCACCGGCGTCTCCCTCGCCGGACCACTGGAAGCCGAGCCATCGGATGTCCTTCTTGATGTTTTCGGCGTACTCGTCCGACTCCTTCGTCGGGTTCGTGTCGTCAAGCCGGAGGTGGCATTCGCCGCCGAAAAGCTCCGCCATGCCGAAATCGACGCACACGGCCTTGGCGTGTCCGATGTGGATGTATCCGTTGGGTTCCGGCGGGAAGCGGGTGACCACCTTGCCGCCGGTCTTTCCAGCGGCGACGTCCGCCTCGATCCACTGGCGGAGGAAGTGCCTCGACGTATCCGACTCGACCGACTTCTCCGCTGCAGTTTTCTGTTCTTCGTTCATGATAGTCCCTTTGGCCGCGTATTATAGCAAACTTTCGGCGCCGCTTGCAAAAAAAAACGCGCTTCACCCGCTTGAAATCAAGGCGAAACGCGCTTTCTGGATGGAGCCAGGTAAGGGATTCGAACCCCCGACCTGCTCATTACGAATGAGCCGCACTACCAGCTGTGCTAACCTGGCCTGGTAAAAAAAAGCCGGCAGCGTCCTACTCTCGCACGGGCGAGTCCCGCACTACCCTCG
>CAMORM010000112.1 GCA_946623785.1 uncultured Verrucomicrobiota bacterium
CGGCAAGCCCTTCCCTGACCATCGGATGGTCGTCGACTATCATTATCGAGATCATCACTTCAGTTCCTTGAAGCGTCCGTTCTCCAAGGTATAATCCTTGCCGTCGCACAGGAATCTGGTAAGGTTTCTCGCGTCGTCAATAGTCATGCCGCCCTTGGGCATCATTATCTTCTCCGCATGCCCGTCGGCGAACGCAACGTGGGCGCAGAGCCCGGCCTTGCCTGCCGAATGGTTGAAGCCGATAATCTCGTCGTGCTTGTACTGAAGGGTACAGTCGTGCTCCGTTCCGGGCGAAGCGGAGAAGTCGATGTCCCCAAGCCCCTCGACGAAAGGTATCTCGGCGAAGAGCAGCCTCTTGTCGGCATTCTTGACGTTGCCGTATTCGCGTCCGTATTCGTCCTCGCTCTTCGCCCTGCTGCCCAATGTGTCGTCCCACTTGAAATATTCATTCATGACGTAGCTCCAGACTGGCGCGTTCGCGCCCTTCTCCTGGCATACGATGCGGTGCTGCGGGCATACGTACACCTCGCTGTTCGCCGAGACGTATTTCCACAGCACGCCGTTTGTGAGGGCGAAACGCGACCTTTCGTCGTCCTCTTCGTAGCAGCTCGTGAACCAGGAGGAGGAAGCAACATGAGACTGCGGCCTGGAGTCGTATGTCTGCCCGCAGTTCCAGCTGATCCATCCGCTGTGATTGTAGAAAACCTTCCGCGCGTTGCCCGTACCCTCGTCGATCCTTATCTTCTCGAACGACCCTGCGGCAGGGTAGAACGAATTGGCCATGCCGTAGGTCTGGCAGGCGGCTGCGAGGTTGCGCATGTTGGTAAGGCACTTGGCGCTCCTGGCGGACTCGATGCCGCCCGAGAACGAGGCGATCAGAATCCCCGCGAGTATGCAGATTATGCCGACGACGACTATAAGCTCGACGAGCGTGAATCCCTTTTTCATTTTACGTGCCTCCATTTTTATTCGAACTGGCGATAGAAGAGAACCCTTGTGCGGTGCGGATAGCCGGTCTTGCCGGTGCTGGGGTCGGTGTACGACGACTTCGCCGGATCGCGCCACACGAGGGCGACGGCGCGCGCCCCGAGCTGCGGCGGCGACTGGCTTACGCCCTGCCCGCCCATCATGAACGGCTCGGCGCGGACGAACACAAGGAACAGCTGCTGCTTCGCGGCGAAGCAGTCGCGCCAGTAGCCGTAGAGGAACTTCCTGTCGACGCCCCAGAGATCGGCGGTGCCGTCGCTTATGTTCCCGCCGCAGAACGACTCGGGACTGTCCGGGTCGTACATCCAGCCGAGGTTGCGCCACGCCGTCTGCCATTCCGTGTAGCTTGCCGAGGGCGAGTTGCGCTGGCTCTGCGGGCAGATGGCGTCCATGAACCTCCCGGCGACGGCTTCGAGGTCCTTCCACTTGAACGTGGTTTCTGTGGCATATTCGTTCCAGGCGTAGTTCTTGTTGAATTCGGACGACTTCATGGTCCTGATCGACGCCACCTCGCGGTTGTTAGTGGACGCCAGGCGCCAGTCGACCGGCGTGTTCGCGAAGGCGGCCATTAGGACATTGGTTGAGTCGGAGTATGGGTTCACCTTGAAGCCCGACCCGGAGCTTGTGAAGCCCATTCCCTCGAAGTCGTCCGCGGCGCCAAGCTTGGTTGCGAACGGACGGTACGAACTCCACATGATGTGGCTGTTCATGGCCCGCTCCTGTGCGAGGAATTCCTTTCGCCCGTCGTCGGGGTTCTTGTACTCCGGGCCGACTATGCCGCCGCCGTTCTCCATGTTCGACAGACGCGGAAGGAACGCAAGTTCGTAGATTGACTGCATGTACCCCTGGTCGCTCGTCGCGAGGAAGATGTCCCCGTCGCGGTTCTTGCTGCTGTAGATTCCGTTTCCAGTACTGCCGTTGTTGTTCAGCCACGTCTGCTTCGATATGTCCCCGTTGGCGTCGTACCAGCTCTCGGGCGCGTAGTTGTACCTCGGGTCGTCGATCATGACGGCCGTGACGCCCGTGAAGTCCGCGTTCTGGGCAGTCGTCGCAACGTCAAGCCCAGCACCCGAGAAAGTAATCTTGACCGCTGTCGGGAACAACATGACGGGGTACGTGTCGCCCGCCACTTGATTTGGGGGAAAAGCAACGCTGTTGTTGATGTTGTTGAACGTCTTGTCGTCGAGGATATGCGCAGGCACAAGGTCCACTGTTTTGTCGTTTTTGTCGGCGATGCGAGCCATAAGCGCCATGCTGAGCGTGGCAATTTTTCCCCCGCTCGTCAGCATATTTTTGAAATCCTCGTCACGCGCGAACGACTCGTCAGGTTCACCGTTCGCCGTAAGCGGCGGCAAACCGCAATGAGCCTCTACGATGTCGCATGTAGCAGGCTTGGAGAAGTTATCCCATTGCGACGAGTTCGCATTATACTGCTGTTGCCATTTGTAAACAATCCTTGCGAACACCTCGGACGAGACGTCGCTAGGCGATATGACTGAAATGAGTGTGTCTTCAAATACTGCGTCTTGCTCTTCCATGCCGCCGGGGGTAAAGTCTTTGGATCGCGACTTGAACGGAACTGTGATCGTCCCGTTTACTGAGGAAAAGCCTTTGCCGTCCGTCATGTTTCCGGTAGTGGCGTGGAGTCTATCGGCACTGCTGCCAGTGCGCAGCTTCACCGGCCTGTCGTCTTGCGACAGGAAGAACACGGCGCGTCCGTCGACTGTGAACGTCGTATCGTCCACTCCGTCATCATGAGGGAACGGATATACAGCCAAAGTGCCGAGCGTCAACTTTGTCAGTGCCGTCCCAAATTCGTTTGGATCGATCTTGTATTCATAAACAGCATAGGCATCGCGGACGCCACCTCCGGAACTAGGATCAGTGGGCTGGATTTTAGTCGTACACTCCTTATCGCCAAACACATCGGCTGATTTCGGATCTAGCTTCAGGGAGAACCGCCCGCCGTTCATGTTGGGCTTAAGCCCGCAGATCATGGGGGTCCGCTCGAATGTCGGGCAGGCCAGAGAGACTGGAACCTTGTCCGAATCGAGGTAGTCGAAGAGAGAGACGAGGCTCAGGACGGGGATTGAGTCGAGCAGCCTGGCCTTGCTCTGCGTAGTGCAGCCCATTATCGCCCCAAGCGTCGCAACGCTGGATCCCGCGGGGCCGCCGAGCAGCGAAGCCGGAAACGGCTGGTACTGAGGGTCTGTCAAGTCGTATATTTCTTCGTAGCCGCTCTCTTCGTCATTTGACGCCCTGCTGGAGCCGCCGAACCAGCTGTCCGTCACGAACGTCATGCGGCGGAACTTGTCGAGCTGGTCGTCGGACGAGGCGTTGTAGAACCCGTCGCCGCCGCTTGTGTTCACGTAACTGCAGAAGGGACTCGTGAGGCCTCCCTTGCCCCCTTCGCCGAGAGCCAGGTTCAGGTCTGCAATGGACACGAGCGGAACCTTCGAGTCATACTTGAACGCAAGAGTCGCGTCGTCCAACGTCCTGAACTGCTCCATGAAAGTGTCCCATTCCGCCGCACCCGAACCCGCAGAACTGTGCTCGCGCCCGTTCTCGAATAGATACGAGAGAGAGATTCTACGAATCGGCGCGGATGAGCGAGGCCTGTCTGCCGCAAGGCGGTTGACGTCGAGGTAGTCCGACACGTCGACGGCGCAGAAGGCGTACCGCCCCGCGTCGAAGCCGAAGGAGTGCCATGCGGCGTTCGGGGTGAGGCGGGAGTAGTAGCGCACATCGTTGACGAGCGGCGGCGGGATGTAGGCGAGAGCCTCCATCGTAAGGACAGGGACGGTCTTGCCGACCTCGTCCACGCGGTTCGTCGCGAGGAGGACTCGTCCGCGCCAGAGGTTTCTGGACCTGCCGTCGGTTTCGACGGTCTCCGTACCGACGCCTGGGTGTGGGTTGTTCGCGATGGCGCGATCCACCGCGTCTATCGCTTCGGCGACCGCGGCCTTCGCCAGCTGGCGCGATGCGTTCGAGCGGCGGAGGTAACTTGAAGGAAGGCGGGACGTTCGCATGTAGGCGGAGAACGCAACGGCCGAAACGACCATAAACGCCATCATGCCAAGGACGACGAGCAGAGCAGAACCTTTGCGTTTCATTGGCGCTCCTTTGCGGAAAGCCTGTAGAAGTTGGGCAGAAAGTAGCCAGTCCTGAGAGAACTCGCCGCGCTCGTCATCCTGACACTGGCGCTTCCTGGCTTTATCTGGATCCTGTATGGCCTGCCCCATGGATCGGCCATCACGCTGTCGGAACGCAATGCGGCAAGCAGGAGCGCCGGAATTTTGCCGCCGGACTCGGCCGAGCGGCCCTGCCCAAGCAGATCGCGGAGGAGCGAGGGGCCTGCCACCTCGCCCTCCTTCGGAGATGTACCGCCGACAGCGTCGAGCTTGTAGCCACCACCGGACGAGTAGTTCTCGGACGCGAGAATCGCCTGAGAGATTATCTTGACGTCCGAGCGAGCCTTCTCGATTTTGGCGCGCTTCTGCGCACCAGCTACGGAAACGGAGAGAGCACCCGTTAGGAGGGCTATCATGCCCACCACCACAAGCAGCTCCACAAGCGTAAATGCCTTTCTAGTCGAAGTCATCGGGATAGCTCCAAATGTCGTCCCATGTTCCCAGTTCGCCGTCTGGACCCGCGCTCTTCACGTTCACGATGTACGTGTTGAACCCGTTTCCCGAATCGCCGCTGCCTACGTCGACGGGCTTTATTTCGTTCAGGCGCATGTCGTCCGAGAAGGAGGCGCTGTTCTCGAGGTACTTCGTGGACTCGCCACCATCCCCCACGCCAACTGCCCTGGTACGGAGATTCCCCTGCTCGTTCCAGAGCCCCAGCAGACGCTGCGGCTGGTTGTTCCAGACGTAGACGTTGTCTGCCTCGTCGCGAAGCTCGGCCATTTTTCCCCTCGCCTCGTCCAAGTCCGCAACGCCGGCTACGCCGGTGCGCCAGGCAATGGATGACTGATTGAAGATCATCGTGAGAATCGTCACGAGCATCCCGAGAAGAAGAGAGGCGACGAGAAGCTCCAGTATGGTGAAAGCGCGTTTCATGGTCCCTCCTCTACAACGCCCTGAAATCTGACCTCTGTGTAGTACATCGGCGCCGCGAGCAGCGTGGCCGGCATCGTCGACGCCCGGAACGACAGCCTCGCGACAGCGCTCCCTCGCTTGTGCATGAGCACGACCCCGGCTTTAAGCCCGGCATCTGATGCGGTCGGCCACGAGAGGACATTCTCCCTGTCTCCCACCGCGTTTTTGACATGATCGTAGACACCCCTCCCCTTGGACTCGGGGTTCTGCGTCACCTGTCCGTTGGAGTCAAAGTAGGCGGCCCATCCATTGTCGTCTGGGTAGTTTCTCATCTCGCTGAACTGCCGCCAGGTGACGTTCGTGGCCGACAGGGCCATCACGAGCGGCGACAGGACTGCATCCGCGTATGCGGCTCCCGCTACATCCTCGGTACTCTGGCGGTTTTCGCGAAAGCCGAGAGAGTACAGTCCAACGATAGACAGAATCCCACCCGCCATCACCAGCATGGCAAGGTTGACCTCTATCAGCGTAAATGCACATTTCACTTTCACTCCGTGGCCCTCCTCCCCACTGGGCTTTTTGTCGTGGCGACAGGCTGAGCCGACAGCGATCCCGTGGCGTCGGGACGTAGACTCGACACCTGTATGGAGTAATCCCCTTCAACGCCGCCAGAAGTGCCAGTCCCCGAATAGCGCCCCGGCTTGAACCGCAGAACCTTGATGTCCTTGACGGGACTTGAATCCGAATCGGAATAGTCCGACCCGAATATGTAGTTGTGCGGAAGCTGCGTCTCGGCGAACTCAAAGCCGTATGCGTCACCGCGGTTCCACTGCACACCTCCCGCGTCAATGACGACGAACGCATACGACTCGATCACCGCATTGCCGCCCGTCACGAGCAGCCTGTCGTTGACTTCCTTGCGCTTCGTCGTCTGGCTCACCACACTCCTCTTGAAACTGCGGTCCCCGTCGTCGATGCGATAGAGGAACATCCCGTTACCTTCCGTAGTGGAGCCAGAGGCGGAGGCGTCATCATCATCGTCGTCTTCGTCCGAATCGCTCTTCGTCAGGCGCATGAACCTGAGGTCGCCAAACTCGTCGCAAAGGGTCGTTCCGCCAACAACGTCTGTTATGCGCCCGGAGCGCCGCACCGCAACCGCCCTGCCAACGACGATCGGCGGGGAGTCATCGGTCTCTTTCCGCAAAAGCTCGTTCCAGAAGTACACCGCGACAGGCTGCCTGTCTATCTGGGCGCGCTGGTAGGCAGAGCGGATGAACTGGTTCATGTTGTCCATGACGCCGCGCTCCTCCATGCCGCGCTGCATGGCGCGGTAGCCTCCCACGGAGATTGTCCCGAGAAGCCCCATGATGGCCATCACGACCAGAAGCTCCACGAGGGTGAAACCGCGCGCATTACGCCTCATCTGCCGCAGTAGTGCCATGTCGTAACCTTCATTTCGTCCGAGGATATGTAGTAGTCGAACTCAAATGGCATGAACCCGCCGTCAGAATGCGGATAACCGAAGGACATCTGCGACGTCGTCATCCTCGCATTGCTGTCCTTCCTGCGTCCATGCACAGCGTCCCAGAAATCAAGCCCGTACGCGCCATTGGCGGGCCAGTACGTTTCGAGCTGCTCCCCGTTCTCCCAGTGGCGGCCACATGGCTTGTGTTTCGGCTCGTCCATCGAGGCGGAGACGTAGAGACCAGATATATCCATGAGCGGATTGCCGCTCTTGACCTCCCGCAAGATGGCGAGCATCGCGCTCCTTACCTCGTCGGCGGAGAGCGTGTAGACCTCGCCACGGGTGCCCTTCTTGTTGCCGCGCAACCCTCCTGACTCGATCTTCTGCCAGACAGAACCCGGCCACTCGCCCTTTTGCGCATAGTACGTTGCGATCGCCTGCTGGACGAGCATCCGACACGCCTCGGCCTTGCGCCCGCGCGCCTGCTTTATGGAGGCAGACGCCGCAGTGGTGACAATGCCGAGCAGAATGCCGACAATCGCCACGACGACCATCATCTCCACTATCGTGAAGCCTCCTCTGCGCACAGAGCTCATTGCACCCCCATCGTCTGGCCATGCGACCAGCTATACGCATCGTCCTTCTTGCGACCGGCCGAGTACCTTTCTATGACGCCATCCTTGCCGCAGCACCACACCGCCGCCGTCGCGCGTATATCGACCGACTCGCCCCCTACGATGGCCCCTTTGATTATTCCGTCTCCGTCAAGATCCAGCGCGCAATGCAGGATATGGTCCTGGAGAGAACCGCCCCCGACCTTGTCTGAGAGCGACGCCCCCACGCCGCGCTTCTTTATATGCGCGGCCGCCCACGGGGAGACTATGCCGAATCTATCGTAGCCGGAAAGCTTCCCGTCGTTAATGGACAGCGACATGTACCCAGCCTTCGCAAGCGGGAGCGCCGCGTCCTTGTCTAGTTCAATGTCCGTCGCGTTGCCTCGCCTGAGCGCCTTGGGCCAAGCTCCGTTCTTCTGGTAAAGTGCCGTCAGCGCCGTCGCAGTATCTGCCACCAGCTCCTGGCAGCGTTTCTTTTCGGCGGCCTTCACGATACCCGAATATGCACCGACGCCCGTGCCCATGAGGACCGCGATTATGCCGATCACGACAAGCATCTCTATGAGCGTAAAACCTTTCTTCACTTCATTTCCCCCCTTGTCAGTTGCTCATGTGGATTATGTCGTCCGCAGTCCAGACTGCGACGCACCTGTTCGCCGTGGAGCTAAGCTTAGAGCGCGATATCCACGGCGGGAACGTGCGCCCGTTGGGACCAGCACTCCAGAGAACGTATGTCTGGTGTGGCTCAGGCGAGTAATAGTAGAAGCTGTGCCACCATCCGTCCTGAACGGTAACGCCGTCGAGGATGTACTGGTCCTTGAACGACCCGCTGTCGGGACCGTCTGGCGTGTAAATCTCAGGCACATGGTCCTTCTTGAGCTTGAGTGAGCTTCCGTCCGCATTGTTGACGTTTACGCCAAACAAGGTCAAAGGGCTGCGGTTGCATGTACATACACCCTCCAGATTCGGAATCCAGCGGGCGCACGCGGCCTGGGACGGTATGTTCGCAAGACGAGCAAGGTCCTGTCTGTTTCCTCTGTCCGCACTTTCCTTAATCTGCTTGAGCCTCTCCCAACCGCTGTAACGATTTCCGTCGAATGGGTCGCTCGGAAGTTCGTTGTTGTTCTCCCACTGTTTAAAGCCACTTGTGAAGAAATCTCTGTTGCCGTCCATCATGAAAAGGTAGCGCGGCAGCAAAAAGCTCATGAGGCCGAACCTGAACAACTGGAGCTGACGCCAGTCCGTCTCGTCTTTCCTGTCGGAGAAGCGCCCCGTCCCGCCAGAATCAGAGCCACCGTCGTCAAATTTGGCCATTAGCTTCTGTCGTGTTCCTGAATCGGACCAGTATGCCTCGTACTCCTCGTCCTGACCCTCCGACGCTAGCTCGGCCATCTGCTCGGAGAGCGCGACGATCGCGTCATGATATCCGCTCGGAAACGGGAAGTTGCACGCGACTGGCTGCGACTTGCATGCAGCCTCCACCTGACGCCAGGCAGTTCTCTCGGCTTCCTGGTACTTGCCGGCGACAAATGCATCGGGATCCCAGCCCCAGATGCCCTCGTTTCGTTCGTCTGACTGGATTTCGTGTTCACCGACCCTCAGGTATATGTCGCGCATGCCATGCAGCTTTACGGGCGGGTAGCTGCCGAACGCCGCGTAGTAGCCCGAAAGACAGTTCTCAAGCCGCTGGAGGCGAACTATCGTCCGCGTCCTGTTGTCCGCGTCGGCACCTATGCCGGAAATGCGGAACATAATCGCCATCAGCGTCACGAGGACGGCCATGACGACCATGAGCTCAATGAGAGTAAAGCCACGCTTCATCAGGCGCCACCTCCCGAGACGGTCTGGATGATCTTGATCATCGGCAGGAACATCGCGACGACGATCGTGCCGACGACGACCGCGAGCACGATGATGAGCGCGGGCTCGATAGCGGCCGTCATGCCGGCGACCGCATTGTCGACTTCGTCGTCGTAGGTGTTCGCGA
>CAMORM010000113.1 GCA_946623785.1 uncultured Verrucomicrobiota bacterium
CATACCCGGCCTTCAATCGTTCCATAAACCAATCGGAATAGAAAGCCGGAATGTCTGTCGAACGACTCGCGGAGACAATGACCGGCATCTGCGCCAGCACCTTCGTACCGTCCGCGATTTCGATCTCCTCTTTCCTCCACGAAGTCATTGTTATGCCCTTTACATTACGGTGCGGTCACGCGGGACGCGTGACCCTACCGATACCGCGGTCATCCAACCACCTCCCAATGGCCGCCTTTGTCGGGGCCGACGCGGCGGAGACGATTAGATTCTCTTAACGCCCTTAGGTTCTTCTCGACTGCCCTAACTGTGAGATTCACAACTATCGACAGTTCATGTGCTGATGCAGTTGGAGTAGTGCGAAGATATGCCACTATCTTCTCTGCGCTCGACAATTTTTTCACCGAACTTTTCACCCTACTTTTCACCGAACTTTCCACCGAACTTTTCACCGAACTCTTCACCCCAGTTTTCACTCGAGTTTCTACCCTAGTTTCTACCCTAGTTTTCACCATATTCGTCACGGAAACAGGGCGTTTCAGGACGACGCGGAAGTCGTCGGGGTCGTCCTCGTACCACTCGGGTGCCGGAACTCCCCAACTGGCGCACTTCGCGATCATGTCACCAGTACCAGTACCGGACTTCTCAATGTAGCCCTTGAGATACATCGCCCGCGTCTTGTGGCGCTTCGCCGCCCGCAGATATTCGCGCTCGGTAGCCGAGACGCCGGACGAATCAACGTTGCCGTACGTGTGGCCGAAGATACCGAGGTAGATGTCGCATGCGTCAACTTCCGCCAAATAGACGCCGTCGGCCTTGCGCTCTTGCGCCGGGACTTCCTCGAAAAGAAACACGTCAAAGAATCGCCCGAGTATCGCGTCCTTGCGCACGTACTCGGCGAGCGCCTTGCGTTCCTTCGCGAACTCGCGTTGGACGCTACTGATGAAAATGCGTTGGCTCATGCCTTGTCTCCACGGCAAAGTATATCAAATTTTCCGATGCTTACACTCCGTCTCCGTTAGCACCGCCGGAGAGGTGCTCCCGCCCGCGACAAGGATAGTGCGCTTGGACGACCCAGAGGCCTTTTCCTGCGCACATTCCCGCGAACCTATGCTTTTCCCGCAAAGTTTCATGGCGATAGTATAGCAGATTTCCGTGATCCGTGGTTGGTCGTAAAGTGCGAAAACAGGTCAGACCTGTTTTCGCTCTTATGGCGATAGTAATGCATAATCTACCGGGTGTGAGAGACGAATGCGGTCGCGCAGGAGCGCGACCCTCCCGTGCGGGGCAACGGGCGAGACGCCCGTTGTCCCAGTATGCGGCCGCGCAGGAGCGCGGCCCTCCGCATGGAGAGCCGCCATCTTGGCAGCGTGAGACGCAGATGAACGGGCGGGCGGCCCGTTCTACGGGGGGGTACGCTGTTTACGCCGGGAGGATGGCTTTCACGCCGGCGGGATTGTCGACGAGTTCGAGGAGATACGACTTCTGCGACGGATTGGCATCATCCACGAGAAGTCGCGTGGCGACCTTCCGGCGTTCGGCGTCAAACACGTGTCCGGCGTCCGTACAGCCGATTCGCCGCCCCCACGCGATCATCTTCCGCCCGTTTCGGTCGTCGCCGAAGAGTTCAACAATGCATTTCATGCACACCTCGTCTCTTCTAATGTCTTGCCCATTGAAGTGCCATCTTCGTCTGCTTTGAATTGCGATCACGCGGGACCCTGCTGCCGGGAGATGAGAGCGGCGGTGATTTCGTCCATCACCTGCTGGAGACGGCGCGTCACGTCTTCGGCGAGGAAGCGCAGGACGAGATAGCCGTTCTTCTGCAACAGGAAGTCCTTGCGGCGGTCGCGTCTGTAATGTTCTGCGTCCGCGAAATGGAACGCGCCGTCGATTTCCACCGCCAACCGCTTCGACACGCAGAGCAAATCCACCTCCATGTACGGATTCGGCCCGAACGGGATGTCAAGCCGCCCGTTGAGCGCGAACAGGCCTTTCGTTCGCGGCAAACCGTCAAGAAACCGAAACAGGAACCTCTCGGACGCACTTCGCGCCTCGTCCTTCGCCGACGCGCCCTCCAGCGCCGCACGGACGAACAGATCCGCCGTCTCGGCGTCGATTCCCTCACGCCCGATCCGACGGATGGAATCGGCAAACGTTTCGTCCTCACGGAGCGAGACCGGTATCTCCACTCCCTCCGGCCACCCGTTGAGCGAATCGTTCGTCATCATCATCTCGTAGCCGATGTCGCGGTATCCGACGGCGCGGCGGTTGAACATCTTCGCGCACATCGCAACGCGCTGGTCGAGGTAGTCGTAGATGCGTACCTCGCGCTTGCCGTCAAACTGGCGGTGCAAACGCCCGGCGTATTGGATAAGTCGCCCGCGCCAGGAGATCGGCAGCGTCAGGAAGAGCGTGTCGAGCCGCGCGTCGTCGAACCCCTCGCCGAGATACGAGCCCGTCGCGAGGATGATGCGCGACTCGTCACGCGGAGTTGCGTCAAGTTCCTCGCGCAGCGAACGCATCTGCTTTCGCCCGATGCCGCCGCGCAGCACGACGAGGTGGTCGGCCGCCCCGCTCAGCAACTGCTCCAGCACGTCCAGGTGCTCGCGCCGTTCGCTGATGACGACGGGGGAACGTCCTTCGCGCACGCAATCGACGACATCCCGGACAATCATCTTGTTGCGCGCCACGTCGGTCGCGAGCGCGGACACGATGTCCGCGAACTTGGACTCCCCCTCGTGTTCCAGAACGTCCACCTTCGGCACAAACGGCGTCGGACGCACGCGGACAACGTGGCGGAATGCGCTGAACGCATTCATCTTCTTCGCGTCGACCCGATATCGGACAGGTCCGCATTCCATCTCGATGATCGGGTGCTGTCCGTCCTTGCGGACCACCGTTGCCGAAAGCCCCAGGAAGTATTTGGCCGACGACGCATGCGCCACGCGTTCAAACGACGGCGCGGAGATCGCATGGCATTCATCGACGATCACCTGCCCGTAGCCCTTGATCGCCGAAGCGAGAAAGGCGTCCTCCATGCGCGAGAACGTCTGGACGACGGCGACGTCCAGTCGTCCGTTCGCCTTCTGCGCGCCGCCGCCGATCCGTCCGATGTCCTTCTTCGAGATGCCAAGAAACTGCGAAAGGCGCTCGACCCACTGCGACTGCAGTTCGCGTCGGTTCACGAGGACGAGCGTCGAGACCTTGCGTTCGGCGATCATCCACGCCGCGAGGACGGTCTTGCCGAACGCCGTCCCAGCCGCGAGAACCCCCGTATCGTATTTGATGAGTTCGTACGCGGCAAGACGCTGCTCATCACGGAGTTCCCCCGTGAAGGCGACGCCTTCCAACGCAGTCCCGCCCTGCCGTCTGTCACGCACCTCATACTCCGCGCCAACCGCGCGCAACGTCGCAAGCGCGCCGTCGAGGCAACCGCGCGGAAGGATGAGATAGTCGTCGCCGTTCACGCTGCGATCGATCACGCGAGGGGTATTGTAGACGTTCAGCCGGAGACGCTGCATGTTGGCATATTCGGGATTGACGAACGCGGCCAGACGGATCAAACGCCCGCGCAGGCTGGGCGTCACCTCCGTCTGAACGATGTAGACCGCATTCCCCAACGTGATTTCTACCTTATCCGATCGGTGTTCAGGGGGCAATTCGTATTTCGGCGGTTTCGTCGAAAACGCCACCCTGCCGGCGGTCGCACCTGCGTCATCCTGATTCGCTGCGGGTGGAACTGGGTTAAAGAGCGTCCAGGGCTCGTTCCGCAACACATCCTCATCCGTCTGCGGCAACAGCGCGCGTTTCTCCGACAGCGCCCGCGCACGGAGTTCGGACAGCTTTTCCCCAGTAATCATTGGCAACTCGCTCAGGAACTTCCACTGGTCGGAATACGGAACGAGGTTCTCATCGACGAAGCACGTGTTGCCGGCGCGGCGGGCGGCGCCCTGGAGCGGCAAAGCGATCAGGTTGCCGAAACCGCCTTTCGGCAGACGGTCCTGATTTGGGAAAATTCGGTCGTAGGAGTTGAGGCCCACTTCGGGGTTGCGCTCCATCGTCAGCGTCAGAACGTAGGTCAGGACGTCGCGCACGAAACGCGCCGGCTGGGATCCCTCGAAGAAGAACCAGAGATGCGCGCCGTTGCCGGAACGCGACCGCTCGCGCGCAATGGGCAGGCCGAGCTCCTTCAGGATGTCGCAGATTGATGCGCTGTCGGAACGCCAAGTAGACTTGTCGAGATCGATTGCCGCGAACTTCACCGAGTCATCTGCGAGAAGTGGATAGCATCCAAGCGTGAAATCGCGCCCCTTGGCGTCGCGTCCCGTCAGATGCATCCGCACCGTCTCGTCGTCCATCGGCAGGAAACGCCGGTTCGGGCAGACGGCACATGCGACGCGCTTCTTGTCACAGAGTCCGCGCGCCCACTCCACGGCACAGGCGGGAGAATAGCCGCTTTTGCCGGACTTGGCGCTCACATACCGCTTGGCATAGACATCCTCCCGCCCGCGAAAAAGCGCGCGGAAAAGACGCACCTTCTCTTCAGGCGGAGATGCCATCGTGACAATCATCATCGTCTATCACTCCTCATGTCACATAAGCCCGTCATCATTTTGGCGTATGGGCAAGCGCCGGCGAGACGCTGGTCGGAATCTTTATATAGCACATAGACATCGTCGGAAACAACCCAATGGTCGTGGCGTTCCTCCTCAATCTGTTCTTCGGTGGCATGCATGGTGATTTGTTGTATGGGAATAGTATAGCAAAACTCGGCTGGTTGTGATGCAAACGATTGCGATCCCGGGGGCGGTGCCGCAACGCGCAAGAAGCGCGTTGTCACAGTACGAGACGCAGATGAACGGGCGGACAGCCCGTTCTACGGGGTGGGGTGAAACGCCGATATCTTAAGGCCGCTAATTGCGCTAGGGTCAAGCTTTGTGAAGGCGAAGCACTTGGATCCAAGGTCTTTGAGCGATGCGCCAATGAGATACAGCTCTTTGTCGTCGATGATGAGGAAGCGGTCATGGAAGGTTTCGTTGTAGCGGACGGCGAGTTTCGGGTACTGCGCGTTGAAGGTCACGACGTCGGCAGGGGAAATCTTGCGATGGGGTACGTGCTTGTTGTCGTAATGCTCCGAGGTGAAAATCGTCAGTCGCACGCCTTTGCGTTTCTTCGTGAAGAGGTCGAGCACCTCCGTATTCGCCCAGTTGTCGATGAGGATGAGCGATCGTTTCGCGCGAGAGATGAGTGAAAGCATCAGCGCCCGGGCGTCCCACAGCTGGCCGTTGTAGAACACGCCCTGCAGCGGCGGTGTCTGCGTCTGCACGAAGAAATCAACCTTCTGTTCAAGGGAGGCGATGCGGTCGTCATGCTTGGCGAGGCGACGGTCAACCCTGTCTTCAAATTGATTCAGCCGCGTGTTAACCGAATATCCGCGCATTAGATATTCTTTTAACACGCCGGTTGCCCATTGCCTAAAACGGGTGCCTTGGACTGATTTAACACGATAACCGACTGATATTACTACGTCGAGGTTGTAGAACGCAACTTGATATGTCTTGCCATCGCTAGCAGTATATGCATTTTTTGCATAAACTGAATTCATGTCCAATTCCCCCTCTTTGAAAATGTTGCCGACATGCCGTGCGATGACCGACTGATCTCTGCCAAAAAGCAACGCCATCTGCTCTTGCGTCAGCCACACTGTTTCGTTTTCAAGACGAACATCCAGCCGGACGGTCTCGTTCGGCTGATAGACAACAATCTGGTTCGCGGCGGGCTCCATCTGGACCTGAGAGTCAATTCCGCCGGACGGCTCTGCTTTGTTCATCGGGTCGTTCCTTTCCTATTCGTCCTGACCCCAAAATGTTACCATTTCCAACCGATTTACGGAACCCGGTAAACTGTAAAAAAGTTGTAACAAAAAGCATACAAAAGTCTCTCGCTGCTTCGGCGGATGGCGGGCGGCGATGGAACGCCGCCCCTACCAACGGGCGAGACGCCCATTGTCCCAGTATGCGGTCGCGCAGGAGCGCGCCCCTCCCGCATGGGGAGCCGCCATCTTGGCGGCGAGAGTGGCGCCGGGGCACAAACGGTTGCGATCCCGGCGTTGCCGCAACGCGCAAGATGCGCGTTGTCCCAGTATGCGGCCGCGCAGGAGCGCGGCCCTCCCGTGGGGATCCGCAACGCGCAAGATGCGCGTTGTCCCAGTGCGGCGGCGCTTCATACAGAGGATTAGCGGGGTTCGAAAGCAAGGGGTTGGTCGGACACGGCAAGACCCAACAGCTCGAACGGATCTCTCTTTGTGCCGCGGATGCGCATGGTGTGTCGGCCGGCCTCCAGCTTGAACCCTCCAACGAGATCTCCCCCGCTGCAATAGCCCTTCTTTCCGAGGAAGAGCATGTGCCACACCGCATGCGTGGGCCAAAGACGCATGCCCGCCACCTTGAACTCGCCGCCGTCGAGCGACACGTACGCGCGCGTGAACCTGTTCGCCCCCTTCGCCCGCGCGAACAGCCAGTAGGTACCGGCCTCCTTGAGCTCAAACTCGAACTCTCGCATCTCGTCCTTCTTGCCGCACAAGACGGCTGGAGCGAATTCCGGCGCGTAGATCGTGCGGGGACCGTCCGACACCGGACGCTCCGGCGGCGCGAAGTCCGTGCGCTCGCCGTAGACCGACACGCAGCGGGACAGTCCGTTGGTGGCCTGCACGAGGAAGGCCGGGCGCCAGAACCTGCGGTCCTTCATCTTTCCGGGGATGAACGTGACGGTGAATCGGTTCGTTCCCTTCTTGAGAACGCCCTGCGACGGCGTCACGGCAAACCAGTCCGCGTCGAAGTTCTGCCGGATGCGGAACGGCAGGGCGCACGTCGCCTCGGCGGTGAATGTGACCGACGCAGGCGCGGCAACGTCTCCCGACACCCGGACGTCCTTGATCACGCCCGTGTCGAGGATGAACGGAAGGTCGCGCACGGGATATTTCGTGGCCCACTCCCGTGGAATCTCGCCGGTGGAGAAGACGTTGTCGTCCCGCAGGTCCATGCGCGCCTTGTAGCCGGTCGACGGACTGAACCCCTTCTCGCCGAACCAGTTTCCCCAGATTCCGGCATACGGCGAGAACCAGTACGGGTTGAACGTGGAGGTCTTGATGCACGGGTTCGCCCAGCCGAATTCGTCGCAGCACGGCGCGAGCAGATTGTCGAACACGTACACCGGCGAGACCATGCACCCCTGGATCGAAACCTCGGATATCGCGGACTCGAATCGGTTCTGGAAACAGCGGACGTTCTGCATGCCGCCGTCAAGCTCGATGCAATCGTCGTTTGCGTAGATGCAGAAGTTGCCGTAGATGTCGGCGTCGCGGTTGAACCCGCCGCCCTCGCCGAAATTGTCGCACCCTTCGATCGCGTCGTTCCAGCGGTGCAGGTCGGATCCGACGATGTCGTTCCAGCGCAGCACGGTGGAGTGCTCGACGCGATACACGAAGATGCCCTCCGTGCCGGACGGGTGGGAGTAGTACCAGCTGTTCGACCTGCCGCGCGCATCGTGTATGTAGCACCGTTCGACCGTGACCTCCGCGCTGCCGGGGTAGATCATGATGCCGGAAGACCAGTTGATCGCGCGCTCCTTGCCCTTGGCGTCGACGTAACAGGGCTTGCCGCTCGCGCGGGCGGTGAACCGCGGATCGCCGACCATCCCGAAACCGTACAGTTCGCAGTTGCGCACGCGAACACCCGTCGACTGGCTGATGAACACCGCGTTGTCCCGGTTTCCGCCGCCACCCTCGATCACCATGTCGTCGAGCAGGACGTACCTGGCGTCCGTGACCCTGAACACGCTGCGCATCAGGTCTTTGCCGCCGAGCACGACGCCCGGCTTGGTCGTGTAGCGGATCCACCCGTCCGGCGTGCCGTGATCGCGGATCTCGATCGGGTACCGGGCCGTTGTGGGGTCGATCACGATCGTCTTCGCGACGGGCACGTCCGTCTTCCACGTGCGAAACGCTCCGGACGCCAACGTCTTGCCAGCGGATACAAGCCGCATCTCGTAAGGTGTATCCTCCGCGAGACCGAGAATCGAGCCGCGGTAGTTGGCCGCGTCGAGGAAGTAGGGCAGCGCCTCGCCCTTTTTCCATTCGCCGCCCGCGGCACGGTACTCCAGCGAGAGGCCGTCGACCGGTTCAGCGGATCCCCAGCAGACCGAGCAGCAGACATACGTGGGCGTGAGCCTCAATTCGCCGGCCTTCACCGGCTGGATGAGCGCCATGCGCTTCGCGGGCGCGGCGGGGGGATGGTCCTTCTGCCAGCTGTTGAACGTGAAATCCGCCGGCGGGTTCTCAAGTGCCGCGTGTGCGGCGCCGCAGAGGCAGGCCGCCGCCAGGATAAATCCGCATGATAGGATATGAAAGGGTTTCATACGATCTCCTCCAAACTAAGGAGGCCGCCCGGGTGGGCGGCCTTCTTTTGTTTGTGCCCATGTGGGCACATGCGCCTACGCGTTACTTCGCAAGGGCGGCGGCGACGTCCGCGAGAACCTGGCGGAGCGCCTTCGGCACGCGGTGCGCGGTCGCGGACCTCACCGCGGAGTCCTTGGACGGCTTCGCGTCGTACTCGTCGTAGGACGCGCCGACCGTGGCGATCTCCTTCTTCCAGCCCTCGACGTCGACCTTGAGGATCTCCTCGAGGTCGGCCTTGACGACGTGGAACTTGGCCTTCTCGTCGTTGTTGGCGAGGTCGATGTCCTTCGCGAACGGCAGGTTGCCGATCGCGGTCTCGTTGGCCTTGACCTGGCCCTCAATGCGCTGGCAGATCCACTTGAGGACGCGGCTGTTGTCGCCGAAGCCCGGCCACATGAAGCGGCCGTCGTCGCCCTTGCGGAACCAGTTCACGAAGTAGATCTTCGGGAGCTTCGTCGCGTCGGCGGAGGTGCGCTCCATCTCCAGCCAGTGCTGGAAGTAGTCGGCCACGTTGTAGCCGAAGAACGGGAGCATCGCCATCGGGTCGCGACGGACCTGGCCGATCTGGTCGGAGATGACGGCGGCGGTGACCTCGGAGCCCGCGG
>CAMORM010000114.1 GCA_946623785.1 uncultured Verrucomicrobiota bacterium
AATCTCCAGATTCCATACCTCCACGCTGTTCGACGCCACCGTCGCCGAGAACCATGGCCTGTCAGCGCCGCGCTTCGTTACCTTGACCTCGAACGGGCCGTCCTCTCCGCGCCATTCGAGCCTGACTGGCTGGGGATCGGAGCGGTAGCGTTTTATCTCCTTCTCCTTTTTAGGCTGCGCATCGTCGAAGAACGCCGCCCGCTCCTCGCGTGGCATCGCCATGAACGCTTTCTGCTTTTCACTCAGGAGCGGAACCGTCGCCCCGTCCCTGGGCGCAACGAGCGTAAGCGCCTCCGCCGTGAACGCGGCGGCGAGCGCACTTGCCAGAAAAATCATCTTCATCTCATTTGCCTTTCTTGAAACACTGAACCATTCCGGAACATCGCCCCACAGCGTCACATCGGCGCCCGCTCATCGCCAGTACCGGCCGGCTGACATGAACAGGTAGCCTGAAGTGCCCGGCGCATCAAGCATGATGGTGCGCCGCATCCCCTTCGGAAGTTCGAGGACGATGCGCCAAAGTCCTTCCTGCACGCCGACGGCGTTCGGCTGGAAACGTTCCCACTTCACGATCGGGCTGCGAGACCACACCTCCTCGCCGGATGTCGTCATCATGGACCTCCAGATGCCGAAGAAGGACGGAGTGGCCGCGACTGCGGAAATCTCCGCGAACACCCCTTCCGCGTGCGTCATACTGCTCACGACCTTCGGAACATCGGATGGGATCGCCCATGCGCTCGCCGCCGGCGCAAAGGGCGCGCTACTGAAGAACACCGACAACGCGGAACTGGTCAAGGCCATCAGGCAGGTCGCCGACGGCAAGGAGTACATCTCCTCCGAAATACGACAGCAGCTTTCCGCCGATCCGCCGGTCTCGCAGTTCACCCCGCGCCAGCGCGACATTCTCGCCGCAATGGTGCGCGGGCTGACAGACCGCGACATATCAAGGCTGCTCGGCATCCGGCAGGATGGAGTGAACGACCACGTGCGGGCGATCCTGAAGAAGCTCGGCGCGGCCAACCGCACCGAGGCGGTCGCCATCGCCCTGCGCAAGCACCTCCTGAAATGAACGTCTCGCACGGAGCAGACCGCGGGGATGCGCCACGCAGGATTCAGGAGATCAGCAGCTCCTGCCCGTGGAACAGGTAGTTGCCGCCCACTACATACTCCATGGCCGTCGGCGAGAAGCGGTCCTGCACGTCGAAGTGGAGATGGCCCACGAGGATGCCCTTCAGCAGCGGCTCTGCCTTCAGAGATGCGATGAACGCCTGCGTCACCTTGTCCCTGAGCTGGACGCGGTAGTCGCCCGTGGCGTCCGGCACGTCCGCCGACCTGAACCTCGCGCCGTCCTTCGCCCAGAACTTGCATGACGCGCGCCAGATGTACGGCGTGTAGAGCGGCACGTGCATGCATAGGATGATCGGCAGCCCCTTCTTCACCTCGGCGCCGAACCTCTCGACCTGCTCTGGTGTGACGGTTCCGGCGGTGTCGTCCATCGACACGAAGTTCACGCCGTTCACCACGCTCGATGCGAGGCTGATGTCAAACGGGAATGCGGCGGAGAGCAGCTCGCAGGACTTCTTCCTGTACGCGGCGGCCTGCCCCGGCGGCGTCTTCTCCATCCACATGTAGCGCGAGAACTCGTGGTTGCCGAGCGCGCCGAACATCGCCGCCCCGCCCTCGCCGTAGTACTTCCTCACGAGGTCGAAGTTGGCCTCGCTCTGCCAGTCGATCAGGTCCCCCGTGTGCAGCACGTAGTCCACGTTCTTTCTGGCGAAGGCGAGCGAGTTGCGCAGAGCGTCCTCCTGCCGCCCGCCGAAGCCGTTCGTGCGCGCCTTCTTGAGCGCCTGCTTCTTCTCGTCCTCGTGGGGGTATGCGGCGGTAAGGTGCGTGTCGGATATGTGCAGCACCGAGAACGGCTTGGACGCACCCGCCTCGATGTGGTGCAGGCCCAGCGAGATGCGCCCCCGCTTGTGCTGCCCCGGGAATGTGGACGGCTCGTCGGCGACAGCCGGCAGGCTCGCCGCCGCCACCAGCCCGCCCATTGCCAGCCCGCCGCGCAGGAACGTGCGGCGCGAAAGCCCGCCGCCGGCGATGTCAGTGCCGCACATTGCCGTCACCTCCCCGCGAAGAACCTGATGAGACGCTGCACGTGCGCGGCGCAGGCGTCGATGATCGGGTCGGCCAGCTTGTCCGGCGGCACGAACGCGCCGTTGAGGTCGCCGAACACCTTGAGCGTGGACTTTATGTACCCGTCGAGGAACTCGGTAGCGATGTTCACCTTCGCGATGCCGCTCTCTATCGCGCGGCGCACGTCCGCAAGCGGCGTGCCGCTGCCGCCGTGGAGCACGAGCGGAGTATCCGGCAGGGCCTCGGCGATCGCGGCGCAGCGCGGGATGTCGAGCTTGGGCTCGGCCTTGTAGTAGCCGTGGGCAGTGCCGATGGATACCGCGAGCGCGTCCACCCCCGTGGCCTGCGCGAACGCCGCCGCCTCCGCAACGTCGGTGAGCGCAGTCTCGTCGCCCTGCGCCACATGGCCGATCTCGCCCTCGCAGGTTGCGCCGAGCGCATGGGCGTAGTCGGCCACGTGCCTGGTCCACTTCACGTTCTCGTCGTATGGCGCGCGGGAGCCGTCGTACATCACCGAGGTGTAGCCCCACGCAAGCGCGTCCGTCGCCTGCTTCACGGTCGAGCCGTGGTCGAGGTGGAGGGCCACCGGCACCTTCCCGCGGAACGCGAGACGCTGCAGCATCCCGCAGAGGTCGTAGGCCTTCCCCGTGTCGAAGAGCCGCATGTAGAGCTGGATTATGACCGGCTCCTTCTCCGCCTCGGCCGCCTTCAGAACCGCCGCCGCCGTTTCGTAGTTCGTTATGTTGAAGGCTCCCACGGCCTTCTTCGCCTTGCGCGCTTCGCAAAGCATCTCCTTCATGTTCACCAGTGACATGCCTTTTCTCCTTCTGTGTCGCTTTCTTCTTTTTGCTTTTTGCTTTGAACTATGCCGCAAGTATAGCACAACCAGCCCCATGCCGCAACACCGCACCCGCGCTGGTAGGGCCGCTTTGATAAAGCGGCCGCGTGACCGTTGCGGGAGAAACGCGAAGGATGCGCGTTTTACCAGGCCGATACCCTTTGAGCCTTGCGGGTTCGTGGGCTTTCGTGTGCCGCGAAGGATGCGCGTTTTACCAGGCTGATACCATATCGCATAGGCGTACTTTGCACGAGTAAAATTAAACCGCAACAAAATTTTGGCCTACTTTGCATGTGTAAAGTGAAGCGCAAAGAAATTTTGGTCTACTTTGCCGTGTAAAGTTAAACCGCAACGAAATTTTAGCCAACTTTGCACGCGTAAAGTTGAAGCACAACAAAATTTTGGTCTACTTTACATGTGCAAAGTCCTGTATCATAATTTATACGCGCACTTTACATGTGCAAAGTGCGCCAAAAAAATATCGCACCGCACTTTGACACCGTAAAGTGCGCCAATTTGTCACGATTTACCACTTTACAGCCAACGGAGGCGCGGCGCGCAAGGCGTTCACTTGGGAGAGGCCAGCGTAACCTCAAGGAAATTGTGGTTGCGCGTACGGTGGTAGGAGATGGACGTGGCCATCTTCTTCACCATCATTATGCCGAGTCCGCCAATCGGACGCTTCTCCGCCGGCAGCGTCGTATCCGGGAGGGCATGCGAAAGCGGGTCGTAGGCCACGCCATCGTCGATGAACGTCATCTTCACCCCGAACGGATCATCCTCCATCACCAGCTCTATCTCGAAACCCGATGCGCCGGAGTGCTTCACGATGTTTGAGCATATCTCGTCCTGAATGATATGGAGCTTGGATGACATGGCCGCAAGGCGGAGGGCTGCGCCCTCCCCGCACCTCGCATCCTCCTTGGCGAATATCTCGTCAAGATAGGCCGAAGCCTCGGCCACGCCCTCCTGGGTGGGCGGGAACGTACGGGAGAAGCCGCGCGGCGGCGCTATGTAGCGGATGGAGAGAACGGTGATGTCGTCCGCCTGCGGCAGCCCGTTGGAGAACGCGGCGACTGCCGCGCGCACGACCGCGCAGACGGTGTGCGGCTCGGGGTCTGGCACCGCCTTCACGGCGTTCGCCAGCCGCTCCTCGCCGAAGAGCTCGCCGTTCGCGTCTATCGACTCCGTTACGCCGTCCGTGTACAGGAACAGCGTTTCGCCTGGATCGAGGCGCACCGAGCGCGACGCGTATTTGACGCCATCCATGAACGCAAGCACCGGCCCTGACTTCGCGGGGATGAATTCGACCGCCCCTCCGCGATCATGCCCCTTGACCCGCACCGGCGGGTTGTGGCCTGCGTTCGCGAACGACACCACGCCGGTCTCCAGGTCGAGCACCCCGACCCACGCGGTGAGGAACATGTTCGCCGGGTTGTTCGCGCACAGCTCCGCGTTCACGCTCGTAAGGGCCGCCGCCGGATCGCGCATGGCGAGAAGAGTATCCTTGATGAGGGTCTTGGCAGTCATCATGTACAGCGCGGCGGTTATGCCCTTGCCGGACACGTCGGCCACGAGGAACGCCACATGGGAGGAATCGAGCGCGAAGTAGTCGTAGAAGTCTCCGCCCACGTCACGCGCCGGCTGCATGGCGGCGAACACGCGGAACGAGGGGCTCGGCGGCAGCCCCACCGGAAGCGCGGCCATCTGGATCGTCTTGGCGATCGTCATGTCCTTTTCCCGTCGCGCCTCGTCCTCGGCGTAGAAGGCCTTGAGCCGATCGGAGTCGCGGAATATGCGGTCCGCAAAGATGGCAAACGCCGCGAGAACGACGAGCAGCAGCACGGCGAACACCGACACGAATACGGTGCGGGTGTCGTAGAACTCCTTCTGCGGCAGCACGGCGATGAAGCGGTGCCCGCCGAAGATGAAGTTCCTGCAGAAGCACGGCTCGCCGAAGATGCGCTGCCTGAACGTCCTGCCAAGGCTCTTGCCGTCCGCCATGATCTCGTATGGCTCTGCGTCGGCGAGGTTGAACCCCGTCTCGGCAAGCGTCTTGGCCTCGTCCCGGTGCCGGGACGGATTGGAGATGAGCCGGCCGGTCTCCATGTCGGCGCAGAGGAAGCATCCCGTCTTGCCGAGCAGCCATTCGTCGAAGATGTAGCCGAGGATCTCAGGCAGCATCCGGGCGAGCCGCCGCTCATCCAACCCCACCTGGACGAATCCGTTGCCGCCGGGGAATGCGACAGCAAGGTATTTGGCACGCAGCTGAGGGTTGAGAGCATTCGGGCGGAATGGCTGCGAGATGGTCGCCGTCACGCCGTTGGTGAGCGCCATGAACTCGCCCATGACTGGATCCCCCGCCATCTTGGTGCCCACGAAGCTGGGGTCGTTGGACGCGATGATCACGCCCTCGCGGTTCACGATGTTCACTTCGTCGATGTCCAGCTCCTTGGCGCCCGCCTTCATCCGTTCGGACGGCAGCGGAACCGGCACGTTGCCTACATGGCGGACGGCGGTGCGCGCGACATGGCCGAGCATGGTGTCGATCGCGCCGGCGACGGTGTCGTGCACGTCCATCACCGCATAGTCGAGAAGCCACTCGGTGTTCCTGTTGGCCTGCCGTGTGCCGATCTCCCATGCCACCGCCATGAGAAAGGCGTAGACCGCAAGCGCCGAGCCGAATATGAGCAAACGCCGTTTCATCGCAGCCGATCAGACTATCGTGAAGATGCCGGTCATGCCGGTCATGTCAAACACGTCTTTCACCATCGCGTTGGGATTGGCCACGCACATTGTGCCGCCGCAGGCCATCATGGCCTTCTGCGCCGTCATGAGCACGCGCAGCCCGGCCGAGGAGATGTACTCCACGCCGGCGAAGTCGAACACCACCTCGGTGACGCCCTCCAGCTCAAGTGCCGCCTCAAGCTCGGGCGATGTGTTGGTGTCGAGTCTGCCTGACGGCGCAAGCGTGAGCTTGCCGTTTTCCAGTTTCTTTTCTATCGTCATTTTTGTTTTTCCTTGTGTAAGTGCCTCAAAGTGTGGGATGTTCCGCTCTTCGCCGCAAAAGGGCGCGCACTACTGCGCGGCCTGCGGCGGCAGGTCGGCCAGGTTGGGTCTCGAGCGCCGCCGCTCCTCCATCTCCAGCGTGTATTCCTCGATGGTGTCGAGGATCGCGTTCGCGCTTTCCGGCGAGATGGACGGTTCGCCTTCGAGGCCGCCCAGCATGTCGACTTCACCAATGCCGAGCGCGTCGTTGAGCGCGCCGTACATCTCGTGGCGGAACGACATCTGGAACACGTCGGCGTAATCCGAGATGGCGATGCGGGTCTGCGGCTCCACTTTGGCGCCGGGCGGAAACTTGCCTTCGCCCATATCCCTCAGCACGGACATCAGCTGCATGCCGTTATCGGAATTCAGCGCATCCTTGAGCCCGTTGACCGTGGCCTCGTCGCAGTGCGCGAAGATGAGCCCCATGACCAGCCCTTTCGCGGTGGTGGATTCGCCCGCCCCCACCTCGCCGATGTTCATCATGATCTCGGTCTCGTCGAAGATCTTCGCGACCAGGCGGTCCAGCCGGCACATGGCATCGAATATCTTTTCAGGCGAGGACGATGCGGAAACGTTGCTGAACGCCCCCAGATCCTCCTTGGCGATCATGTCGCACATCTTCGTGAGGATTCCGTTCTTGATGGCCGTGCCGCCGAAGTTCGCGATATGCCGCAGACCTACGTCGAAAACGCGCTGGTTGCCTTTTGCCGCCGCGCGCAGTTCGTTCAGGTTCGCCTTCAGATCCGCGATCATCTTTACGACCTTCTCCGGGGAACGGATTTGGGAGGCGCCATTGAGCATCACGCACATGCCCACGGACGGGGTGTGCATCGTAAGCATGGCAAGCATGTCGCTATCGTCGCTGGCTGCCGAAAGCATGGCTTCGAGCGCCTTGTCAAATTTTTCGGCATCGAATTTGAACGCTTTTATATCCTTTCTCATCTTGTCGGCGACAGGGGCCGTATCGAACTTCTGCTTGCCGTCGACAGGGCCGCCCGTTTCGAGCTTCTGCTTGCCGTCGACAGGGGCCTGTTCGCGCTTCTGCGCCGCCAGCGTCGCCTCGTCGGTGAACTTGAGCGGCGTGGTGCTTATGAATCCGTCGGGCTTGATGGTGGATGTCCATTCAAAGGCGAAAGGCAGATCCTCGGGGCTGGAGTATCGTATCGAAATGTCGCCCGTCGTTTCGTTCCTGGAAATGGTAAAGTCGATTGCGGTATGTTCGGTCGTTTCGATTCCATGGGATTTGAGCCCGCCGAGAAGCGGAGCGAGGCCGGCCTGGCACGTCATCATGAGAAGGCTGGCGGCCTGCTCGCGGTGGATGTCGCCGCAAAGCGCTTCGAGTTTGTCCGCGATCTTGGGAATGTTGGCCTTGCCCGCCTCGCTCTTGTTCGCCAGAAGGCTCTCGCCGCCGGGGAAGTTGAAGCGGAAGCCCGGCTCCTTCAAGACCATGGCCTTGCCGTTGTACTTGTAGCCGTCCGGACGGTCGAGATCCCCGACAAGCTGGTTGCGCGCCCCTTCCACCGACCCGCCGAGCTGCTCGATGCCCATCGTCCCGGACGAGTAGTACGGAATGTTCGGCATCTGCTTCTTGCCGTCCACGATATCGAACGCGTCCTCAAGGGAGCAGCCGGTCGATTTCATGACGTCGGTGATGATTATGGAATTGTACCCCTTTTCGCCAACCTCGTCGTCCCACCTGTTGATGAGATCGATAACGTCCGCTTGAGGATTGTCGCCCGGTTCGGGGATTTCCGGGAAGCAGAGCTTCACGAGATTCGCCTGGTTAAGCTCGCCCTTGGCGTCGAGCTCGGCCAGCTTGTCAAAGTTCATGATGACGCGCGCCATGGGCGCATCCAGCATGGCGCTTTTGAGAGACGTGCGCTCCCAGGACGGGACGCTCGCCTCCTTGGCGTTGGACGCGTAGGGAGGGCAGAGGATGTCCATCGCCTTGAAAAAGAGCGTCCGTTTTTCGGGAGGGATCTGTATGAGCGTCTGCGTGCGCGACAGATGGAAGCCGCGCGCAATGAAAGAGGAGGCCTTGTTGTTCTCGAGCCCGAAGAGTTTCTCGGCGTCAGTCTCCGCGAGATTCATCGATCGGTTGTTGGCGAGCTCGTCGAACACGAACCGCTCCAGAGGGCGCTTGCGATCCGCGCTGAACGTCGTCGACTGGGCGTTGAGAAGCGTCTTGGACATGCCGTCTTCGTAGATCATGTCGCGGCCGTGGCTCATGCTCTTCATCCTGGCCTCCGTCTCGTTGAACCAGGTCTCGTAGGCGTCCAGAAGGCGAAGGCCGTTCTTGAAATTGTCCACGCTCTGCAGGAAGCGCCCGCCGTATTTCATGAGGCGGTTGGCCTTCGAGCCTGTCGCAGTGACCTCCTTCAGCGCATCGGCCTCGGAGCATCCCGTCGTCTGCACGAGGAGGTTCACGGCCTTCGCGAGTTTCGGCAGCTCTCCCTTCGTGTAGCCCTTTTCGAGCGCCGCCTGCTCGGTATCGGCGTTCTTGAATACGGAGATGCTTTCATCGAACGCCGCCTGCTTCGCCTGTTCGATCGCCGCCTGCTTCGCCGCCATGTCGCGCAGGACGCCATTTGAGTCGATGGCGTTCTTGACGGCGATGATGCGCCGCGCCGTGAGAGGCTTGCCCCTGTCGAAGTCCTGCATCTTCATGGCGTCGATTACGCTCTCGGGAATCTTATTCGGCCCGCCGAACATGTCGGAGATCGCCTTTCTGAAGAGATTGCGCGCGACGTTGTTCGCGTCCACGTTGGCCGAGAAGCGACCGACATTGCCGATGAAGTCGCCCTTCGCGGCCGTTATGACGCGCCCCGCGAGCGACCCATCCCCCTCTCCAACGCGGGCGATCGCGTTCGACTTGCCGGCATTGACCGCCTGCGTCGCGAATTCGGTGAACGCCCTGAACGTTGCGTTGTA
>CAMORM010000115.1 GCA_946623785.1 uncultured Verrucomicrobiota bacterium
TCGCGCCGAAACGAAAGGAGGGGCCCAAAACGCAGTTCGCCCTGCCCGGAGCGCCCTGATGCGCTACTTCACGTCGATGAGGTACTTGTAGAACATCTTGTCCGGGAACACATATCCCGGCTCTTCGCTATCCAACGGCTTCCAGAGTCCGTCGTCGCACTGCTTCATCTTGATGATGGTCGCATTGCTCCAGTCCGTCAGGTTCTCCGTAGCTAGCACGTCGAAGGTGACGTCGTCTCGCCCTTCCGCGAGTGTACGCGACTGCACCGAAGGATGGCCGTTCGCGTCGAACACGACCTTGATGATTGGATCGCCAACTGTTGTCGCCGCAGGATCGATGCCAAACGCGTAGCGTATTCCGTTCTCGATTCCGCGCGTCTTGTCCGACGGCGCCCCGTCAATTCCCGCTTCCGCCATCCACTCCGCATAGCCGCCAGCGAGAATGCGGGCGAAGTAGCGGCCGACAAGCAAGTTGACGGACCCCGTGCCGGACGCGACAACACGGCCTTGTGCGCTGCTTGCCGACGACGCTCCCGGGAACCAGCTTGCGCCGTTCGCATCGGCAAGCACCGTCTCAACGCCGTTGAACGCAACGGAGTACCTTACGTACGGCACCCCGGAGTTCCATTCGACCTCGGTGATCACCTTGCACGGCGAGTTGAGCGCCGCAGGGCCGTAAAGCAGCTTGAACGCCGGCGCGCCGCCTTCCTTCACGAGCCCGCGCCATGCAAGGTCGCCATCGAAATTGGCCTTCGCGAGGAAGCACGCGCCCTGCGGCGTGCCGTATTGCGCGAACTGGTCGAGCGCGGCACGGGCTTGCGATTCGGTAAAGTATCCCTTGAAGACGGCGTCCATCTCGAAGCGTACCCTTCCGGCCTTCTGTTCCGACGCACCGAAATCTGCGGCCGAGCCCTCGGCGATCTTGTACGCACCGTTCACGATCTCGGGTTTATTCGACCAGCTTCCGCCGACGGCAGAATCGTCCGCGGCGCTCGCCTCGAACCACGACTTGCCGATGCCGACCGACATTTGTCCCGAGATTGTCGGGATGTTTGCCACATGCACGCCATCGGAATCGACGAGCTCGACCGTGTATCCGAAGTTGTAGCCGGCCGCGCAGATCGCAGGGTCGGAGGCGCCAGTCGTGTCGAACGTGTATTCGCCAACGCCCGAGACCGCGAGATACTGCGTGGCCGTACGGCGTCCGTCTTCGCTCGTGACCGTAAGCTTCAGACGATAGCCGGAAACATAGTCTACGGCGCATTCGGTGACAGGAACCGTCACGATTCCGCGGTCGAGCGTGGATGCTATCTTCGCGGTGACATCCCCGAGCAGGATGGGCCTGCACCACTTGAACTTCACCGTGCCGCCGTCCTCGAACGCCTCGGCAACGAGCTCATCGTTGGCGGCGCACGCAAATTTCTTCGCCGCCACGCGAGCGTTTGCGAGCGAAAGCGAGGACGTCGCGAATACCTCGCCAACTCCAGTCGCTGTGGCGCATGACACACGAACTGGGCAGGCCGGGACACCGCCGATGACAAGGCCTCCTGCATTCGGAATGACCACCTCGTCAATGTCGACCCCTTCGTAGAAGACTGTAGTTGCGCCTGTACCGACCGTAAGAGAACGGGATCCTTCGCGGAAGCGGATGTTCCTGAACCTGACGATTGTGCCGGCGGCGATCTGCGGCGCAACGCCGTCCGCCCACCCAATCGTGGCGTTGTTGGTGGACCATATGTTGTATCTGCCGCTCGGGATGCATGGATGCTCGGCTGTGAACGTGGCGTCTCTAAGCACGTTGATCTCGCCGGATCCGTCGGTCTCGCCGTCAATGATGTCCTGCACCATGAAGTCGAAGTCTTCGTAATAATAGCTGCCAAGCATCGCGACAGGCTCGGAGTAGTAGATGGCAATATTGCTGCCATTGTCGCGAAGCGAGGACTGGCGGTTGAGCACCTCAGGCTTGCCGTTGCTTTCATTCCAGCGGCAAAGAGTCGACGATCCGCCACCGTCGAGGTTGAATCCCACCCAGACGCCCATTCCGAAAAGTATCTTCGAGAGCGACGTGAAGTCGCAGCCCGCCGTCCACCCATCCCTTCTGCCGTCGCAGACCAGGATGTAGAACGTCTTTCCGTCCTGTGAAATGCCTATTGCCGTGCGCTGGGCAACATCGCCATTGTCGAGAGCGGCCCAGTTGCCTGCGACAAGGCCTGTGACAAACGCCGGGACACAGAACCAGGTCTGTTTGGCCATAGCCTCAGTCATGTTGTCGATGATGCCGCATCCGTTGTTCTTCAGTTGCACGAACATTGCCTGCGGAGCCGGGTCGGTTTTGTTTGGAACTTCGACGCCACCAGTTCGATTGTTGGAAATCTGGACACCGTCGGAGTAGAGCGGACTGTACGGGCAGGCCCAGAGGTTGGTGTTGGCGCCTTGCCACGGAAGCCAGGCCGCGCCGTTCCAGGCGAGCACTGCGTTGCGCGCCTTGCCGCCCTTCGACTTGGAGCCGCGGTTGCGGGCGAGAAAGTCGCTCGTCTTCTCGCGGACCGTGCGCTTGGGGTAGTGTCCGCTTTCGTAGTTTGCGCATGTCGAATTCGACTCCGGCATCGGGTCGCCCCAGCCCACGGGGCAGCGATCCGCGCCGGTGAACCGGAGGCCGGGAGTCGTCAGGTCGACTCGCACGCAGTAGCAAACCATCTGGCGCGGCCAGCCGGCATCGGTTGTCAGGATGGTCGGAACGAACGTCACGCCCGGGGACAGTTGCTGGCCCTTCGACCAGTCGAAGGAATACGACAGCGCGTTGTCGAGGATGTTCGTCACCCAGTCCTTACGCGAGGTGGCCGTCTGCATCACCGAGACGTTCCTGAAGTTCGGATTGCCGGGATATTCCGCAAGGGCGTTCACCGACAGGAACGCAGCGGAAAACGCAATCATCCACGAAAGCAAACCGGCGGAGACGCGCGTCCAGCGCGGACGCGGGCAAGCGAGGACGCTTGCCCCTACCATTTTGGCTACGCTTACATCAATGCTGTTATTCATGATGCTAAACTCCCGTTAAATTGTTCATTCGCCTGCGCAATCACCAGCACATCATGATCATGCCCGGCGAATTATCGAGGTCATACTGCGCCGTCAGCGTCACGTTCGCCTGGATGTTCTGGTAGGAGCCGTTCCAGCCCGCGAAGATGTACTCAGTGCGCGTCGGATCAGCAGGCGGTGTTGCATCTTCGCCGATGTAAACCGTCTGCGGATCGCAAAGGGGAGTGCCGTCCCAATCCACGAAGGAAACCGTAAACTGCTGGCGGTAAGTAACCGTGGCAAGTGCAGCTGGCTCAGTGGCACCTGTGAGCCAAGAAACGGATGAGGCAGTAAGCGTCGAACGCGATTCGTGGTTCTGCGCATAGATGGCACCGCCGGACGTCCCTTCTCGAGCCTCGGTGAAGCCCCACCCTATGATGCTCTCGTCCAGCTTGCTGTCAGCAAAGATACCATACGTAAGGGAAACGCCAAAAAGCATTTTAGCGTTTGGATAGTCCGTTCTGCATGCAGACCTGGTGTTGGTGACTGGTGCTAGTTTTGAACCCTGTCCAACATCTGGAAACGCATTACCAGAAGGCATGACGAACGCAAACTGCTCGCCCGTGATCTTATCCTGCAAAACGCAAGCGTCCACGGAATTCTTCTTGTTGCTGGCGGTTTGCATGTCGTACCGCTTCAAGAGCGTCCACCTCGCCTTCTTGTAGACGAAGATGTGGAATCCCCCGGTCCCGCCGGCGCTAGACCCCGAACTCTTCGAGTAGTCGGCATGGGAAAACCCGAAATTTCCCGAGCTGGACGGGCCATAGAAGACGCCGAAGTCTATGTCATTGTTCTCGAGGAACGCGGCGTACGCGGCCTGCTGGTCTGCATTTGGCGATGCATGCGCAGTCGAGCCAATGTATTCAGCGAACACATTCAGCGTTCCAGCCTTTGCCGCCGCGGCGAATGCGAACGAGGCAAGAATCATAGCTATTGTTTTTTTCATGACTTATCCCACTTTTTACTTTAGGCTTTGAACTTTTAAACTTTGAACTACCTTAAGACAATCCCGAAAAACTTCAGCTGCTTCCTTACGACCGACTTGCCGCAGAAAGACGAGACCGAGCCCGTGCCGGCCACGGCCACGCGCCCAGATGCGGAACTGGCGGACGACGCACCGGGGAACCAGCTTTCGCCGGCCGCATCGACGAGAACCGTCTCCACGCCGCGGATCGCAACCGAATAGCGCACGCGCGGCGCGCCGGAGCTCCAGTCGACCTCGGTGATCACCTTGCACGGCGTGTTGAGCGCCGCAGGGCCGTAAAGCAGCTTGAACGCCGGCGCGCCGCCTTCCTTCACGAGCCCGCGCCATGCAAGGTCGCCGTCGAAATTGGCCTTCGCGAGGAAGCACGCGCCGTGTGGCGTGCCGTACTCTGCCGCCTGCTCGAGCGCAGCCCGCGCCCTCGTGTCGGTCATGTACCCCCTGAACACAACGTCCGCCTCGAAGCGGACCCTTTCGCCCTGCTGCTCCGCCGCCTGGAAAACGGCGTTCGATCCCTCCCCCACCTCGTATACATCGTTCACTATCCCGGGCTTCTCCACCCAGCTCCCGCCGACTGCCGAATCGTCCGCCGCGCGCGCGGCGAACCATGGCCTGGCGACTCCAAGGCCCATCGTGCCGGAAACGGATTCGGTGTGCGCGACACGCGTTCCCTCTGCGTCGACAAACTCGACCACGTATGAATAGCCGTATCCGGACGCGCATATCCCGGGAAGGGATGAGTCCATGGTGTCGAACACGTATTCCCCGGGACCCGTGAAGGAGACGCTCTGCACGGCGGTCCTGAGCCCGTCCTCGCTCGTGACGGTGAGCTTCAGCATGTATCCAGACGAATACGACTCGGCGCCCTGCGAGACGCTGACCTTCACCACTCCGCGGTCGAGCGTGTCGGCAATCTTGGCGGACGCGCGGCCGAACGTCACGATGTGCTCCCACTTGAACTTCACCGAGCCGCCTTCCTCCACGGCCGTGCCGACTAGCGAGTCGTCAGTCGCGCAGACGAACTTGCTCGCCTGCGCGCGCGCAGCGTCGAGCGCCAGCGACGATTTCGCGAACACAGTGCCGGCGGCCGACGCAGCGGCGCACCTCACGCGAAGCCCTTCCGGGATCGACCCGGCGACGACAAGCGCAGAGCTGTTGTCTATGGAAACTCCGCCGAGTCCCGTTACGCCGTTGAGCTTAACCACACCGCCAGGCGCGACGACAAGCTCGCACCCCGCGTCGCGGAAGCGGATGTTCTTGAACGTGTTGGTCGCCCCTGCGGCGACCTGCGGCGTCACGCCGTCGGCCCAGCCGACGGATGCACCGTTCGTCGAAGAAATCGTCCACGCCTTTCCGGCCGGAATGCACGGATGCTCGGCGGTGAACGTCGCATCGCCAAGCACGTTGATTGTAGACGATGAAGGCGTCTCGCCGTCGATGATGTCCTGCACCAGGAAGTCCATGTCGTCGTAGAGGTACGTGCTGATCATCGCGTCGGGCAGCTTGTAGTAGAGCGCCGCGTTCGCGCCGTTGTCGCGCTGCGAATAGTTCCCGCCCGGGCGGCTCAGTATCTTCGGGCGGTTGTTCTGCGAGTCCCAGGCGCAGATGTTCGAAGAGCCTCCGCCGTCGAGGTTGAACGCGTCGTGGCAGCCCATTCCGGCGAGGATCTTGCCGAGGGACGTGAAGTCGGCGCCGCTCGACCAGTCCTTGTTGTCGCCGTCGCACACGAGGACGTAGAACGTGTTCTTGTCCTGTGAAAGGCCGACTGCGGTGCGGGGGCGGACGGACGTGTCGCTGGACGCCACGGGTTGCCCGTCCCTGACGAGGCGGTAGTGGAACGCCGGCACGCTGAACCAGACCTTCTTTGCGTTGGATGACGAAAGCTTGCCGATGATGTCGGCCTTGCCTGTCTTGTAGACTACGAGTATCCCGTTCTGGTTGTTTGATGTGCTGTGCGTGCCGTAGCCGGACTTGGAGGTGGAAATCTGGATGCCGTCGGCGTAGAACGGACCGTTGATGTTGCCCCACAGGTTCGTGTACGGCGAGACCCACGGGCCCCACGCGGCTGCGTTGAAGGCGAGCACGGCGTCGCGCTCCTTCCCGCCGAGCGCCTTGGAGCCCCTGTTGCGCGCGATGAAGTCGCCCGTCTTCTCGCGGACCGTGCGCTTCGGCTGCCCGGCACCCTCGGGCTCCGGCATCTCGTCGCCCCAGTCAGCGCAGCGGTCGGTGCCGGTAAAGCGCAGGCCTGGCGTCGTCAGGTCCACTCGCACGCAGTGGCAGACCATCGTGCGGGCCCAGCCGCCGTCAGCCGTGAGCACTGCAGGGACGTACGTGATGCCCGGCGAGATCGCCTCGCCCTTCGTCCAGTCGACCGTCCTGGACAGCGATGCGGTCACGGCGTTCGTCTCCCAGCTCGTGCGCGTCTTCGCGGCGTACGTCACCGCGAGGTTGCGGAAGTTCGGGTTGCCCGGATATGCGGCTTCGCATATCCCGGCCAAGGCGACAGCCGCCGAAAGGACGATTATTCTGGTCGACTTCACTGCGCGGCCCTCACTTCTCGAGCAGGATGCGCCTGGTGGCGTCGATCTCCTCCTGCGTCACGCCGATCTTGAGAAGATACTTGATCACGTTGCCGCGAGTCGTCTCGCCCTCCTTCTTCGGGCCAAACGTCTCGAAGAGCTCGCTGCCCTTCCTGCAGTACCTGAAGCGCGGAAGGTTTTTGTTGAACGACGGCAGCTCGTAGTTGTCGTAGTAGTACCTCTCGTCGCGGCCGATAACGCCGTCGAGGATGAACGCCACCGTGCCCGTGCGGTCAGAGCCCACGGCACAGTTGAAGTATATCGGGTACTTCGACGCGTCCGAGAAGACCTTGAACATCTCGCGGATGTTCGGCGCGCACTTGGGGTGCGTCACGTGGTACGGGATGATCGGGAAGAACAAGTGCTCAATGCCGGCGAGCGAAGTCTCCACCTCGCCGTACGTCTTCTGACGGTTCTCGCACTCGTCCCTGCCGCGGAGGTCGACCTCCGTCTTGACGCCGAGCTTGTCCACGTAGAACGCCTTTAGCGCCTCGACAGAGACCTTCGTCATCGGGGCCTGTCCGCGGTAAAGAAGGCCCTGGCGGACCTTCACGCCGTCCGCGTTCTTTCCGCCGCCCATGTCGCGGAAGTTGAGGCTGGGCTTGCCGATCATGCGCGGCGGCACGTCGGCCGTGGTGAACGTGCGGACGTCGGAAACCACCTTCTCGCCGGAGTCGGTCTCGGCGGTGACGCGCCACCAGTACTTGGTGCCGAGCTTGAGGTAGCCAGGGCGGATCGCCTTCGCGCTGACGACGGTCTTGCCCTTTTCCTCGGCCTTGACCTTCTCTGCGACCGGCTTGGCGAAGTCCTCGGTCTCGGAGAACTCTACCCTGGCCTCCTTGACGGTGAAGTCGGCGTTCCACGTGAAAGGCTTCCAGGTCTTCTCCTCCTCCTCCGCGCGCTTCATGAGCTCCTTCGTCCAGTCGTTGCACATGTAGAAGTTGAAGCGGTCCTCCCACTTCTTGACGCGCCCCGCCTCCTTGGGCCTGCCGGCCTTGACCCACGCCTCGTAGCGCTCGTTCATCTTGGCGCGCTGCTTGATCTCGCCCTCGGTGAGCGGCGGACGCGGCGGCTTCTCCCCGCGCTTCTCGAAGTTCTCGAGGAACTCCTTTACGCACGGCGAGTGCGTGTCATACGTGACTCCGTTCTCCGGCGTTGCGAGCGTGATCGACGCTGCTATGACCAATTGCAGGAACATGGCGTTTCTCCTTGGGTGGTTAAGTGGTTAAGTGGTTTGGTGGTTAAGTGGTTAGGTGGTTTGGTGGTTAAGTGGTTAGGTGGTTTGGTGGTTAAGTGGTTGGACTTGTCCGCCGTAGCCTTGGCGAAGGCGGATGGTTTGACTATTTGAAGGAAATGTAGTAGCCGGCCATCTTGTCGATGTAGAGGAGCGGGCGCTTCGATGGTTCGGTTGCGTAGGTCGACGAGAACGTGGAATTGTGCATGTCGATGTTTCCGCCCTCGGCGTATGCGTTCCACTCCCCGGTCTTGTTGGACTTCCTGTAGATGTAGGTCGTGACCTTCGAGGAGCCATGGCCGTAGTCCGCCCACGTTCCGGTCTGCGCGGAAGGCGGCGCACCGAGACCATTTCGGGATAGCCTGCAACGGCATTGACCGTAAGGGAGGTTCCAGACACCACGGCGCTGAAAGTCCATTCCCCGTCGCTGATCGTGCCGGCCGCGGAGTCGTACGTCCAGAGGTCGTCCGCCGCAAGCGCAGCGCCCGCAAATGCGAACGCAGCGAGAATCACCGAAGCTGTTGCCGTTGTTTTCATGCCTCAATTATACCACGCCACTTGGAAAGCAAACACCCCCCAGACAGGGGGGGCGCTCCGGGCGGGGAGTGCTGTGTTTTGGGCCCCTCCGTCCGTTTCGGCGCGGTCATGCAATTATGGTGCGGAGAAGTTTTTTGTGGTTTGCCGCGCCGAACGTGCGGACGGCAGTCCCAAAACGCACACTCCCCGCCCTCCGCTTGGTTATCCGGTTAGCTTCGCGACAAGATAACAAGACAAGCCCGCACCGAATAGGTTGCCGCAGCACTGGGAGAACGGGCGTCCCGCCCGTTTTGAACAGGCAGCCGCAGCACTGGGAGAACGGGCGTCTCGCCCGTTTTGAACAGGCAGCCGCAGCACTGGGAGAACGGGCGTCTCGCCCGTTTTGAACAGCCAGCCGCAGCACTGGGAGAACGGGCGTCCCGCCCGTTCCGAACAGCCAGCCGCAGCACTGGGAGAACGGGCGTCCCGCCCGTTTTGAACAGGCAGCCGCAGCA
>CAMORM010000116.1 GCA_946623785.1 uncultured Verrucomicrobiota bacterium
AGTTGTTCGTCCGCGCCTTCGCCACGTCGGCGAACTTGAACCCGCCCGACCGCACAAGCTTCGCGCCGCTCGCGACGAGCGCGTCCATCACGAGCGGGAAGTGCGGCGTGTTCCAGTAGCGCTGCGCGTGGAAGTTGATGCCCATGCGAAAGAACGGCTTGGGGAGGAGGGGCGTCGCCTCGTGCCTGTCGATGGCGGCGAAGCGCGCCTCCGCCACGCCCGCCTGCCCGTCGTCGCCCGTCAGATCGGCCGAGACGTACCACATCCCCTGGAACGGCAGCGCGCGGTCGAGCGCCACGCGCACGGTCGACTCCGGCGCCGCCGTCACGTCCACCGCCTGCTCGAACCCGCGCCCGAAATGGTCGCGGAAGCGAACCGTCCCCTTCCACCGGCGCGTCCCGCGCGAGAGGTTCCCGAACACGAGCGTCGGCGCGCCGCGCCCGCCACGGATGAGGTGCAACGGATCGCCCGTGTCCACGTCGAAGTCCAGCGCCTCCACGGCCGTCGCCTTCAGGCGCCCCACGCGCCCGGACGGCGTCGTGAGCACCTCCTCGAACGCCGGCAGCGGCTTCGGGCCGGGGAAGGTCTTGTCTTCGGAGATCGGGATGAACGCGTCAATCGTGCGCGACAGGTTCGATTCCGCCGCCGCGAGCTTCACGTAGACGATCTCCCCCGCGCCGATCTCGCGCGCGTAGGAGCCGAGCAGGGCGTTCAGCCGCACCTTGCCGTCGAAGCGTCCGTTCTTCTTCTTCTCCCACGTCTCGATGCAGGTGCCCTTCTCCGTCACCTGGTAGTCGAGCCGCGTCACGTCCCCCAGCCACTGCACGGAGACGGGCTTGTAGCGGAACGTCTCGCCGTCCGCGTCGCGGAAATCGAGCGAAAGGGAACGGCGCACGGGCGAGGGATCGCCGAGCTTCACGTAGAGCGAAACGCGTCGGTCGCGCCAGTCCGCCTGGCACGCGGGTACGGGCGCAAGCGCGTAGTAGGTCGGCTCGTTCGTCTTCGCGCGCGACTCGTCCAGACGCACGGTCGCCCCGTCCGCGCCGAAGACGATCTGTCCTTCGGCGCCGTCCCGGAACGCGCCGCGCACGACGCGCAACGAACCCGGCACCGAGAAATCCAACTGGGGCGAAGCGGCCCAGGCCGCGCCAACCGCCAGTAGCAGGGCGGCAACTGCGATTTCACTTGTTCGGCTCATTTTCTTTCTTTTGAGGTGGTTGCAAAACACCGACTTTCCGGTAGGGCTGGCGTTCCATCGCCAGCCGCGGACGACGGTGGAACGCCGTCCCTACCGCACGATCAGCGTCGTGCCAGAGGCGTAGAGCGGCTCGACCGTATAGGCGGCGATACCGTCCGGCGCGTCGAGGGTGAGCGTGCGCTCCTTCGTCGCCAGCTCGCCGTTCACGAGGAACCCCAGGAAACCCCGCCGCGTGTCCGTCGCCTCCAGCGTGAGCGGGTGCATCACCGAAGTGAACGGCGTACCCAGTCCGCCCGAGAGGGTGATCCCCCGCATGTTCGTGACCGTCACGGGAACCGCCACGTCGAACGACGCGCCGATGCCGGGACGCCCCGCCGGGAAACACGCCCCGTGGATGCCGCCGACCGTGTAGATGGTGAAGTTCCACACGTCGTTCGTCGTGCCGGCGGCGAGGACAGGCGAATCGGCGAGCGGACGGAAATCGCCCTCGGCGCGGGCGGCGATCTTCGCGTCCGCCACCTTCAAATAGTCGTTCGTGAGCGTCAGGCTGGACGTCGTCTCGATGCACAGGCCGGGCGTCAGCCTGTTGATGAGCGGCTGGTAGGTCGGCCCGTTCAGGTCGAGCACGTTGTAGAAGCGGGCGTTGTTCGAGAGGTGCTGCGTCTTGCTTGTCTCGTTGATCGTGCAGTTCCACAAGTAGCTCTCCGCGTCGATGCAGACCGTCGTATACGAGTTCGGACCGATCACGCAGCCGGACAGAAAGGTGTACCACGTCACGCCGCGTCGGTCGGAAGTGGACGGCGCGAGCGTCGCGGGATTGGCCGCCTGTCGGCAACCGACGATACGGCAGTTCTGCAGCCACCCCTTGTAGGTCGCCGACCCGCGATTCCCGAGGCAGTTCGTGATGACGCAGTCGATCAGCTGGGCTTCATACATCTTATCCGCGAAAAAACCACCTGCGTTCCGGCAATGACTGTTACAGTTCTCCCCGTTGCTGCACGTCCGCCCGTCCGTGAGCGTGAACCCCACCACGCCTGCCGCGGAGCCCGGCGATTGGATGCCCACGCATCGATAGGCGTTCGTCCCGCATCCGTCCGCATTGGCCGGACTGCCGTCTGCCCCCACGATGAACGTGTTCTCGGGGCCGTCCACCGCACGCAGGCAGACGTTTGTCGTAATGAGGACGCGGCAGTTCCCCCAGAAGTACCCGCCGCCCGCGTCGTAGCGCCCGGCCTTCGCCTTGATGAGAGACCGGTCCCCTCCAGCGGCCACGGCCGCCTGAAGCGTCGGATACGGCTTCGCCTCGCTGCCGTCCGAGTCGCCGCCCGTGTAGGAAGCGTCGGCCCAGACGACCTTCCTTGCATTTTCCGGGGCAACACAGAACATGTTGTCGCGCGAGCTCGGCGGCGCGGTGACGACCAGCTCGCCATTTCTGTCGAGAAACCGATACAGCGAATTGTATCCGCCCAGCCAGACCCAAAAAATTTCTTGCCCGCTTTTCGGCAGGGGTTTGATGCGATATTGGGCGGGCATGTTCGTCGAATAGAAGTAGCCGTTGTTCGGCCCGTCAAAGACGCGTCCGTCGATGCTGTAGCGGTCATGCGTGATGGTGATGCAACCGCCCGCCACCTCCACGCCGTCCTGGATCGCGCCCGCCGTCACCGCGTCATTCGCATCCCACCGCGGGTTGCCGAAGAAGTCCTTGTTCCGTTCGGCCTCCGGCAGCCATGCCGGCGAGCAGTACGCTTTGTTGCCGTTGCCGAACAGGTGCGCCCGATAGGGATGCGCCACCGGACGGAAATCGCCGAAGATCGGCGCGACGAGCTGCGAGTTGTTGCCGCGGTCCTCCATGAAGACGCAGTTGCCGCCGAAGTCATTGACGGCGAAATCGCACACGCAGTTCGTGAATGTCCCGCCATGCCATGACGACGCCCATGCGTCGGCCGTCGTCTTCGCGTTGCGTTGGATGAGCGAATTGTAGACCACGGCCGTGCACTGCTCGTCGTAGCAGCGCAAAATGCCCTTGTTGTTGAAGAACGTGCAGTTCACGGCCGCGATCGGATAGTTCTTCTCCAGCGCATACAGCGTTTCCAGCGCATACAGCGTTCCCTCGTAGTTGGCCGAACCGTTGTTGTCGAATATGCAGTTGGCCGCGTTGCACTGCATCGTGGCGCTCCCCTTGGCGCGGTACGTGCGGTTGCCCGTCACGCGGCACCGCACGAGCGTCACGCCGTACGCCGCCGCGCCCTCGGCCGCCACGCAGTTCGAGATCACGCAGTCGACCACGTGGACCTTTCGGTGCGTTTCGGTGGGCGTGTAGTGGAAGAGCAGACCGCCGCCGCGATGCGCCGCGCTGCAGCCGGTGGTCGTGGCGATCCAACTTCCATTTTCCTGTTTGTACGTCTTGCCCGTGCCGTAGGCGATCGTGGCGCCGTCGCGGATCGTGAAGCCCTCGATGCGCGTACCGGGCAGGTTCTGGTTGCCGGCCATCGCGATGCAGCGCACGGCGTCCGGCCCGATGCCCGTCTCGGTGTCGGCGTACTTGCCGACGATGTGGGTCACCGCCGCGCCTTCCGACGACTTGAGCGTGATGTGCTTGTTGTTGATCCAGATGCGGTTCTTCTGGTAGGAGTAGTGTACGTTGCCGCCGGAGGTGTCGCCTTTGTCCTCCACCGTCCCTTGGTCGTCGCCGTACGTGCCCGGCGCGACGAGCACGGTGTCGCCGTTCACAGCCCGCCCGACGGCATCCTGGATGCGGTGGTACGCGAGCGCCCAGCTCGACCCGTCGTGTCCGGTGTAATCGTCGAGCTTGTTGTCCACGTAGTACGTGGCCGCAAGGCCGGAGAGCGGCAGCAGCGCACACAGGCACACGAGCGTACGCGCGCCCAGAAGCACGTCAAGGTTTTCCAGTTTTTGCAACGGACTCATGGCTTTCTTCCTCATGTCACCTTTCACAAAGCATTGCAAGTATACCTAATCCTGCCTCAAAGTACAACCTCCGCTTTGACTTTTGGCTAAAAACCTGATATATCAAGTTCGCCTCATCGGCGTCTGCCTAAGTTCTGCAAAAATGACAAGAAGCCGCTTTCTCAATCTGCAAAAATGACACAGATCCACCTCTGTGCCCAACTACAACAAATCACGATTGACATCAATATATGGAAATGTTATACTGCGGCCGCTTTCAACTTAGTCGTAAAACCATGAAAGATGAAAATGAGATTGGCCGTCCAGAGCCATTAAGCCGTATCGTTTCCGCAATGGGAAATGGTTCGGTCAAAATAATTACCGGTGTACGCCGGTGTGGGAAAAGTTACATCCTAAACAAAATATTCCGCGATTATCTGATAAATAGTGGGGTTAAAGGCAATCATATCATTGCCGTCGCCCTTGACATGGACGAATTTGAAGAACTTCAGAATCCGCGGAACCTCAGCTCGTATCTCAAGTCGAGGATTGTTGACGATGGAAACCCTTACTACGTATTCATAGACGAGATACAGGAGTCGTACAAGGTACGCAAGGCTGGAGTTAGGGAGGAGGATGTTGCTCCAGAAGACCGCGATTCGTTATGGCTCACATTCTATGATGTTCTTAATTCGCTTAATGCCATGCCGAATGTCGATGTTTATGTAACGGGATCCAACTCCAAGATGTTGTCCGCCGACGTGGCCACGAACTTTCGAGGGCGAAAGACAGAGATTCCTCTCATGCCTCTCTCCTTTGCGGAGTTTCACGCTTTCAGGGCGGGCGACAAGGAGGATGACTGGCAGGAGTATATGACGTTTGGCGGACTCCCCCAGGTCGTCCTTGCGCACACGGAGCGAGAGAAGCGCAACGTATTGGATGAATTGTTCGCGAAGGTTTACATGAAGGATGTCGTGGAACGCAACGGCATATCAAGCGTTGGACTTCTTGGCAGCGTCGTCAGGGTGCTTTTCTCGAGTGTCGGGTCGTTGACGAACCCGTTACGCCTGGAGAAGGTAATGAAAAGCCAGGGGGCTGAGGCTCCTTCCGCCCCGACAATCCGGAAGTATCTGGATTGTCTTGTGAACGCCTATCTGTTCCGCAAGGCAGAGCGATACGACGTTCGCGGGAAAAGGTATCTTGATTACCCTGCGAAGTATTATGCGGAAGATGTCGGAATCCGCAACGCACAACTGGGGTTCCGTGAACAGGAGGCGACGCACCTTATGGAGAACGTCATCTTCTGCGAGCTGGTGAGGCGGGGATATAAGGTTGATGTTGGCGTAGTCGGAATAGAGCATGTTGTGGACGGTGGGCGGGAGCTGCGGCAGCACGAGATAGATTTCGTGGTCAACACCGGTTTCGGCAAGATATACATCCAGTCGGCATACGGAATGAACGATCCAGTGCAGAGAGAGCGGGAGTGCCTGCCTCTCGAACGTACGGGAGACGCATTCCGCCGCATGGTGGTCACGAACGGCAACGAGCGGTTCTGGACGGATGAAAAAGGCATATCCCATGTGGGACTGTATCCATTCCTCCTTGATGCATCCATACTCGAACAGCTTAAGTGAATGTCATTAGGTGCCGCGACCGACTCACCTGGCCAGCAAGAAGCGACAGACGGGAACTATCTTGACGTTCAGGCCGTCACGAATCTCCTCACCCTCCTCGTCGCGAGTAATGATGGTGAGGTCTCGGCACCCAGTGGCCTTCGCCGCCTCCAGAAGCCCAGAGAACTCGCGCTTGCGCGTTTCCGCGTCCGACATTTCCCAGGTGACCTGAATCAGCCGCTTGACTTCGTCCCCTTCCGACACGACAAAATCGCACTCGCCCGACCCGCTGAAGTAAGACAGTTCCGCGTTATGCCCTTTCCGGCGGATCAGTTCAATGTAAACGGTGTTTTCCAGCTGCTTGCCGTCATCGTCGGACTGAAGCGGAATGACCGCCGAGCGAAGTCCGTTATCAATCACGTAGTACTTGCCCGGAATCGAAATCTCGCTTTTCACGGATCGCGAGTAAACGTCAAGTTTCCGAACCAGGTAGATGGACTGCGCCCACGCAAGCCAATCGTAAAGATCGTCCTTGGTCACTTTGCGCCCCGAGGCCTTGATCTCCCTGTAAATGGCGTTTACCGAAAGCCTGCTCGCAATCGTCGTCATCACGCGCTTGAGGAAATAGCGCACCGTCTGCGGCTTTGATATCTGCCAATGTTCCACCAGGTCCCGCAGGAGCATGACGTCGAAATAGTCCTGTAACTTGCGGTATTTCTCGCTGAGGACGGGCATGAGGGTCGGCTCCGGCATCCCGCCGAGGCGATTGTATTCATTGAAGGCAACTTGAACGCGGGCCTTGTCCTGCTCAAGATGAGAGTCTGCGTCAACGCCCTTGAACCGCAGGTACTCCCTAAAGCTCAATGGCCAGACCTCAACCTCGCGCGGCCAGCCCCGAAGCGCGCTCTTCATTTCCACGGACAGCGTACTCGCATTGCTTCCGCAAATGAAGATATGCTTGCAGGAACCCTTGAAGAGCCGGAGCACGAAGTACTCCCAATCCTTGACAAGCGGCAGTTCGTCGAAGAACATCCAGACGTCCTTCAGTTCCGTCGCCGGATACATCTCGCGATAGGCCTGGAGAACTAGATCCAATTCCTCCGCCGTCATGTACTTGATTCGTTCGTCGTCAAAGCCAATCCAAAGGATATTTTCCTTCCTGACGCCATTCGCAAGAAGACGGTTGATTGCAATCTCCATCAAGGTGGACTTGCCGCAACGACGTACACCAGGAATGGTGATAATTTCATTCCCGTCAATCGGCAAAGACACATCTCTGTCAATCACAGAAAATGGCATTTCCGACTGCTTCTGTGCAATTAATGTCTTAAAGATGTCCTTCTTACCCATGACGCATTTCCTTTTTTAACGGACACTTCGTTCCTAATGTTTCCGTTTTCAAAGGAAGTTTATCACATCTCTGGACTCATCGTCAAGCGCGAATGTTTGATCAAATAGCCGATTTCGGACACATGGTTTTTCCTTGCCGATAAGTTGAAAGGTTTCTCTACTTAATTCAACCTAAATTCGTCATTTCATTTTCCATGCACTCCGTTATATATCACGCAGAGGTGCAGAGAGGCAGAGTTTTAAGAGATTACGTCGCTTAATTGGTGTCGTAGTTGTTTTCACCAATTGGGTGAAAGAAATTTCCTGGTCGTTTCTTGTCATATCTTTCTTTTCCTTCTGATTTTTGACTTTTCTCTGCGCTCTCCGCCTCTCTGCGTCTCTGCGTGAGACATTCAACTAACGAGTATAGGTTTAATGAAATTGGCCGTCCAGAGCCGTTAAGCCGTATCGTTTCCGCCACCCTGCGAAAAACTTGATATATCAACTTTACCACCTCCGCACGCATGCGGTATAATGATGTCCATGCAAAAGGCAGAGGCAAAGTACAAGGCGATCTTCGAGGCGCTCAAGGAAGAAATCCTGGGCGGCAAGTATTCCGCCACCCGCAAGCTGCCGAGCGAGGCGCAGCTGATGCGCCGCTTCGGCGGCTCGCGCGTGACCGTGATCCACGCGCTCCAGGAGCTGCGCGAGCGGGGGCTCATCGTGCGCCAGAAGGGAAGCGGCTCGTTCCTCGCGGCAAACGCGCGGAACTACGGACGCTCCCTCGGCCTTGTCATCCCCATTTCGCGCGGCGAGATCTTCCCGCCCATCTGTCGGGAGGTGACGCGCCTCGCCCAGCAGGACGGCTACGCGATCCTGCTGGCGGACTTCATGGCGGCCCCTCCCGAACACCGCGTGGCGGAGGCGCGGCGCATCATGGAGGATTTCGTCGCCCGCGACGTGCTGGGCGTGGTGTTCCACCTCACCGACGGCGTGCCGGACGCGACCCGCGTCAACGAGGCCGCGCTCAAGGTGCTGGACGCCGCCGGCATCCCCGTGGTCCTCACGGACTGCGACTGCGTCCCCTTCCCGCGGCGCAGCTGCTACGACGTGGTGGGCGAGGACACCGTGGACGCGGGCTACCGCCTCGCGCGCCACCTGCTTGAACGCGGCGCGCGGCGGCTCGTCTTCTTCTCGCCGGAATTCGGCGGCGTCAGCTTCGCGAACAGGTGCCGCGGCTTTGAGGCCGCCGTCGCCGAAGCGCGTGTGCGCGGCGTGGCGGTCACGGGGAACTCCGGCGACGTCTCCGCCGTCAGGGCGCTCGTCAGGAAGCACCACCCCGACGCCATCATCTGCGGGAACGACCGCGTGGCCGCCGACATGCTCGCCTCGCTCGGCGCCCTCGGGAAGCGCGTGCCGCAGGACCTCCTGCTCGCCGGCTTCGACGACGTGAACTTCGCGCGGTTCGTCTCGCCCGGCCTCACCACCATGCACCAGCCCTGCACCGAGATCGGCAGGGCCGCCTACGACACGCTGCTCGCCCGCGTGCGCGATCCCGATTCCCCGCCCCGCACGATCAGCTTCTCCGCCCCGCTCGTCGTCCGCGCCTCGACGGAACGCGGCCCAAGCTGAATTGGACCGCGTAGCTTACCTGGCCAACAAGAATTAGACCTTATCGGAAGATCACGGTGGTGCCGGTCGCCTTGACGAGATACCAGTTGTCGCCGGAACGCCAGAGCTTCCAGCCGGGATGGGTCACGTTGTGGCCCGCGAAGTCGCCGACGGCGTCGCC
>CAMORM010000117.1 GCA_946623785.1 uncultured Verrucomicrobiota bacterium
CCCCAGCGCGCGTAGCGTGTGGCGCGCGAACTCGGGCTTGCCGACGGAAGCGAGTCGCCCGAAGGCGCCGAGCGCCTGCACGAGACGCTGCACCGCCGCAAGGTGGAGCTCCGGCAGCGACTCGCCGGCCGCCGTTGCATAAGCGGCCGCAAGCGCCGTCCTGTCCTTGTCAGAGATGTCCACGTACGGGTCGTAGAGGAGCGACGCAAGGTCGTAGGCGGCAGGTCCCAGCCGCATCCCCTGGAAGTCTATGAACACCGGTTCGTTGCCCCTGAAGAGGACATTAGAGCTCTGGAAGTCGCGATGCACAAGCACGGGGCGCTTGCGCGAAAGCTCCTTCGCGACGCCCTCAAGCTCTTCGCGCACGTCGCCCGGCAGCTTGTCAAACCCAAACCGTCCCTTCACGCAGTGCTCCTCGAAGAGATCCCGCTCCCACTTGAAGAGGTCTGGGCCAAAAGCAGGCTCGAGCGTCGAATCTCCGGCCGCTTCCGCGCCGTTTACATGCATCTTGGCGAGCGCCTCAACGACCGGCTTGTAAAGCTTCACGATGTCGGCGCCCTTGGCCTTAGCGCGCTTCTCGAGCGAATCGTCGCCAAGGTCCTCCATCGCGAGGATCCCGGGCATGTCGGCGAGAATACCCGGAACCGGCACACCCGCGGAAGCGAGTATCTTCGCGCACGCGCCGTATCGCGCGTTCTCTGGGCGGCTCTTCGAGTCGTAGTCTATTGCGATGGCGCGCTTGCCGTTGTTCCACAGCCGCCAGAACGAACGATCCGACCCGCGCGTGCAGAGAAACTCCGCACCCGTCTCCGCGAGCTTCCACCCGATCTCTGATGCAACCGACTTGAGCCCGTCGTGCCCGAACAGCGCTATGTCCTGCGGCTCGTCGTTCACCTCGCGATACGCCTCGAGCGTGCCGGCGTCGGACCAGACGGCATCGGGTTGGACGCTTCCGACGACGAACTTCGCGTCCGTCATCATCGCGTTTTCGTACGCCTGCACGATTGAGCAGCACTTCTCGTCGGGAAGGTACTTCGCCACGTCCGGCCCGAGCACGGCGCACCCGCAGTAGGTGTACGTGCCGGGGTAGCCGGGCTCGTCGCTCTTCCAGTTGCACACCCTGCCTTCCGGATCGGCCTCCACCGTGCGCGGGCCGTAGGTGTCGCTGAGAAGGCACCCCGCAAAGTTCCCGGACTCGCGGAACGCGTTGACAATCTGCTCTGGATCCGCGTCCTCAAGAACTATGTCGCCGTTGACAAGCCAGAACGGATCCGAGCCGATGAAGCCGGCGAGCGGACGCAGCGCGCCGCCGGTCCCGAGTATTTCCGGCTCTACGCTTACGGTGAGATTCGCCTTGCCCTTCCTGCTCGCCGCGAACTCCTCGATCTGCGGAGCAAGCCAATGGGCGTTTATGGCGATCTCCTCCACGCCCCAGTCCTCGAGCATCGAGAGTATCCGCTCCAGCATCGGAATGCCCTGCACCGGCAGCAGCGGCTTCGGGCGCTTGAGCGTCATCGGCCTCAGCCGGGTGCCGAATCCCGCCGCCAGAACGATGGCCTTTTTTGGAATGTTCATGGGAAGTCCTGAGTAGTTTGATGTTTGAAGTTTAAAGTTCAAAGTTCAAAGTTTAAAGTTTGGGAATTGGGGAATGGAAAATGGAGTTAGTGCCTTGTGCCTAGTGCTTAGTGATTTGAATTGGGAAACGGGAATTGGAAATTGGTAATTGGCATTGGCAACATTGGCAACACTGGCAACATTCTACAGGTCTCTGGTGCAAGACATTTCGACGGCCGCGGAACGCAGGCCTGGAACTGCGCCCGCCTTGACCACGGAGACCCTCGCCGACTTGACGCGGGCGTCGCGCATGCATTCGCCGAGCGCGATTGCCGCGGCACGCTCGATTAGGCGGCACTTCGCCGCCCTCAGCGCGTCGCGCACCGCCGAAGCGAGAGTCGCGTAGTCCACGCTGTCGGCCAGGCTGTCGCTCGCCGCAGCCGCCGCAAGGTCGAGCTCCAGTTCGGCGTCCACCAAGAGGGTCTGCTCCCGCTCGCGCTCCTCAGGCATGTCGCCGATTACGCATTTGACCTCAATGCCCTTCAGCACCAGTCGCGATGAAATCATCGTCTGTTCCTTGTCGTCCACTTGAATTTGCCGGCGCCGCGGCTACACCTTGCCACGGCTTGGCTATGATTTTACAATTTCCCGGCCGATACGGCAAGCACATACGGCAGACACGGAAAATAGCGCATAGGAATCCAGGTTACCTCGCATTCCCAAGCGGGAATCCAGGTCAGACCTGTTTTCCCACTATTCTAAAGACAGTTCGCCATCAGATCGAGGAGATTAATCCGCGCCCCCATCGTCTTCTCCTTGCTGGCAAGGCGGTTGCCGAGAACCACGCCCGCGAAGTTGCGCTCCGGGTCGACAGCGATCGCCGACCCCGTCCAGCCCGTGTGACAGATGGCGCTGCGCGAGAACGAAGTCTCCGTCCAGACGGAGAACGTGGACTTCGCATCCGCCATGTCCCAGCCGAAGCTCCGCCTATGCCCGCCCTTCGCGAACGACGGCGCGAACTGCAGGTCGTAGTACGCCTTGGCGAACCGCTCGCGGCGAAGCATGTCCACGACGAACCTGAGCATGTCCGGCGCAGTGGAAAAGCACGCGCCGTTGCCCATGGGTCGCGGCGCAAGGTGCGCGCAGTAGTCGTTGCGCTCGCCGATCCTGCGCTTCGGACCGTCGTATGTCGACTGCGGGTACTCGACTGCGTCCGGATCGCCGACCACCGTCTTCCACGTCGTTCGGGACATCCCCAGCGGGCCCCACAGCATCTTGCGCGCAGCCGCGTCCAGATCGAGCCCCGTAACCCTCTCGACTATGAGCCCCATGTAGACGTAGTTCGAGCAGGCGTAGCAGTAGCGCTCGCCGCGCCCCCACACCGGGCGCTTGGCGTAGAGCGCCGCGAACATCCGCTTCGGATCGGCGACCATGTACGGCTTCGAGTTGTCGAACCCTCCGGAGTGCGTCGCGAGGTCGCGCACAGTGATGCGGCAGCCCTCCTTCGCAAGGACGTGCTCGGCAAGGTATTCGGTGAAAGGCGCGTCGACGTCGAGCCTGCCTTCCGCATACAGGAGCGCGCAAAGTGCGGCGGTCTGCGTCTTGCCCACGGAGGCGAGGTCGAAAAGCGAACCCGACGTGACGGGCAGGCGCGGATCCTCGAGCGTACCGAAGCCCTCTGCTGCAATGCCGCAATGGTTCGACCCGCACGCGAGCCCCGAGTACAGCCCTTCCGCGACGCATCTGCGCATCTCCGCGCGCACCCGGTCATCCACCGCGGCAACGCCAATGCATCCGCCGCTTCCAATCGCCGCAGCAACCGTCAACGCAGACCCCTTCAGGAACTCGCGCCTGCTTGTCGTCATTCAGAACCCCCAGTCTCTCCCTTCAACCTCCAAGATGGCGACCTCGCATTACTTGGGCAGGGCCTGCCTCACGGAGGACACATGGTCGGTAACGAACGCATTCGGGCCTGACGGCAGGTAGTGAGCCGCCTCCTTCGCGTCCGCCTCGAGAATCTTGGCCGCAAGCCGCCTCGCCGCCTCCAGACAGGCCGGGCCATCCACCGCATTCACCGTCATGAATCCGCTCGCTATGCGCTGGTCGATCTTTGGAGGCGCGCTTTCCGCGGCCATCACGACGTTGTCGCGTATCGGCGCCATGCGCTCGAGCGGCGCAACGCCGTCAAGGCGCAGCACCTCGCGGCAGCCCACGAACACGTTCCCCTTGACCGGATTGTACAGCGGCTCGCGGGGATGATCCTGCATTATCTTCGCAAGCCAAGGGTACTTCGCCGCCCACACGCCGTTGGTGTAGTCGAACTTCTGCGCCTTCTCCTCCAGGTTCCAGCCTCCGCCCGGCGTGTTCCACTGCTTCCACGTCATTCCGCGGCAGTCTATCGAAAGCCCTATGTTGCAGCAGGAGAACACGTTCCAGGAAACGGGATGCTCGCGCCCGCCGCCTATCATGATTCCGCGCGCGACCCTGTGGAACGTGTTGCCGTACACTGCATCCCCGCAGTCGCAGTCGTCGAAGTAGAAGCCCATCGTGCTCTCGCCCGAGACGGCCGCTTCCTCCCCGGCCTGCCCTCCCGCGCTGCCCGGCCCGAGGTCGTGCAGGAAGTTGTACCTCAGCACGTTGCCAGCCGACGTCCAGTCGCGCCCGGTGTAGAAAGCGCCTGCGTCGCCAGTCTCCAGCATTACGTGGTACACCTCGTTCGATTCGAAAAGGTGCTCGTTGCCCCCGTAGATCACCGCGGAATGCGGCGCGTCGTAGATCCTGTTCCGCCTCACCGACATGCCGCAGCCGTCTACCGCTATTCCAGGCGCGTACGTGCGCCTGACGATCCCGAAGCCGTGGATGTCGTTGCCGTCAACCGACGTGCCGGCAGGCGCGAGGCGTCTCCTGTCGCCTCCGTCAACCTTGACGCCGCTCTGCCCCATCTGAGTGATTTCGCACCCGGAAACGGAATTGCCGTCCCCATGCAAGGCCACGCCGCTTCCGCCGCAGCACGACACGCGGCAGTTCCGCACGTGGATGTCCGACCCTGACAGCCTGAGCCCGTCGCCTGCGGAATACTCGAACGCGATGTTCTCGAACGCGATGTGCGACAAGGCCCCGCCGCCCTTCACGAGCGGACGCCTCGAGAGCGCGAGGACGATTTCGTCCGCCTCCGAAAGCGCGCCCTTCGGAGGCACAATGTACACCAGCTTGCGCTTGCGGTCGATCCACCACTCGCCGGGGGCGTCGAGCTCCTCGATCATGTTGAACGCACAGAAGCGCCGCTCACTGGGGCCCCACGTGCCGCTCATGACGCCGTAGGGCACTCCGCCGGCAAGACGCATCACCCCGTTTGTCCCACCTTCGCTTCCCCAGCGCCCTGCGCGCACGCTCGCGTTGTCCCAGTCGTGCGTCCAGTAGCCGTTGAGCCACACGCCCGCGGAGAAGTCCCAGCGTGCCGCCCGCTGGTCGTCGAACACGAACGCGCCGCCGTAGTACAGGTTGCGGCGCTTTGCGTCCTGGCTGCCCCTCTCGACCTGGCGCGAAAACAGCGCATATCCCTCGTTCGGCCATCTCGCCGGCGTGGCGAATGCGTGGCCGGCAAAGACGAGCGGCGGCGGATATTCACCGGAGAACTGGTCGGGGAAATCCCCCAGTTCGCCGGGGATGTCCGCGGAGACATCTGCGACGACCACCTTCCCGCGCGCCTCAGCGGGAATCTTCCTGAGGACCTCCTGCTCTTCCACAGGCCTGAACCTCGACGCCTCCACGCGGAAGCCGCCAACCACCCTTGCTCCGTTCTCGCCACGCCACACAACCGGCGATTCAGCAGACAGGCCGCCATCGTTCGCATCGAGGAGAAGCGTGTCGGGAAGGACATGGTCGCCCGGCAAGAGTACGATCTCCACCCCCTGCCTCCGCACACCCTCTGGCAACGCACGCACCTTGTCGCGCGCTGCCGCCAGGCTCTCGCCGGGCTTCACCTCGATCCTGCGCAGGTCGGCGCGCGCGGGCAGCGGCGCAAGCACGGCCGCCGACATTGCAGCGACGCAAGCCGCCGCCTTCACCGATTGACCACCCATTGCGACTCACTTTCCCAGTATGCGAAACCGGCGCGGCCGGGGCTGCGCTATGCGAAGCGGCGCGAGGCGGACGCCCAGTCGAGATGGCCGTCGACCACCGCCTTTGCATACGACGCGCGGGCGTTCTGCCAATCGAGGTAGTACGCGTGCTCCCACACGTCCACCACGAGCAGCGGCTTTACGCCAGTGCGCCCAGCCGGAGTGTCCGCGTTGGCGGTGCTCTCCACGGCAAGCCTGCCGTCCCTGGCGACAAGCCACGCCCAGCCGCTCCCAAAGCGCTTCACCGCGGCGTCCACAAGGGCCGCCTTGCATGCGTCGAGCGAGCCGAAGGAGGCGTTGACGGCCGCAAGGAGCCCGGCGGAAGGCTCGCCGCCCTTCCCTGCGGGGGCGAGCGAGTTCCAGTAGAAGTCGTGGTTCCACGCCTGCGCGGCGTTGTTGAAGACCGCCGTGTCGCCTGCGTCGCGCGACGCCACAACAATCGCGTCAAGGGACATGCCCTCGTACTTCGTGCCGGCGATGAGGCCGTTCAGCGCCTTCACGTAGCCGGCGTGGTGCTTGCCGTAGTGGAACGAGATCGTCTTGGCGGAGACCGTCGGCGCAAGCGCGTCGTCGGCATACGGGAGCGGGGCGAGCGTGATTTCATTCATTGCCGTTGTTCCTTTCGCTACGCAGCCGCAGGGCGCCAGGGCAGCACACGCCGCCCCGCCCGCGAACTGGAGTCTTGTCATTCTGCATTTCACGCCGCCATTATATCATTATTCGCCGACGCCGCGCAACGAAATCCGCGCGGAAGGCCGAACCGCCGGGGCGCTTTTCGAGTGTGCCATCGACGGGGCGTTTTGGTATAATTCGCCCATGATTTCCGACATCTCCATAACCGGCGCGAAAGTCCACAACCTGCGGAACGTGGACGTTAAGATACCGCGCAACTCCCTGACCGTCGTAACTGGGCTTTCCGGAAGCGGGAAGTCGTCGCTCGCGTTCGACACCCTCTACGCCGAGGGGCAGCGCAGGTACGTGGAGTCTCTCAGCGCCTACGCGCGCCAGTTCCTCGACCAGATGCAGAAGCCCGACGTCGAGAAGATCGAAGGCCTCTCGCCGGCAATCGCCATCGAGCAGCGCACCGCAGGCGGGAACCCGCGCTCGATCGTAGCAACCGTAACCGAGATACACGACTACCTCCGCCTTCTCTACGGGTCGATCGGCGTCGCGCACTGCCCCAAGTGCGGGAAGCCGGTGCGGAAGCAGTCCGCCGAGGAGATCGTGGAGGCGATCTTCGCGCTTGCGGACGCCCAGGGAGAAGCGGGGCTGCGCATCATGATACTAGCCCCGGTCGTAAGGGGGAAGAAGGGCCGCCACGAGGACACGATCGGCGAACTGCGCCGCAAGGGGTTCGCGCGCCTGCGCGTGGACGGCTCGGTCTGCGCGATCGACGAAGTCCCGGAGCTCGACAAGAAGAAGAGCCATTCGATAGACGTTGTCGTCGACAGAATCGCCCTACGCCGCGGCGACGCCTCGCTAGCGACGCGCCTCACGGACTCCGTCGAGCTCGGGCTTAGGACCGGAAGCGGCGTCATATACGTGCAGAAGGCCGCGAGCAAGGACGGCGAAAGCGGGAAGGACCTCGTGTTCAGCGAGCTCAACGCATGCGTTGACTGCGGGATCTCCTTCGAGGAGCTCAAGCCGCGCTCGTTCTCCTTCAACTCGCCCTTCGGCGCCTGCCCGACGTGCGCGGGACTTGGCTCGCTTTTCTACTTCGACGAAGACCTCGTTGTCCCGGACAAGACGCTTCCCCTGCGCGAGTGCATACACCCCTGGCGGCGCGCCGGGCACAACGCCATCATGTACTACAACGCGCTTCTGGAGCAGATCTCCAAGCAGTACAAGGTGAAGCTCGACACACCCTACGAAAAGCTGAACGCGAAGTTCCGCCATAGCCTGATGCACGGGTTCTCGGACGACCTCATCCTTCCCTGGCGCAGCGTGGACCGCCCGTTCGAGGGCGTGCTCGCGACGCTCCAGCGCCGCCTCGACGAGGCTGAGGGCGACGAACAGCGCGAAAAGCTCGAGGCGTACCAGAGCGAACGCCAGTGCCCCACGTGCCACGGCACGCGCCTCCGGCCAGAGTCGCGCGCCGCGACCGTGGCGGGGAAGACGATCATCGACGTGATGTCGATGTCGATCAAGGACGCGCTCGCCCACTTCAGCGGCATCGCGCTCACCGACACGGAGCGGGAGATCGTGAAGGACGTCCTGAAGGAGATCGTCAAGCGCCTCGAGTTCCTCAACGCCGTGGGCCTCGACTACCTTTCGCTGGACCGCCCTTCCGCGTCGCTTTCCGGCGGCGAGATGCAGCGCATCCGCCTCGCCACGCAGATCGGGTCCGGGCTCATGGGGGTCCTCTACGTCCTCGACGAACCCACCATCGGGCTCCACCCGCGCGACAACACGCGCCTCATCTCGATGCTCAAGGAACTGCGCGACCGCGGCAACACCGTGGTGATCGTCGAGCACGACGAGGAGATGATGCGCACAGCAGACTGGATCGTGGACCTCGGGCCGGGAGCGGGGCGCGAAGGCGGCAAGGTTATGTACCAGGGCGACTTCAAGGGGCTTCTCAAGAGCGGCTCTCTCACGGCGGACTACCTGTCGGGGCGCAAGAAGGTCGTGCCTGACCATAGCGCGGCAAAGGCGCCCTCCGCGCGCAAATGGCTCACGATCTCAGGCTGCGCAGAGCACAACTTGAAGAACATCACGGTGAAAATCCCGCTCGGCACATTCACCGTAGTCACGGGCGTGTCAGGGTCCGGGAAGTCGACGCTTGTGGACGAGACCCTGAAGTGCGAGCTGATGCGCCGCTTCTACAACTCGAAGGCCAAGCCCGGGAAGTTCAAGAAGATCACCGGCGTGGAGAACCTCGACAAGGTGATCGAGATAGACCAGTCGCCGATCGGGCGGACGCCGAGATCCAACCCGGCCACTTACGTTGGGCTGTTCTCCGACATACGCGAGCTTTTCGCGCACACCGAGGCGGCGAAGGCGCGCGGATACGGCCCGGGGCGGTTCTCCTTCAACGTCAAGGGCGGGCGGTGTGAAGTATGCGGCGGCGACGGCGTGCGCAAGCTGGAGATGAGCTTCCTGCCGGACGTGTACGTCACCTGCGAGCAGTGTGG
>CAMORM010000118.1 GCA_946623785.1 uncultured Verrucomicrobiota bacterium
AGGTTGCCGTTCGTGACGGACGGCGATCCCTCCACGTTCGCCACGGTGTATGCTCCGCCGACATCCTCAAGGTCGAGCGTTCCAGTAGTCCCCTTGAGCGTCGTGAACGCGGGAAGCGCTGCATCGTATCCGGTCGGCGCGTACTGTGCATAGTCGCCGGAGTACTTCTCGCGGTACTGCGTGTTGAACTTGACCGTGCCTTCCTGGAGGTCAAGGTACGCGCCGTCCAGCTGCGAGTTGTAGTCGAGCGTCCCTTCGCCCTTCTTCACAAGGCCCTGCCAGAAGCCCGTGCCGTTCGTCACCGCGCAGTTGCCGATGAACTCCGTAACAGGCATCGTGAAGTCCACCCACTTCTCCGTGGAAGGCGCACGCCCGTCGCCGTACCGTCCGAAATAGACGTATCCGTTCGTGATGCTCACGAGCCCCGCGCCTTCCTGCGACGGAACCGCCCTCTCCCGCCAAACGCCAAGTGACCCGCCGTCCATGACGATGCCGCCCTCGAACGTGTTCGTGGGATAGAGCAGGTTGAGCCGCACGCCGTCGCTCCAGAACGTGCCGTCCGACTTGGCCCACGGACGGAAACCCTTCGGACCGCTTACCTTCTCCGAGAACGTGCAGCCGAAGTTGCGCTTGTTGTCGGTTGCGCGGCGCGGAGAACGAACATTGTACAGGCGGACGTCGTCGTTCAGGATCACGGGACCGCAGTACCAGTTGTTCGTGGTTCCGTTTTCGCCGGGCGCGCCCCATGGATTCACGCCGTAGATCCCCTTGTCGACATTGACCCAGCTCCCCTGGTCGAACTTGATGTATTCGAGGTCGTCAATGTAGACCGTGGCCTTCTGTTGCAGCTGTCCACGGCCCAGGTTGTCATCGGTGTTCCAAAACCACCGCGCGCCGCCGCGGAATCGAATGGTGGAGCTATTGCCGTTCTTCGGGAGTATGCGCCCGGAGTTTCCGCCAATCGTCAGCGTCATATTCGAGACGACAAGGTTGCCGATATCCTTGATCATGTTGGCGTTGACAGTAAACATCGACCCGACCGTGCGGCCGTACATAAGCACGTCCTGCCCGTTGATGCTGAAGTCGCTGTCCGACTGGCCAGTGGAACTATTATATGTTATGCCCACACTGGCGCCGGACGGGACATCAAGATATATTGAGGAAGGGCCAATGGCGCGCGAACTGCACCCCATCTGCCAAAAACTGTTGCCGCTCGCAGTGTCGCCATTGCGCGCCACGAACGCGCCTCCCATTCCCGGATAGCCCTCGCCCTCGTAGTAGGTGCCGTTCGACTCTGCGGGTTTCGGCAAGTTCCCCACGGCGTCCATCACCAACGTAGCGCCAGAATGGACGTATGTGCGCTGGTTCACTCCGCCGCCGGCCTTTTCCGTGAGTCCGAAGCAGTTTGAGCAGACGCCGATCGCGACGCCCTCCTCGACATGCACGGGGCCCTTGAAGGCGGAGATGTCCTCGTTGAACGTCAGCGTTCCCTCGCCGCGCTTGATTATCGTGCCGGTGCGGCTTCCAGGTTCGCCGGACGCGAACGCCGCAAACGAAACGTCATTCGTGAGTGCGGCGCCGTCGGCCGCCATCTCCTTGAACGTGACCTCGCTGATGGACTTGGTATCGTCAGGCGCGACTTCCACCACGTAGACCGGACTACCGGAAATGTAGGGATAGAACGCACCGCTTGACGTCTTCCATCCCTGCAGCGGGACGGAAACGACGTCGGACGCACCTTCCACCACGGCGCTTGACATATCGACCGTGACCGGTCCGGCGGTGAACGATCCGCTTCCCCCGTTCTCCAGGAACCCGCCGCCTACCTTGTTGTAGAGGCAGACCGTCCCGTCCGTCTTCTTGCACGGAACGAGATCGAGAGCCAGTGTGGAAGCGTCGCTCCACGCCTTGAACGAATACAGCTTCCAGCTGCCGTAGTTGCCCCAATTATCGCCATTGAAGTGCGAGGCGAAAATGGACATCGTGCCTTCTGCTTCGAACGTCGTGTCGGTCGGGTCGGTGTTTCCGACGAACATGCCGTCGACAAAAAGGCCGTTCTTGTCGGCGCGTAGCGTGTGGACAGCCGCGCCAGGCTCGTTATGGTCGGAGGAATGGAGCTGCTGGCTGCAATAGTCCCACCGCCAATGGTCACCTGAAACCCAGAATAGCGTAAAGGATTTCCCGCCGCGGGCGCAAAAGATGTCATGAGTGTTGGTGGGCTTGCCGTTGCCGTCCGCGCTGTTGAACGCGAGCTTCACCTCCACCGCGGACTCGCCGTTGGGCGTGAACGAGGTCATTATGCGCTGAGTCCCGGTGGACTTGATGTACTCCAGCTGGTCTGCGCCGGGGATGACATCCATGCCCGTGAGGAAGAACAGCCTCGCATGCGTCACCGTCGTGCCCCAACCGTCGGGAAGTGACACGTTCGGCACCGATGTGACGTTACCCGGCACGTCCCCCACATACTGGATGGAATCCCATGCGGAGATGTCATTCCCGCCGTCGGACGTGCCATACGCGACATAGAGCTTGTTGGCCGTGTCCGCCGACTCCTCGGAGAAAGTCAGGTCGACCGACGTCAGGACGCCGTTCGCGTCCCGATTTTCGGTGACGCCAATCGTACGCGCCGAAGCCGCACCCGACGCCAGCGCCACGGCAACAGCTGCACCAAGCGCAACTACGCCATTAGAAAACTTGGAGGGTTTGCCCCACCCCGTGAATTTCGCGAAATTATAGACGGACATGACGATGCCTCCTTTGTTTGTTGACATTTTACCAAAACCATCCGCGCAAAATCAAGCGGACCTTCACTTAGAAGCTTTGACACCGCGGGCAACGGCTCCATAGGTCGAATCGACAGGCTCGCCGCCGAAGTCGCCCAGAAGGCCGGATGCCATGGCGATGTAGAGCGCGAGGTCCATGTCGTTCACGAACGGATCGGGGCCTTCGCCGAGCTGGCGCGGGAAGAGCGGCTCGCCGTCCTTGCCGAGCATTACGGTGGAGAACGGAAGCATCAACGCTGCCGTGGCCGTGCCGTCGGGATTGAACATGCAGAGGCAGTTGCGCAGTATCCTCTCCGCCCGCTCGCGCCAGCCCTTCTCGCCGGACGCGGCCGCGTAGAGGATGAAAGCGCGCGCGGAAAACGAACTGTGCTGGTGCAGCGTGTCGCCGTACATGCGGTTGCGCCCGAACCAGAATCCGTCCCAGTGCCGGATGGGCATTTCGTGCCGCCTGTGGTCGGGCTGGTTGCCGTTGAAACGGCGAAGTGCCTCGACATGGTCCTTCAGCTGCGCGAGGATGTCCTCCCGGCGGTCGATGAGCTGGCAGTAGCGCGAGAGGATGTGCACAGCCGGCGACACGATCGTCTGCTCGTAGCGGACTTCGTGCGCGGGATAGTGGAGTCCGTTAGCGAAGATGTTCGCGACGTGCCGCTTCAGGTGCTCGCGGAGCCGCGACGCGTCGCGTCCCTCGCGCTCGAGGAGCGCGATGTCGGACGAGAAGTCCGCGCCGTTCGGATAGAACTTCTCGCCGCCGAGCTCATAGAACCCGAGGAGCGTCTTCTCGAGGTCGTCAAGGTACTTGGGGTCGTGCGTCAGGTTGAAAAGCTCGAACCAGAGGCGCGAGAAGCTCGGCGCGTTGTAGAGGCGCTTGAACCTGGGGTCCATGCCGATCGTGTCGTACACCGCGCCAGTGCGCCCGTCGTAGCATTCGCGGCGGACGTACTGCTCGAAGAGGTCGAGCGAGGCGCGCACCTCGGGGTCGTTGTGCGAGCAGAGCCACCGCGCGATGGTGACGGGCATCACGAGGCGCTCGCGGCACGAGTTGAAGTCGCGGAAGCGGTAGTCGAAGTACTGCCGTCCGTCGACGGTGTCGTAGATCAGGTACGCGCCGTAGAGCGGGCTGTCCTTGTCGAGGCACTGCTGGTTGCGCACGATGAAGTGGATGCGCTTGTCGAGCAGGCTTTCGAGCGACGGCGAGCAGTAGCCAAACGCCTTCGCCTTCTTTCCGCCGGCCTCGAACTCGAAGGCGTATTCGCCCACGCCCCTGTCGGGCTTGCGCGAATAATGGCGCACGGATCCGTCTGGCGCGGTCACGTCGACCTCGAACGTCTCGTCCGGGAAGATCGTCTCCTGGCGGAAGTCGATCTTGACGCCGCCGAGCCGGAGAAGAGCCTCGTCGAACTTGCCCGCCGGATGGGCGGCGACCTTCCACGCGATGGTCTTCGACTCCCCTCCCTTCAGCACGAAGGCGCCTGGATGCAGTTCGAAGTCGCCGCGGTCGTTGGACGATTCACTCCAGAGACGGCGCACCGAATAGGCGTCGAGGTCGCCTTTCTGCAGGACGAGCGCGAGCTCCGTCGGGAACGGCCCCATCTTGAGCGCGTGCACCCACGAGTTCTCGCCGCCGCACCAGATGTGCGCGTGGCAGCGGCGGACGATGCACTCCGCGGCGTCGCCGTACGAGTCGTTGAACGTCGCGAGGATGCCGAGATCGCCTCTGCGGAAGTAGACGGGCCATGCGGCGTCGTTGAAGAACACGTATTCCTCCTCAAGCGCCTCGTCCGTGACGCGCCGCCGCACTTCGGCGCGCAGCGTCTCCCACTTCTCCATCTCGTAGGACGAGACAACCCACTCCCCTTCCTGCCGCATCCCCTTGAACAGGAAGGCGGTGGAATTCTGGAACGACCTTCCCGGGGACTGCGCCACAAGACGGACCTGCCCCCAGCCCGCCGTCCCCTCGATCCAGTTCATGCGGTCGGCGTCGCCGTTCAGGACGAGCGACGACAGCGTGCCGTCTCCGGCGTTCCAGGTCACGGTGAAGTCCGCGTTCGACTTGACCACGCTCTCCCCCGCCGGTGCCTCGGCAGCGCGCAGAGTCGCCGTCCAAAGGCAGACAGCCAGCCCGGCAACGGAACATCCAATCGCCATGCGGCGCACGTCTGATGCATAACTTCTTTTCATGCCGTCCTTTCGTCTTGAACCTGGTCACGCTGGAAGAAGAACGCGCGGGCGACGAAGATCGCGACGGCCCCGAGCGCATACGTTCCGCCGAACATCGCCATTCCCGCCTGAAGCGAGTAGTTGTGCCCGACCCATCCGAGCACGGCTGTCGCCGGGCATCCCAGCAGAAACGCCACATGGAGGTAGAATCCCATCGCCGCAGACCGGTAGCGCGGCGCGACGACGTCGAACAGCCCCGCGCAGATGTTGCAGTCGAAGAAGCCGCCGCCGATTCCGAAAAGGAACATCATCGCGCAGCTCATGGGGAGCGTCGGCACAAGGACCATCGCCGCCATGGCCGGCGCGGATATCGCCAGCCCTATCGCCATTATCGTGAGGCGGATGCCGCGGTGCTTCGCCGAAAGGCGGTCGGACGCCCTTGCGCCGATGGCGATCCCGATGAAGCTGCCAAGGTAGAACCAGAACACCGCATGGAACGCGGCGGATCCCGGCGTAAGGTTCCACTCCTTCTGCTGCTGGAGGAACGCGGGCATCCAGGTGCGGAAGCAGTTGGACCCGAAGACCAGCATGCCGAACGCAAAAGTGACGAGCCAGGCCGACGGCTTCAGGCAGAACGCCTTGAGCGCGTCGGCGAACCTGGGCTTGGCCTCCGCATTGCCGACTTCGAGCGCAGGAGTGTCGCGCAGGAAGAAGGCAAGCACGAAGGTCCAGGCCACGGCGACGGCTCCGAACCCCCAGAACGAGATGCGCCAACCGCCGGACGAGGCCCCTCCGAGCCATCCGGCTGCGACCGACGACGTCAGTATCCCGACGTAAAGCGCGGACTGGTAGATCGAAAGCGCTGTGGAGCGCGTCTCCGTGTGATACTGCGCGATGAGCGAACTAGCCGCGCTGGGAATCATGCACTGGCCGACGCCGTTCACGAAACCGTACAGGACGAACAGCATGAGCATGGAATCGGCGTAGCCGGTGAAGAACACGCTTGTCGAGAAAAGCAGCGCGCCGATCACGATCACCCACTTGCGCCGCAGGAAGTCCGCGGCGACGCCCGCGAACGGGACCATGATTCCGTAGGCGAAGAGGAATATCGTGCGCGACAGCCCAAGCTGGGCGTCTGTCGCGCCATGGCCCGCGAGATCGGCCTTTATCTGCGGAAGCGAGGCGTTGAACACCTGCCGCGAGGCATGCATGAAGAAGTAGATTCCGGCAAGGAGCCCCAGCAGCACCCACTTGTAGCGACGCTCGTCAGATTGATTCACCAAAGGCCTCCTCTCGGCTTTGCCGTTCCAGTCACTTCCCGGATTTCGCGCCGCGCGTGACGCAGAGCCGCCCGGCGTCGACAAGGTGCGTCGAACCCGTTACGGACGGACAGCGGTCCGATGCAAGGTGCAGCACGAAGTCGACTATCTCCTGCGGTTCGCTTGCGCGGCCGAGCAGCGTCTCCATGCCGGCCATCGCCTCGCGCGTGAGCACAGGCCCCGGGGCGACGCAGAAGGCGCGCACCCCGTGCGGAGCCCCGGCCTTTGCCGCGCTCACCACGAAGTTGAAGAGCCCGGATTTCGCCGCTCCGTACATCGGGCAATGGAGGTCGCCCTCGAATCCGATTACGGAACCGATGCAGACGATGACTCCGCTTTTCGCCTTGACCATGTAGGGCATGCAGGCGCGCGAGAAGTAGATCGCCCCCTTGAGGTTCACGTCGATGCCCCAGTCCAGGACCTCGACAGGCTGCTCGTAGAACGGCTTGAAGGAATTGAGGCACCTCGCTTCGCTTCCGCCCGCATAGTTCACGAGAAGGTCGATGCGCCCCGTCTTCTCGACGGCAAGCGCAGCGGCGCGTTCCGCGTCGGCGTATTTCCTCACGTCGGTGACGAGGGGGTACACTTTCCCGCCGCCGACGGAAGCGACCTCGGCGGCCGCCTTCCCGAGCCCCTCCGCATTCACGTCGCACATGACCACGTTCGCCCCTGCGGCCACAAGCGTCCTGGCCGTGCAGAGCGACATTCCGCTTGCCGCCCCGGTCAACACCGCCGTCTTCCCGGCATAGTATTCGCAACTCATCGTTCTTTCTCCGTTTCTTGTTTTTACTTACGGGGCCGCGCAAGGCCGGCAAGGCTGAAACCCGCGCCCGGCGCCTGCCAAAGCACGGAGTCCATCGACTGGCGCAGCGCGCGAATCGTCGGCTGGTCGTATGTCGCCGAAGGATCGAAGTCATGCACCGCGAACTCCACGCCGCAGCCGAACGACGGCCCGGTAAACCTGAAGAGCCGTCCGAAAGTGCCGCTGCCCAGGAAGACGTACGGCCTGTCGAACGACGAGCGTAGGCGCGCAAGCGCCTCTACGCCCGCAGTAAAGTCCGCCGCGGACGGCATCGCCGAAACGAGCTTGCAGACATCCGCGCCGCGTTCCGCCTCCGACTCCAGATGCGCGACCACCTGGTCCGAAGAAAGCGGGTGGTCCGGTATGTGCGACGATACGATCGCCTTCGCGCCGCGCCTGTGAACTTCCTCTATCGCCGCGCGCTGGCGCGCGACCGCGTCCGGAGAACGCGAAATCTGGTCGGGGGAAGGATCATAGAGGTCGGCCATCACGTCGATGAAGTCGGCTCCCGCCTCGGCGGCCTTCAGAAGCCCTTCCATGCGGGCTGCGTCGTCGTCCCCGAGAAACTCGTCGTTTCGGTATGTGCAGAACATGGACGGCAACGGCACCGCGGCGACGATCCGCCGGAAGACGTCAACCGTCCTCAGCTCGGGAGGGAAGCCCGCCAGCTCGAAGCATGTGCCGTCGGCGCCGTCGTTGTATCCGGCGCGCGCAAGGGCAATCGCATGGCTCTCGTCGACCGGACGGCAGAGATGGTAGATCGAAGTCGCGTATTTCATCTTCGCCTCCGCTTCAGACGGCAAGGACGACCTTCCCGCGGTTTTCGCCGCGCTCCAGGATCGCCTGCGCCTCGGCCACTTCTGCAATAGGCATCACCTTGTGCACGAACGGCGCAAACTTCCGCGACTCGAACGCGGGCCAGACTTCGCGTACGAGCCCGGCGAGTATCGCGGACTTTTCCTCGCTCGTGCGGCTGCGGAGCGTCGAGCCGATGACGCGGAGGTTCTTGCGCCAGAGGAGATTGACGTCGAGCGTCGTTTCCGGCCCGGCCATGGAGGCAAGGGAGATCCACCTGCCGCGGTACGGCATCGTGGCGATGCACTTGCCCATCAGGGGCCCGCCCACGGGATCGATGGCGACGTCCGGCGGATTCTCCGAAAGCGTCTTCAAAAGATCGTCCTTGAAGCGGTTCGAGACGACGTCCGCGCCAACCGACCTGCAGAACTCTCCGTTCGCGTCGGAAGCGACCTGCGCCACCACTTTCGCGCCGAAGACGTGCTTCGCCAGCTGGATCGTCGCAACTCCGAGCCCGCCTTCGCCTCCGTTGATGAAGAACGTCTCGCCCCTCTTTATCTCCCCGACGACCTTGAGGTTGAGGTAGGCCGTCGCGTAGACCTCCGGGATGCCGGCCGCCTCCCACGGCTCGAAGCCCCTTGGAATCGCCATGCACATCCCTTCGGGGACCACGACCTGCTCGGCATATCCCCCGCCCCCAAGAAGCGCGCACACCTTGTCGCCGACCTTGAGGCGCCCGCCCTGCGGACACTCCAGCACCTCGCCCGCGCATTCGAGCCCAGGCCAGAGCGGCCATCCTTCCGGCGGCGCGTAGATGCCCTGCCGCTGCATCAGGTCGGCCCGGTTGATGGCGCAGGCCTCGACCTTCAGCTTTACGTCAAGCTCTCCGTGGCAGACCGGGTCCTCCACGTCCTGCCAGACGAAGTTCCTCGACTCGTCTATGC
>CAMORM010000119.1 GCA_946623785.1 uncultured Verrucomicrobiota bacterium
GAAGACCAAGAGCTTCCAGATGATGAACCAGCAGCAGAAGATGAAGTTCAAATGAAACGCCGTTCGCACATCTCGGTCGCCGTTGCGATGCTCGCAGTGCCTACGCTGATATTCGCGTGGGTTGCGGCCGAGATGATTGCGAACGACATCGCCTTTCTGTCGGCGCGCTCCGCCGAAAACGACGCCGCGCTTGTCGAAAGCCGCGTATCGGCCGGATTGGCCGCGTGCGTCGACCGCGCGAAGCACGCCGCCGAGACGGCCGTTGCATCCGTGTCCGCAAATCCCACGGCCGACGCTCTCGCGGAGCTGTCCCGCAGCGAACCTTATGTCAGGAACGCGTTCCGCTGGGTTGCCGGGCGCGGAGTCGTCTATCCGGTGGAGCGCGGCGCAACGCAGGAGGAGCGCCGCTTCCTCGGCAGGTATGTTACGCTGTTCGAGGAGGGGTTCCGGAAGGCGGACAGGGAATTCGTCTGGAAGTCGTGGTTCGAAGGCGACAGGCTGTCGTTCGTCGGCTGGCGTACGGCCGCCGACGGAAGCGTCATAGGCGCGGAGCTTGAGACCGTTGCGTTTCTGGCCGAGTTCCCGTCGGTGCTTTCCGATGCGGCGGGCGATGGATTCGTGCTTGAGGTGCGCGACGGATCGGGGGGAGCGCTTTTCAAAACCGGCGAGGTGCCGGAGAAAAAGGCGCCTGACGCCGTGTTTACGCTTTCGTCCGTGCTGCCGCATCGCACGCTTGCCGTCTGGAGGACGCGGCCGCAGGGCTCAGAGGTCGAAGGCCTTGGCGCGCTCGCTGCGGCCGTTGCCGTTGGCGCGGTGCTGTTCCTGCTTTTCGCGGCCGGTGCCATCATGCTCGTCCTGGACGCGCGGCGCGAGAGGCGCGAGTCGGAGAAGAAGACGTCGTTCGTGTCGAACGTCTCGCACGAGCTGAAGACGCCTCTTACGTCCATCCGCCTGTGCGCCGAGATGCTGTCGGAGGGGCGCGCCAAGGACGACGCGGCGAAGGAGCGCTACCTCGGCGTCATAACGAAGGAGTCGGAGCGACTTACGCGGCTTGTGGACAACGTGCTGGACTTCGGGCGCCTCGAGCAGAACAGGCGCAAGTACGATCTCGCGGACGTCGATTTGCGCGACGTAGTGCGCGACGCGGCGGAGTCGCAGCGCTCGCGCGTGGAGGCGGCGGGAATGGAGCTTGCGGTCGAAGTCGCGTCGGAGCCTGCGGTCCGCCGCGTGGACCGCGATGCCGTGAGCCAGATAGTGGTGAACCTCGTCGACAACGCTGTCAAGTACGCGGCTGACGGGAAGCGCCTCGACGTGAAGGTCGGCTCAAATGGAGCTGTCACGGTTGTGGACCGCGGCCCAGGCGTCCCCAGGCGGGACAGGGAGCGCGTCTTCGAGCGGTTCTACAGGTGCGACGACTCGCTTGCGGCGAAGTCGTCGGGAAGCGGCCTTGGTCTTTCTATTGCGCGGCGTCTCGCCGAGGGCATGGGCGGCAGTCTCGTCTGCAATGCGCGCGAGGGCGGAGGAGCGGAATTCAAACTCGAATTTGGAGGTGGACGATGAAGCGGATACTTGTTGCTGAAGACGACGCTGACATCCGCGAGACGCTGAAGGACCTTCTCTCGGGCGAGGGGTACGCTGTTGAGACGGCGGCGGACGGCGTTGCGGCAATTGCCGCGTGGAAGGGCGCGGCGGAACCGTTCGACCTCGTTCTCCTCGACGTGATGATGCCGGGGAAGAGCGGATACGACGTATGCCGCGAGATACGCGCGGCAGGGAGCCGCGTCGCGGTGCTGATGCTTTCGGCGAAGAGCGAGGAGATCGACAAGGTCGTGGGGCTGGAGCTCGGAGCGGACGACTACGTGACGAAGCCGTTCGGCGTGCGCGAGCTCCTCGCGCGCGTTTCAGCCGCGCTGCGCCGCGCCGGACAGACGGCGGTGCCGGGGATTTCGTCTGACTTCGAGTTCTGCGGCGCAACGGCGAGCGTGAGGCACTATAGGCTTGAAAAGGGCGGGAAGTCCGCGCCGCTCACGGAAATCGAGATGAAGCTCGCCTCGCTCTTCGCGTCGCACCGCGGCGAGGTCCTTTCGCGCGACAGGATCCTCAACGAAGTGTGGGGCGTAGACTATCTCGGCACGACGCGCACGCTCGACCAGCACGTGGCGAACCTGCGCCGGAAGGTCGGCGAAGTCGGCGGCGAGTCTGCGGCTGTCCGCACCGTGCACGGCATTGGCTACAGCTACAGTTTTTAATCAAACAATCAAACAATCTAACAACAAACAATCAAACAATGAAACACATCACCTTGTCACTTTTCGCCGTGTCCGTTGCGCTTTCCGCTTCGGCCGTGGACCTGTCGGAACTTTCCGACATCCGCTTCGCGGAGAGATATGCGTTTTCGACGAACCGCGCCGCGCTCATCGAGACGCTGCGTCCGAACACCAAGGCGTGGTTCGCCTACTCGATTCTCAACGCCCAGATCGACGGACGCCTCGACGACGCCGATGCGCTTCTCGACAAGTGGAAGTCGCTGGGGAACGCGGGGAGCCCGGAATGGGACGTTTTGCGTTTCAGCGCCTTGCGCGACAGGCAGAACTTCCTGTGCTACGACAAGGAAGCCGCCGCAGGCAAGGACGCCATCTGGCGCATCCGCCAGGCGCTTGACGACGCCGGCATCGATCGCTCCATTCCGTCCCGCGAGGTGGAGCTCAAGCCCAATACATATCCTTCCGCCCTCGACCAGAAAGATGTGTCCTACGATGCGTTCAGGATGCGCGGGGACCATCTGTCTCAGCTCAACTCCAAGTTCAGGTTCATAGCCTTTCTCGAAGACCCCGAGTGCGTCAACGACAAGGCGAACGAGAGCGCCGCGCGCGACGGGTTCCTTCCTGACACGCCGGGGATGTTCGAGCACCTTCTTGCGTACATGAAGTCGGGCGACCCGGAGCGGCGCAGGTTCCAGCGCTCCGGCACATTCCCCAACCTCACGCTTGCGCAGCTCGACGCGCTCGCGAAGGCGCTCAAGGACGACCCGCGCCGCAGCCTCACGGGGGAGATAACCAGGAAGGACGGCAAAAACGTCTACCACAGGCGCAGCGACGACTTTGCGAGGGAGGTCCTCGAGAAGCTGGTTCCCGGGGCGGACGCGGATCCCGACGACTTCGCCGAGCGCGAGGATGTGCTGAAGCGCCGCATCGCGTTTGCTGAATCCCTCGGCGAGGGCATGAGGAACACCTATCTCCTCCCGGCCATGAAAGACCTCCTTGCGCTCTACAGCGAGTTCGGGCTTGAGGACGACAACATAGACCTCTTCTGGAAGTACCTCAACACATACGGAAGCGGGCATGCAATGAACGGCGACGAACTGATCGGCGAATACATCTGCGCATGCCGCAAGGCGGCCAGGGCGAAGAACGATTTCCGCATTGCCTCCTTCATGGGCTATGTGGACTGCCGCTTCTATCCGAAAGTCACCGCCGAGTTCGACCTTGTCAGCGGAATACCCGCCTCCGAAGTGGACACGGGCGCGCTCTCTTCCGAAGAGTTCAAGAAGATACAGGAGCGCGTGGAGCTGAAGTGGGCGAAGTCAAACAAGCGTGTCTTCGCGCTGTCCGACGACGTGTCGCTCGCGATAGACGTCAAGAACGTGCCCAGGATGCGCGTCGCGATATACGAACTGGACGCGGCGGCGGCATGCCGTGTCGCGAAGGGCGAGGTGGCGTCGGACATCGACCTGGACTGCGCTGTGCCGACAGTAGAGCGGACGATCGACTACTCCTCGCCGTCCGTCCTGAGGCACCGCGAGACGCTTGCCTTCCCCGAGCTCAAGGAGCCTGGGCTGTATGTCGTCGAATGCTCCGGGCAGGGAGTCGCGAGCCGCGCGCTCGTGCGCAAGGGGCGTCTCCGCGCGACAGAGCGCCGCGACGCGGCGGGACACGTCTTCGCCGCGCTCGACGAGGACGGGAAGATCGTGAAGGGCGCGAAGCTGTGGCTCGACGGCACGGTGTTCAAGGCGGACGAGTCGGGCGAGATATCCGTCCCGTTCGCGACTACCGGCAAGTCTGCGGGACGCAAGACGGCCGTCGTGTCTGCGGGACGCCTTGCGACCGCCGTTTCGTTCGACCACGCCACGGAGTCGCATTCGCTGCAGATCGCGGTGGTGCTTCCGCCGGAGTCTCTTGTGGCAGGACGCGAGGCGACAGCGCTCGTGAGGCCGGTCTTCAGGACAAGCGGAACCGTCTCTACCGTAAAGATCGTGGAGAAGCCGCTCCTTACTGTGACGTTTGCGGACGTAAGGGGGCGCACGTCCGTGAAGAAGTTCCCGGCGTTCGAGCTTTTCGACGACGCGGAGAGCGTTTGCAAGTTCAAGGTGCCGGGCAACCTTTCGTCGGTCGAGTTCACGCTTGAGGGAACGGTCAGGCGCGCAAGCGGCGGAGACGACGAACACCTGTCCGCGACGTGGTCGCGCACCTTCAACGGAATCTCGCGCACTAGCCAGGTAGAGCAGCTCTTCCTGCGCAGGACGTCCGAAGGCTACATCCTCGAGTGCCGCGGCCGGACTGGCGAGACGATCCCGCATCGCGCCGTCAATCTCCGGTTCAAACACCGTGCTTTTAAGGTCAGTCAGTTCTCGCTGACCTTGCAGGGCGACGCAAGCGGAATCGTGAAACTTGGCGAGCTTGCGGACATAAACGAGATATGGACGCAGGACTTCGGCGGATACAAGTGGAAGCTCGACTGCGGCGTCAAGTGGCCATACGGCAAGAAGTCGATCGCGTCCGCCGAGGGCGAGGCGATCGAACTGCCGGTGCGCGGGCTCTTCGGCGGAACATGGCCGGGATCGGACAGGCTCGACTGCCGCGTGTCGCTTCTCGCCGTGAACAAGGACGGCAAGTACACGGAGAACTGCATCGAGGCGTGCACCTATTCGAACGGCGTCCTCCGGATACGCGGGCTTCTCGCCGGCGACTACCAGCTCAGGTTCAGGACGGAGGACATCCCGCCTGTCGAAATCTCCGTTGTCAAGACCGGCAAGGGCGTTGGCGAAGGCGGTGTAGTCGCGGGCGCGGCGAGGGCTGTCACCGACACCGGTGCACCTGGCGCGCTGAGGATCGATTCCGCCGAGGTTTCGGCGGACGGCGCCCTGCGCGTGAAGCTCGCCGGCGCCGGCGCGGATACGCGAGTCCACGTTTTCGCGGCGCGTACTTTCGGCGACTCGCGCGAGGGGCCTTCGCCGTTCGCCGTGCTTGCAGGCGCGATCGACAAGCCGGCCGTGATGAAGTGGAAGTGGAGCGACCCCCGTTCCAAGTACGTTTCGGGGCGCGATCTCGGCGACAAGCTCCGCTACATATTCGACCGCCGTCAGGAGAAGGGGCGCATAGGCAACATGCTCGACAGGCCGTCCCTCCTGCTGAACCCGTGGACGACGAGCGAGACCGACACGGAGGAGCTCAGCCATTCGGACGGCGAGGCGTGGGCCGACGACGCTGCGCCGGGCTCCGCCTCCAAGCGGAAGAACGGTACGCTCGGCGCCGGACATTACGGAGACATTCCCCCATTGCTGCCGTTCGTCTGCCGCGACTTCCTGCCGTCGCCTGGACTGGTGGTCGCGAACGTCAGGCCAGACGGCGAAGGCCGCGTTTCCGTGGACCTCTCGAAGGCCGCGGGGATGCAGGACGTCTCGGTTGTCGTGACGGACGGACGCGCAATGGACGTGGTGCGTCTTGCCGGCGCAGCCGCTGCGTTCGCGCCGCGCGACCTGCGCGTGAAGAAGGGGTTTGACGCCATCGCGGACTCCGGGCGCACGAAGAGCTACTCAACCGTAGGCGAGCTCTACGACCTCCTCTACGCCATCATGCTCAAGCAGAACCCGAACGTTCAGAGGGACATGAGGGATTTCGGGTTCCTCGCGGAATGGGACGCAAAGGGCGAAGAGGAGCGCCGCGCGCTGTACGGCAAGTACGCCTCGCACGAGCTGGACTTCTTCCTCTACGAGAAGGACCGCGCGTTCTTCGACGCCGTTGTCGCGCCTCACCTCAGGAACAAGCGGCGCAAGGAGTTCATGGACAGGTGGCTGCTTGGCGAGGACGTGTCGGAGTACGCGAGGCCTGGCCGTCTCCAGGACCTCAACGCCCTGGAGCAGTGCCTCCTGGCGCGGCGCGACAAGTCCGCCGCAAAAACCGTCGCGCGCATGCTTGCGGACTGGTGCGAGGCGAATCCCGCAAGTCCCGACGACGATGACCTGCGGCTTTCGATAGCGCTTGGGGAGACCATGGAAGGCCAGGTCGACTACGTCTGCTGTGAAGAACTGTCCGCTCCCGCCGATGCGGAAGCCGTTGTTGCGGTCGACATGATTGACGCGGACGAGCCGCCGCAGAGGAGAGCGGTCAGGGCGGAGATGCTGGGTCAGATCGAAAACGGCTGGAGCAGCCAGAGGTCTCTCGCGCCGTCGCAGGCGCCGCTTCCGCAGTCGGCGATGGCGCTGGGCTCCGTTCGCGCATCGGGTGCGAAGGTCGCCGCGAAGCGCCGCAGCGCGGAGATGAAGCGCCGCAGCGAGCGGCAGTTCTGGCGTCCGCCGGAGCGCACGAAGGAATGGGTCGAGTCCCACTGGTACAAGGGACGGCCCGGTAGCGACACGCTGGCGATCGCACCGCCAAGCCGCTTCTGGCGCGACTATGCGGCGGCCATAGCGGAAGGGAAGGAAGCGGAGTTCAGGTCTGCGGCGATCGTCGACACGGCCGACTGGGTTACGGACATGGTTGCGGCGCTCGCGGTTGCGCGCGTCGGCTTCGCGGCGAAGGACGGCGAGGCGATCGTGTTCTCGCGCGGCGGAGCCGCGGCAGGCGGCGAGACGGTGCGCGTGGAGCGCCACTTCTTCGACGCGGTGGAGTCGAACGATGACGGTTCGCCGAAGGAGGTGACGGACGAGTTCGTCTGCGGCACTGCCTACATGGCCAGGACGATCGTGATGAACCCGACTGCGCAGCAGAGGCGCGTGAGGGTCGTATCTCAGCTTCCCGAGGGGGCATTCCCGCTTTCCGCAGGACTTGCTGCGGAGGATGCGTCGGTCGTTCTGCCGCCATACGGCGTCGAGACGCTTCGCAGCCAGGAGTTCTACTTCCCGTTCGCGGGGGAGGACGTCGGGCGCGCGGCGGCGGCGGTCGCGGTAGAGCGCGGCGTGCGCGCGGGCGCGAGCGGCGAGGCGGTGTGCAACGTAGTGGCGGAGTCGTCTAAGAGCGACACGGCGAGCTGGCGCTACGTGTCGCAGAAGGCGACGAAGGGCGAGGTGCTTGATTACCTGAAGACCAAGAACCTGGCGAACGTGGACCTTGCGAAGGCGGGATGGCGCTTCATCGACGGCGACTTCGCGAAGAAGGCAGTCTCCGCCATCGAGGACCGTGGCGCGTACTGCCAGGCGCTATGGCTCGCGGGGCTGCAGTGGAAGGACGCGTTCGACGCGCGCAGGATACGGGAGGCGCTGTCGCGCCGCGAGAGCAGGCTGCGCCTCGCGGAGCGCCTTGGGCCGGTTTTCAAGTCTTCGCTCGTCGAGATCGAGCCGGAGGAGTCGGACATCTTCGAGCACCGCGAATACTGGCCGATGATAAACGCCCGCACCCACGCGAAGGGCGGTGCCGCGACGATCGCCAACTCGGGGCTCAAGAAGACGTACCGCGAATTCCTCGACACGCTCGCGGCGAAGGGTTCGCTAAGCGCGGCGGACAGGCTTCTCGCCGCGGTGTATCTCGTGTCGCAGGACCGCATTCCTGAGGCAGAGGCGCAGGCGGGGCTCGTCCAGGCCGCGGACGTGGAGACTAAGATGCAGCTCGACTACCTCAAGGCGTATCTCGCGTTCTCGCGCGGCGACGTCAAGGGAGGGCGCGCTCTCGCCGAGAAGTGGACGGACGCCGCCACCCCGCTCTGGCGCGGACGGTTCCGCGAGGTCTTGGCGCAGGCGGATGAGATCATGGAGGGGGACGGCGTTTCCGGAGGACGCGGAGAGGGTGCGAACGCGGCGCCTTCCATCGCGCTCAAGGCAGAGGCGAAGGACGGCGTGCCGGATGGTGTCGTGATCACGGCGCGGAACCTCGCTTCCTGCACGCTGAAGGCGTATCCGGTCGACGTAGAGATAGGGTTCTCGAAGGATCCGTTCGGCCAGAACGGCGCTGTTTCCGGCGGAATCCTCGGGATGAAGCCTGCGTGGACGCAGGAGGTCGCGCTGGACGGGGCGAAGGAGGCCCGCGTGGCGCTGCCGAAGCAGCTGAGGAAGACGAACCTTGTGATTGTCGCGTCCGGTGCGGATGGCCGCGCGGAAGAGCGGTTGGAGTTGACTCCAGGGGCGCTCGACGTCCAGGTTGCGTGCGCGGCGCGGCAGCTGCGCGTGCGTGGCGCGGACGGGCGTCCCGTTGCAGGCGCGTACGTGAAGGTCTACGCAAGGGACGTGTCGGGACGCGAGACGAAGTTCCACAAGGACGGCTATACGGACATGCGCGGCGCGTTCGACTACGAATCCGTCTCGACCGACACGGAGTTCCGTCCGGCGGAGTTCGCCGTCTTCGTGCAGGGCTCGGAGGGTGTGCGCACGCTTCGCGTCCCGTCTAAGTGACCCCTTGGCGCCTCATCACTGGCGACCTTCAATATAATGCCATCGCGAATCGTGGTAGGGCGCGATCACCGAGCGCGCCGCAATCACCGGCGATTCGCAGCATACTTTCTGTGCCTACTCCAAACTTGCGCGGAATTCCGCCGCAACGGTACGCTCCGCATGG
>CAMORM010000120.1 GCA_946623785.1 uncultured Verrucomicrobiota bacterium
CGCTGCTGGATGGGATCGTTGCGCGTGAGGATGTACTTGGGGTAGTTGTCGCGAATCTTCTCAAGCGGGGCGTATTCGCGGTCTTCGGTCTTGCGGTCGTTCATCATCGTCATGCACGCCTGCACGTAGGCGTAGCCGGTATCGCCCCTGCGGAGGATGAAGTCGCATTCAATCGTTCCGATGCGCCCTATGCTTGCCGCATAGCCGAGGGAACGGGCGTAGGTGTAGATTACGTTTTCAAGCGCCGGCCCGTAGTTGATCCGGTTGTCGGTATTGGTGGCGAAGTAGAAGCCAAGGTCGGACAGGTAGTATTTCTGTTCTCCCCTGATGGATCTGCGGGACTTGAGGTTGAACCGGCTGCATTCGTACAGGATCTTTGCGTCCTTCAGAATGCCGATGTACCGGTTCAGCGTTTCGCGCTTGATGTGCGTTCCAGCCTTTTCAAGATCATCAAGGAGGTTGTCGAGACTTGTCGTCGCGCCGAAGTTGTTGACAAGGTATGTCTGAACTTTCTGGAACACGGAAAAATTGCGGATCTTTATGCGGCGTCGGATGTCTTTTTTGAAGATCTCGGCAACGACGCTTTCAATGTATGTCCTGCGGTCGTCGGCGGAATCGTACTGAACAGCCTTCGGGAAGCCGCCGTCACGAAGATACTGGTCGAACTCATCGACAAGATTGGAGGATATGCTTTTCCCGAGAAATTCCTTCATGCCAAGGAACTCGTCGAAGGTGAGCGGGAACATTTCGAATTCAATGTATCGTCCCGTCAGCTTCGTGACAAGCTCTCCGCTCAGGAGATAGGAATTCGAACCGGTGATGAAGATGGAGTGTCGGCCTTCGACGCGGAAAGCATTGATTACTTCTTCAAAGTTCTTTACATTCTGGATTTCATCGATGAAGAGATATGTCGTTCCAGAGGACGGTGTCTTTTCGTCGATGAGCCGTTCAAGATGATTGGGGGTCGTGATGTTTTTGTATGGGCGGCTGTCAAGATCAAGATAGACAATGTGCGCATCGTCCGTTCCTCGCTCCCGCATCTCTTCGGCAATTGTGCCCATAAGGCAGGATTTACCACAACGTCTGACGCCGGTAATGACCTTTATGAGGCCAGTGTCCTCATAAAATCCGCGAATCTTGCGGAGGTAGTTCTCTCTCCTGTAGTAGTTCATGGTGGGCAGTATAGCAAATCTGCCGCGAAATGGCAAGTTAAGGGGGTAAAATACGAAAGATTGTTGAAGAATACCCCCTTAACCCACAAATTTGTGTCTCGTTGGACTTGTGGATGCGAGCGAAAAACATGATTTAGAAAGGAAAAAACGATGAAAAGAAAGATTATTGCGCTTGGGGCGGCGCTGGCAAGGGTGTATTGTCGATTTTCGGGGCCTTAGGCTACTCGCCGCGGATCCACTTGTCGAGCTGGGCGTAGAAATGGCCGAAGCACGAGTGGGTCATGCCGAAGCCGTGCAGGATGTCCTTGTCGGTCTTTATCTCGTTGAACGCCGCGTAGACCGCGCATGGCGCGCAGGTGGTGTCCGAGAACCCGACGGCTACGCGCACTGGGCATTTTATGCGGCTTGCGAAGTTGGCGCCGTCGAAGTACGGGGCCCATTTCTCGGCGGCCGACTTCTTCTCGGCCTTTGCCGAGTTGCCCTCGACGATCTGGGGCCAGCCGCTCTGGCGCCCCGCAAGGTAGCCCATTGTGTCTGTGATCGCGGGCACGTAGAACGCGGCTCTGGTGAAGTGGCGGTTGAGTCCGCAGAGGTAGAACCCGAATCCTCCGCCCTGGGAGGTGCCCTGGTAGCGGAAGCGCGACTTGTCGACGTCCGGCCGCGCCGCAACCCAGTCGACGGCGCGGTCGATGCCGAGGATCACGGGGTAGAAGAAGTACGCCTCGCGGGATTCGGTGATGCCGGAGCTCGCGTACCCGCAGCCATACTTGTCGTGCGCCGCCTTGTTCATCTCGTCGTACTTGGCCTGGAGCCCAATCTCCTTCCAGCGCCAGTCCATCGGGAACGGGTACACGCTGAACTGCACGCAGATGGAGTCCTTGCGCGGATGGAGGTCGTTAGTCCAGCCGCCGAACCCGGCGGCGTTCACCCCGAAGTCGACGGGGAAGGGGCCATTGCCCTTCGGGACGGACATATAGCCGTATACGCGGCGTCCGAAGGTGGCGAAGGAGATGCGGTAGAAGTCGATGTTGGAGGTGGAGCGCTCAGGCACCTTCTCTACCTGCGGGTCGAGCGGCACTTCGGCGGCGAGCTTCCTGCGTGCGTCGGCCCAGAATTGGTCGAAGTCCTTCGGGGACGGGCTGCCCTTGCGGATCTTGCGCGGCTCGTAGGCGACGCTCCAGTCCTTCTTCAGCTTTCCGTCCTCGCTCGACACCCTGAGGCGCAGGAACCCCGGTTCGGAGAGCGAGCCGGAGATGGTGAAGACGTTGGTGGCGGAGAGGTCCCATGTCTCGTTGGCGAACTTGCGCGGCCCGAAGTTGTCGAGCCTGGCCACGAGCTTCCCTGAGAGCGCGGGACTGTCCTTGTCGGTGGCCGTTACGGTGAATGTCGCGGTCTCTCCGCAGTTGTATACAAGGTCCGGCTTGTCGTTGGCGAATGTCAGCGCGAGCGCGGCTACGAGAAGAATGTTCATGGGCTGTTATCCTCCTTGCTCCATTTTCTGCGTAGTATACCACATCCACCTGGCGTTTTGAAGCGCAAGATGCCCTGCGCAATGTGCGCGAGCACGAACGGCGGGATTTTTGGTATAATTGGACAGGTCGGTTTCACATACAAAGGGAAAGGGAATCCATAGGCGATGAAAGCACTGTATCTTGTCGGTTTGTCGGCCGCGTTTGCGGCGTCCGCGGCGTTTGCCCTCGAAAAAGTCCGCAGCATAGAGGCGCTTGACGCGAAGCTGTGGGAACGGAGCGAGTGGATATCGGCGGTTGACGCCCCGGTCTTCGAGGGGCAGTGCAAGGACGGCGCGCGTGCGGCGGACGGTGCGAGCTGGTTCGTGTGCGAGATCGTAAACGAGGGGGAGGTGAAGTCCGCGAAGTGGATGACGACCGGCCTCGGCGTGTACGAGCTGTTCGTGAACGGAGACCCTGCCGGCAAAGAAGGCCTCAAGCCCGGCTTCACCCATCCGCTGAAGACGCGCCGGTCGTTTACGTACGACGTGACATGCCGCTTCAAGAAGGGGGCGGGCGAGCGGAACTACCTCGCCGCGGTCGTCACGGCCGGATGGTGGCGCGACAAGATCGTGAACTTCGCCGGAAAGAAGAGCGCCTTCCGCGCGGTGCTCGAAGTGACGTTCGCAGACGGCTCGACGAAGGTCTACGGCACGAACACGGCCGACTGGAAGGCGGGCGTAGGCGGGCCGTGGAGGCACGCCGCGATCTTCGACGGAGAGGAGTTCGACGCGCGCGTCGAATGTCCGTTCTTCGGGCATCCGTCGTTCAAGCCCGCCGAGCGCAACGACGAGTTCAAGGGCGAGATACTGCCGTCCGAAGGCGGCGAGATAGACGCCCGCCACGACAAGAGGCTCGACCCCGTGGAGGCGTACGTCTGGAAGGGCGTAGACGGCGCGGACGAGGCGAACAAGGTATTCGGCCGCGTACACAGGCTCCGCGACGTTTCATTCCGTAGCGGCCCCAACGTAACGCTGGCCAAGGGCGAGACGCTTGTCGTCGACTTCGGGCAGAACTGCGCGGCCGAGCCTGGGTTCATCTTCAAGGCAGCTCCAGGGACCGTCCTCACCTGCCTCCCCGCCGAGATGCTCAACGACGCGAACGGCGAGCGCTCGCGCGGCAACGACGGCCCGGCGGGAAGCGTCTACCGCGCGAACCTGCGCTGCCCCGGCAGCGGCATGCGCATCGTCTACACGTTCGGCAGCGGCAGCGCGGGCATTTCCCTCTGGAACATGGGCGGGGGATTCGTGTTCTACGTCCCCACCTTCACATTCTTCGGATACCGCTACCTCTCAATCACGGCGACGGACGACGTGGAGTTCCGCAGTGTCATGTCGATGCCCATAACCTCGATCAAGAAGGAAATGGAGCTCGGCAAGATCGAGACGGGCGACAAGTCCGTCAACAAGCTCATCTCGAACGTCTACTGGGGGCAGCTCTCGAACTACCTCTCCGTCCCGACGGACTGCCCGCAGCGCAACGAGCGCCTCGGCTGGACTGCCGACACGCAGGTCTTCTGCGAGGCCGGCGCGTTCAACGCCGACACGAGGAGCTTCTTCCGCAAGTGGATGCGCGACATGCGCGACTCGCAGGACGCGAAGGGCGGGTTCCCGGGCGTTGCGCCGTTCGCCCAGTACGGCAACAACCCGATGAGGCTCGGCTGGGCGGATGCCGGCGTGGTCGTGCCGTACAAGATCTGGCTCATGTTCGCCGACAAGGCGATCGTCGACGAGAACTGGGACGCGATGGAGCGGTTCATGGCGCGCGTCGCCGAGACGAAGTACCGCACAGAGGACCTGCCGGAGTGCGGCAACTACCAGTGGAACGACTGGCTGTCGCTCACGAAGCTCGAGTCGTGCCCCTACAAGCCTGAGTACAGCGCGTTCGAGAACAGTCCCGACGGCAAGAACCGCCCGAAGGCAGACGCGCTCCTCTACTGGGACTACATGGGCGGGTGCTACTGGCTCTGGGACGCGCGGATGATGGCCGCCATGGCCGCTGCTACGGGCCGTGACGCGGCGAAGTACGAGAAGATGGCCGGGGAGGCGAAGTCGTACCTGCGCGGCGAGTTCTTCTCGTCACCCGACGGCATGATCGCCCCCGTGCTGCGCGGAATGCAGACTCCGGCCCTGTTCGCGCTCAAGCTCGGGCTGGTTGAGGGCGAGGCAAAGGAGAAGACGCTCGCCGACCTCAAGGGGAGCTTCGCGGCGAGCGGCGGCACGTTCCACACGGGCTTCCTAGGGACGTCCATCATCATGGACACGCTGACCGAGAACGGGCTCGACTCACTCGCCTACGACCTCCTGCTCAACCATTCGTTCCCGGGATGGCTCTATTCGGTTGACCAGGGCGCGACAACAATCTGGGAGCGCTGGAACAGCTACACGAAGGACAAGGGCTTCGGCCCCGTGGGGATGAACAGCTTCAACCACTACGCCTACGGCGCCGTGCTGGCGTGGCTCTACAAGACTGCGGCCGGCATAGCGCCCGACCCGTCCGCGCCAGGGTTTGCAAAAATCGTGATGGCCCCGAAGCCAGACCGTCGCCTCGGCTACGTGAAGGCCGAGTACCGGACGCCCACGGGCCTCGTCAGGAGCGCGTGGCGCTACGAGGGCGCCAAGTGGATCTGGGACTTCGAGATCCCCAGCGGCGCAACGGCCGACGTAACGCTCCCCGGCGAGACGGCCACGAGGCGCTACACGCCCGGAACCTACCACATAGAGCGTTGATGGCGAACGCGGGCACGCGGGACGCGTGCCCCTACCAGCCGGTCTGTGAGATTGTCGGATGCGACCGGGCGGTGAGGTCGTTTCCGTTTTTGATTCAAGCCGGGCCGATTGTTTGGTAGAATACAGGCTTTCCGCAAAGGGAGAGAAGGCAGATGAAGGTAATAATGGATACGTCGCTCGGCTCGATCACCGCCGAGCTCTACGAGGACAAGGCGCCGATCACGGTCGCCAATTTTGCGTCGTACGTGAAAGACGGCTTCTACGCAGGGACGATATTCCACCGCGTGATAGACGGTTTCATGATCCAGGGCGGAGGCTTCACGAAGGACATGAACCAGAAGCCCACCAAGGAGCCGATCAAGAACGAGGCGGCGAACGGGCTCAAGAACGCCAGGGGGACGCTGGCGATGGCGCGCACGAGCGTAGTGGACTCCGCCACGAGCCAGTTCTTCATCAATCTGGTGGACAACGACTACCTCGACTACCGCGGCCCCCTGCCGTCCGAGTTCGGCTACTGCGTGTTCGGCAAGGTGGTCGACGGGATGGATGTCGTGGACAAGATCGCTAAGGTGCGGACCGGTTTCTCCGGCCCCCACCAGAACGTGCCGGACGAGCCCGTCGTCATCAAGGGCGTGCGGATCGAGTAATACTAGACAAGTCGCGAACATACAGAAAGGAAGTGCGAGATGGGAGAGCTGGAAGAGACCCTGGAGCTGAAGCTGGACTTCACGAAGCTTGAGAAGGTGGGCGCGCAGGTGTCCGCCACTAGGGCGTCGGGCGCTGCACCGTGCGACCCGGGCGTGATACCGGTGGCGGTTCAGAACGCGGACACGAAGGAAGTGATCCTCGTTGCCTACACGAACGAATTCGCGATGAAGGAGAGCTTCGCCAAGCGCAAGCTGATCCTCTGGTCCACGAGCCGCAACAAGCTCTGGTTCAAGGGCGAGACCTCCGGCGAGACGTTCGACCTCCTCGAGGCGTACGTGAACTGCGAGCAGAACTCGCTCCTCTACGTGGTGCGTCCGTGCCGCGGCGGCATCTGCCACACGAAGTCGCAGGACGGCAAGCCGCGCAACTGCTACTACCGCAAGATCGACTTCGACACGCTGGCGCTCACGAACGTGAATCCGTGACGCGCCGGCGGGCACGCCGGACGCGTGCTCCTACCTGTTCGGTCAGCGGATGCGACTTGGGTCGAAAAATTTCTCAAATTCGCTATTGCACCCGCTGCGGCGTTTTGGTATCATACACGCTGTTTTCCGCGTTATGCGAGGATAACTCAGTTGGTAGAGTGCCACCTTGCCAAGGTGGTTGTCGCGGGTTCGAGTCCCGTTCCTCGCTCCATGCGGGATCCGCGTGAATGGGAGCATAGCTCAGCTGGTAGAGCAAGTGACTCTTAATCACTGGGTCGTGGGTTCGAATCCCTCTGCTCCTACCATTCACCGCGCGCGAGATTCTGTGGCCGGGTAGCTCAGTTGGTAGAGCAACGGACTGAAAATTCGTGTGTCGCCGGTTCGATTCCGGCCCCTGCCACCACTTGAAACCGTTAAAACCCGCCCAAAAAGCGGGATTTTTTATTGCTTATGAAAGTCGCTCCTTGTCGCGGCGTTATTCGCCATCCGGAATTGGACCGATGGGCAGGGAGCCGTCAGGCGCCGTTTCCTTTGCCGCGAAGCGGAAGTTTCTGAGCACGCCAGGGCGGTGGCGGAGCCTGAAAGAGATTCTTGCGCCTTCAACATCCGCGCTTTGCGGCAGTTCAATCTTCTCCGCGAACTTGAACGGGCCGGGAAGCCAGGAACGGGGATCCGCCGCGAGGTCGGCTGCGAAGAGCTCCTGGCCGTTTGGCCTTGTCACGACGGCCTGCAGCGAATACGGGAGGTGTATGCGCGCGACGCCCTTGTTCTCGCCGGACAGGGCTACGGCAACCGCCTTCCCGAAGCGTTTCACCGCGCCTTTCTTCGGCACGAGCCTTGCGCCTGCGTAGAGGTCTAGCTTCTTGAGCTGTTTGAAGAGATCCGGGTCGAAGTCCTTGAGCTCCCACGGACTGAAGGGGATTGTGTTCACAACCGTCACGTGGTTCGTGAGCATGAAGTCTATCGCGGCAGGCACGTCCCAGCCTTTTTTGACCATGTCGGGCGCATGACCGAAGAATTCGAACCAGACAGGGCGATCCTTCCAGACGTCGCCCATCTTCGGAATCTGGTCGTACGGCGGATTGCCGATCCAGCGGGTGGCGTGCCATGGCGAGCCTACGCCGTCACGACGAAGCCCGACGCGCGACGGGCCTGCCTCGCCGATCGCGTACTTCAGGGTCTCCCAGTCGTCCGTCATGAACACGAGGGGAGTCTTCTTGAAGTTGTCGAGGTACCAGTCCGCGTACTGCCTGCGGATTTCGAATGGGTACACGAGCGGCTTGGTGTGTGGGCGCTTCTCCGGAGGGACGGCGGTCATGTAGCGGTTGGTGTCGGGCGGAAGGCCGTGGCAGTGCCATTCGCCCCAGTGGCCGTAGCTGCCGATGTCGATTCCGGCTATGCGAGGGTCGCCGTCGTAGCGCTTGGCGAGCGCCTCTATGAAGCGCTTGTGCTCCCTCATGAATATGGGGTCGTCAAACCGCGGGGAAATCTGCGTAACATCGTTGGTCTGGCCTTTCTCCTCCAGCTGGATGACGATTTTGTCGCCCTTTGCGCCCTTGTCGAAGACCCATTGCGGCGTGGAGGGGTTCTTTGCCTTGATGCAGGCGCACATGATTCGGAGCGACAGTGGAAGCCCCTGGCTCTCGGCGACCTTCAGCATGCCGTCGAGCTCTTTCCAGTTGTACTTGCCTTCCTCCGGCTCGAGCGCCGTCCATGACGTGCGGATGTATACCTGGCCGTAGTTGACATCTGGGTCCTTCCTGACGAACTGCCATTTCGTCCCGGAAGTCCATCCCTGGCCCGGGTTTCGTATCACGTCCATGCTCTCGGTGTAGCGCGCAATGGTCCATTCCGACCCGAATGCCGCGCACGCGGCGAAGGCGGCGGCAAGGCATGCCGTTACGCTAGCAGCTCTCGTTTCCATCTTTGGGATCCTTTCGTCCGTGCGTATTATAGTAAAAACCGCGTCAGATGGCAAAGGTGGCCCGCTGTGCGACCGCACGTGAATTGCCGCTTGATTCCCAGTTGCGCGATTTGCTATAATCAAAACGAATAATAGGAGGACAGCTGTCATGATGATCAATGAGCCTGCGAAAATGACGGGGGACTATTCTTCTAGGTTCTCTTGGTGCGTGGCCTTGTGCGCCGCAATAAGCGCTGCGATTTTCCTGCCACTGTGCGCCGAGGCGG
>CAMORM010000121.1 GCA_946623785.1 uncultured Verrucomicrobiota bacterium
CCATGTGGCTCCTTGTTTGCGGGCATTATACAATTTCATGCGCCTCCCGCGCAACGCGAAAACGGACGATCACATCGTGAAGAGGTATATCCGCCAGAAGCCGTGTTTTCTGAGGACGTCCATCACCTTTACGACCGTTCCGTACGGCGCGTCCATCGTGGCGCTCACGTTGACCGACCCGCCGGCCAAGCCGGGATTACGCGCAAGTTCGCAAAACCCAGAGTCGAGTCCCGCCAGTTTCACCACTTTCGCATTGTGTAAAATGACACCTTCATCTGAACCGCCTCTGCTCGGCCCGATGTCGACGTGCAGTTCACGTATATCTTTATATCCGCCCCACTCGTCAAACCATGCACAGGGGGGACACGTCCGCATAAACTCAATCGCCTGGCACTGCGTCAAACCGTCTGGATGCGCCGCATCGCCGCGCCTTGCAACAAATGCCATCTTCCAGAAGCCGGTTGCCGTGCCATAATTCATCAATGCGCTGACGTCGCCGAACGAGCTTCTCTCGTCCGCCTTTATGTATAGCCTCGGATTCGCCCCAAATTCCCGGCACTCTTGTATCGCAGAACGCACATGCGAGAATTCCTCCCCCGTGAGTTCATGGCCGGACAATGGGGATACGCGCCCGCGGAACAGGACCACAGGATCGGTCCTCACCGCGCCCGTTGGATCGGCGGCGAACATCTCCAGAAGAAAGTCATCCTTGTCGGGGAACCCTTCCGGCAACGCCTCTCCGTGCAAGGTCGCGGGAAGGCGCAACGTGTCGTCGCCGGGAAGCGGCTCACGACGGCCGAGGAACTTCGGGTTGCGACGGATCGCCGCGTCGAACAAGGCGCCTATTTTGGCCAGCTGCTCCCTTGCCTTCGTCTTAACCGAATACCCAAGCCTCAGCCCCTTGGCCTCGTAGCCGTATGCGTCGCACCCGAAGCTACGCGCCAGGAACACAGCGCGGCGAACGTGGTCGGGCTGGGAAATGAGCGTGAAGGAGTCGAGTCCGAAGACCTTCTTCGCCCAGACAACGGTGTCTAGCGTCCTGAAGCCGGCGTAGTCGCATACGACGCACTGAGCGGGGATTCCAGCCTCCACGAGCGACGCCTTCATGTCCGACGCCTCGTCATACCCCTTCACGTGGTTGTCGCCGCTCACTATGAGGCAGTCGACCTTGCCTGCCTTGTAGAGCTCCGCCGCCGCGGCGATGCGGTACACGAAGAACTTGTTCGGAAGTCCGCCCCGCACGGTCTTTACGCACCCCAGCACAATCCCGGCGCGCATGCGAGGAAGGTCGTCGATCGACGTCGAGTCGAACACACGCCCCTTCGACGCCACGTGTATCGCAATCGCCGCCGCGCCCCACACAAACAGCGCGATAACCGCGCACAGCGCAGCCCACTTGACCGTCTTTCTGCTGATTCTCAGTTTCATTGCGCGCCCGCCCTCTTTCCTGTTGCCATGCAGCACCTAATCATCTCGCGCTGATTGTATCAAAACGCCCGCCCACTGTGTATCGGATTCTTCGAACGAGCCGCAGATTTCGGACGCGTCGTGGACGCGTCCCTGCGATCGGGGCTCTCCCGCTACACCAAGCATTGCCTTGCCCGCGGGGGGCGTTTTTGGTATCATATTCGACATGAAATCTTACCTTATAATCCTTGTCGGTTCCGTACTGGTGAACAACTTCGTGCTGAACCGCTTCCTTGGATGCTGCCCATTCCTGGGCGTGTCGAAAAAGATGGACACCGCCCTGGGCATGTCCGGCGCCGTCGTGTTCGTGATGACGATCGCCTCGGCCGTCACCTGGTGCCTCGACAACTTCATCCTGAACCCGCTGAACCTCGGCTACGCGCACACGCTCGCGTTTATCCTCGTGATAGCCGCGCTCGTGCAGTTCATCGACATCGTGATGAAGCGATTCATGCCGCCGCTCCACGCGGCCCTCGGCATCTTCCTCCCCCTCATAACCACCAACTGCGCGGTGCTCGGCGTGGCGGAGCTCAACTGCAAGAACGGCACGCCGTTCTTCGAGAGCGTCTTCTTCTCGTTCGCCGCGGCGCTCGGCTTCGGCTTCGCGCTCGTCCTCTTCTCGGGCATTCGCGAGAAGCTCGCCCACGCCGACCCTCCGCGCTGCTTCCGCGGGATAGCGATCGCGCTTGTGACGGCCGGGCTTCTCTCCCTCGCGTTCATGGGCTTCTCGGGCCTGGTGAAGATGCCGTACTGAAATCCCGAGCAAAGAGGAAACATCAAATGACACCTATCCTCACAGCAACTCTCGTAGTGGCCGCGCTTGGATGCGTAATGGCAGTGGCGCTGGCGATCGCGGACAAATACCTCTCCGTCAAGGAAGACCCGCGGATCGGAATGGTCACGGCCGCGCTTCCCGGCGCAAACTGCGGCGGATGCGGCTTCCCGGGGTGCGACGGCTATGCACGGGCGCTCGTGGCTGGAACCGCCCCGAACGGCGCGTGCGCTGCGGGCGGCGAGGCGTGCGCCGCGGATATCGCGAAGATCCTCGGCGTTGCCGCCACTGCGACCGAAAGGCGCGTCGCACTCGTGAAGTGCTGCGGCACACGCTCGGAGGCGATACGCGTAGGCGACTACAACGGAATCTGCGACTGCACCGTCGCCGCGATGACGGCAGGCGGCGACAAGGGCTGCTCCTACGGCTGCCTCGGGTACGGCGCTTGCGCGAACATCTGCCCCAAGGGAGCGATCTCGATACACGACGGCCTCGCAAAGGTCGACAAGAGGCTCTGCATCGGGTGCGGCAAGTGCGTTACGGCATGCCCGAAGCACATCATCGAGCTCGTGCCCGCGTCCGCCACGATCCACGTCCTCTGCGCAAACCCCGACAAGGGTCCTTCCGTCCGCAAGGTCTGCGGCGTCGGCTGCATGGGCTGCCACCTCTGCGAGAAGAACTCCGGCGGCAAGGAGGCAAACCACTTCACATTCCAGGGTTTCCTCGCGAAGGTCAACTACGAGAACCCGCCGACCGACGAGCAGATCGCCGCAAAGTGCCCGGCGAAGTGCATAAGCGTTGACCCGCATTTCGAGACGGGACATTAAGAAGTTGTAAGTTGTGAGTTGTGAGTTTAAAGTTTGATGTTTGATGTTTAAAGTTCAAAGGTCAAAGTTTAAAGTTCAAAGTTTAAAGTTTGGGGATTGAAGTTAAAGGCGCTGGAGAGCTGATGAAAACGGTAAAGAGCAGTTTCAAGTTCAAGGGCGGGGTTCACCCGGACTACAACAAGGAGCTCGCGCGCGACAAGGCGATCGAGCGGATGCCCGTTCCCGCAGAGCTCGTCGTGTCGATGAGCCAGCACCTGGGAGCGCCGGCGAAGTGCGTCGTGAAGGCCGGCGACTTCGTGAAGCGCGGACAGGTCATCGGCGAGAAGAACGGCTTCATCTCGGTCTGCGTGCGCGCACCGGCCGACGGAAAGGTCAAGGCCGTCGAAAAGCGCCTTGGCCCGGCAGGCGGGAAGGCCGACGCGGTGATCCTCGACACCACGGCGAAGCCGGAGCTGGGGAACGGGGAATCGGGGAACGGGGAACAGGGAACGGGGAACGACTCAAACACTCAAACACCCAAAAACTCAAACACCCCCATCCTTCCGCCGCTCGACTGGAAGGCCGCCTCCCGCGAAGAACTCCTCAAGCGCGTCGAGGAAGCCGGCATCTGCGGCATGGGCGGCGCGGGATTCCCGACGAACGTGAAGCTCAACCCGCCGCCCGGCAAGCGCTGCGAGTATCTGATTCTCAACGGCGCGGAGTGCGAGCCATACCTTACCGCCGACTTCCGCCTGATGCTCGAGCGTGCGGACAGGGTCCGCACCGGCGTCGAGATAATGCGCAAGATCCTCGGCGAGCCCGCAGTGAGAATCGCGGTCGAGGCGAACAAACCGGAGGCGATCGCCGCGCTTGAGAAGGCGTTTGCCGACATCGAGGGGAACGTTGAGATCGTGATCCTGCCGGTCCTCTATCCGCAGGGCAGCGAAAAGCACCAGATCTTCGCTACTGTCGGACGCATCGTCCCCGAGCCGCCCGCGCTTCCGATCGACGTTGGGTGCGTGGTGGAGAACGTGGGGACGGTTGCCGCAATCGCCGACGCCGTGGAGAAAGGCGAGCCCCTTCTTGAGCGCGTGACGACTGTTTCCGGCGACGCAGTGGCGGAGCCAAAAAACGTCCTCGCCCCGAGCGGCACCAAGTACGCCGACCTCGTGGCGTTCTGCGGCGGCGAAAAGGAGCCGCCGGCGAAGGTGATCTCCGGCGGCACGATGATGGGGTTTGCGGTGTCGACGCTCGACATCGGCACCACGAAGACAACCTCAGGACTGCTGCTCCTCTCGAAAAAGCGCGTGTTCCAGTACGCCTCGGGTGCGTGCATCAACTGCGGACGCTGCCTGAGGGCGTGCCCGATGGGCCTCAATCCGGCGCTCATATCCAAGGCGGTGGACGCAAACGACATCAAGTCCGCAGAGGACGCGCACGTCATGGACTGCATCGAGTGCGGCGCTTGCAGCTTCGGCTGCCCGGCGTACCGCACCATCACCCAGAGCTGCCGCCGCGCCAAGAACTCCATCCGCGCGCGCATAGCCGCGGAGAAGGCAAAGGCCGCAGCAGCCGCGGCGAAGAAGGCGTAGAAGTTGAAAGTTTAAAGTTTAAAGTTCAAAGTTCAAAGTTCAAGGTTCAAGGTTCAAAGTTTAAGGTTTGAAGTTTGATGTTGAAGGTTTAAAGTCAATGGCTTGGAGTTGAGAGCTGGAAGGTTGAGCAAATGAAACCAAAAGAAACTGCAGCGCACTACATCTTGAGTTCTTCGCCGCATGCTCACGCGAACGCGAGCGTGTCGCGCATTATGCTGGACGTCATCATCGCACTGCTGCCGACAACGGCAATGGGCATCTGGTTCTTCGGAATGCCGGCCGTGTGGACGGTAGCCGTCTGCATAGGCACGTGCGTGGCAACGGAAGCGTTCTGCCGCATGGCGATGAAGAGGGAAAGCACAATAGGCGACCTTTCCGCAGTGCTCACCGGCCTTCTCCTCGCGCTGAACCTTCCAGCCGGAATCCCGCTCTGGATGGCCGTCATAGGCTCTGTCTTCGCGATCGCAGTGGCAAAGCAGGTGTTCGGCGGACTCGGGATGAACCCGTTCAACCCCGCGCTCGCAGCGCGCGCGTTCATGCTCATCAGCTTCACCGGGCCGATGACCACGTGGCTCAAGCCATTCTGGTGGAATACGCCCGAGGCAATCACTACGGCAACGCCGCTTGCCGCAATGAAGCACCTCTACGGACATGCGGAGGCGATCGCGCAGGCAACCCCCCACGCAGCCGAGGCGCTGTCGAAGATCCCGTGCGTGTGCGACCTTGTCGTCGGCAAGATGCCCGGCTGCATCGGCGAGGTCTCCGCCATCGCCCTTCTCCTCGGCGCGATATACCTCCTCATCCGCAAGGTCATCACATGGCACATACCGGTTGCGTTCATAGCGACTGTGTTCATCTACTCTCTTATCGCGGGAGGCGCGCCGGCGTACGTGCAGGTCCTGACGGGCGGCGTGATGATAGGCGCCTGCTTCATGGCGACGGACTACGTGACAAGCCCGATCACCGCCAAGGGCAAGCTGGTGTTCGGATTCGGATGCGGACTCCTGTGCATGCTAATCCGGCAGTTCGGCTCGTACCCGGAAGGATGCTCCTTCGCGATACTCGTGATGAACTCCGCCACGCCGCTCATCAACCGCTGGACGCAGCCAAGGCCGTTCGGCGCCAAGAAATAGCTTTTGGAGGACGACCCGAAATGAAGATCCTGAAACTAGTCCTTTCGCTGACCGTCATCGCCGCGGCGTGCGCCGCCGTGCTGGCGACAGTCAACCAGGTCACGAAGGAGCAGATCGAGAAGATCGCCGCCATCACGCGCGAAAACGCGGCAAAGGCCGTAATGCCCGCAACGGTCGCGAAAGTCGAGAAGCGCGAGCTGAAGCAAGGCGACACGACGGAGGACATGTACGTTGGACTCGACGAATCCGGCAAGGCGATCGCATACGCAGTTTCCGGCAAGAGCGAAAAGGGATACGGCGGAACGGTGAAGCTCATGGTGGGGCTCACGCCGGACAAGAAGATCGTGTCCTACAGGAAACTCGAGGCGAACGAGACGCCCGGCCTCGGCGCGAAGCTTTCCACCCCCGAGTTTTCGTCTCAGTTCGGAGGCAAGAGCGCCGTCGGGCTCAAGGTCAAGAAGGACGGAGGGGAAGTCGAGGCCATAACGGCCGCGACGATCACATCGCGCGCGGTGTGCGAAGCGGTTGCAAACGCAGCCTCGAAGCTCCCATGACCGACGCGGAAACGGCCGAGCAAATCAGCTTCACATGAAATCAGACAACGAGACCGATTCTCCTGACAGGCGCGGCGGCGCATGCCGTCGCGGTGCAATGCCGGTCCTCCAGCCGGGCGACAAGTTCGGCGACTGCACCATAGAGCGCACTCTCGGATCGGGCGGAATGGGCCAGGTGTTCCTCGCCAAGTCGGCAGACGGGATTGACTACGCGCTCAAGGTGCTCCATCCCGACCTTGAGCGGCGCGGCAACGACGCGAAACTCCGGTTCCTCCACGAGGCGGAGTTCCTGATGACCATCCGCCACCGGAACCTCGTAGAGGTCTTCGACGCGGGAGAAGACCCAGAGATGGGCTTCTGCTACATACTCATGGAGTATATGCCCGGCGGCAGCCTGGGCGACAAGATAGCGCGCGAGGGCAGGCTTCCGGTCGACAAGGCGATCTCCTACATCTCGCAGACCGCCGACGCACTCTCGGTGGCGCACAAGCAGGGCGTGATACACCGCGACATCAAGCCGGACAACATCCTCTTCACTGCCGACGGCGTTCCAAAGCTGACCGACCTTGGCGTGGCAAGGTTCTTCGACGAAACCAGCGACTCGCAGCTTACGATGGACGGGCACCTGCTCGGCACGCCTGCCTACATGGCCCCGGAGCAGATGATGGACTCCCACCACATAGACGCACGCGCCGACATATACTCTCTCGGGATCGTGCTCTACGAAATGTTGGCCGGCGACAGGCCCAACGCGGGCAGCACCGTCATGGGAATGCTCGCAAAGGCCATCAAGGGCGAACCGCTTCCGGACGTCCGCACGCTTCGCCCCGAGGTCTCGATGTCGGTCGCCTATGTCCTTTCGCTTATGTGCGCGCCAAAGCCGGACGACAGGCCGGAATCGCCGAGCGTTGTAGTCGACCTGCTCTCGCGCGCCGAAGTGGGCGGTCTTATCCTGCCAGGCGCAGGCGGACAGGTTCCGGCTGCCGAAAAGAAGGCTGAAGTCAAGAAGCCGTCACTGTTTGCAAGGCTGTTCGGACGGCGGAAGGGAGACGCAAAGTGACAGGTCCGATGTTCAACACGGGCGACGTGTTCAGGGGATATGTCGTCGAAAAGGCACTGGGCAACGGGGCGGCGGGAACCGTATGGCTCGTGCGGCACGAGTTCCTCGACACGCTCTTCGCAATGAAGACCACCAACTCCGGTTCAGACGAGGAAAGCGAGGAACGCGCGAAGCGGTTCATCCGCGAAGCGAAGCTCGTGAGCCGCATCAGGCATCCGAACCTCGCCGAGGTGCACGACGCGGGATACGATGCCGAACGCGGCATATACTACCTCGTGATGGACTACGTCGAAGGCGACACCTTGCGCACGGCGATTGCACTCGGGGGCCCGATGGAAGAATCCCGCGCGGTGAACACGATTCTCCAGGTGTGCGACGTCCTGTCTCTCGCCGGCCGCTTCGGCATGGTCCATCGCGACCTCAAGCCGGAGAACATCATGGTCATGAGCGACAGGTCGATAAAGCTCCTGGACTTCGGCATCGCGAAGTCCACACTGCGCGTCGACTCGCTTATGACGATGGCAAACACCGTGTTCGGCACGCCAGGATACATGGCGCCGGAACAGGCCGCGGACTCCAGCGCTGTAAACCCCAGCGCCGACGTCTACAGCCTCGGCATAATCCTCTTCGAGCTGCTTACCGGACGCACACCCTGGACCAGCACCTCGCCCACAGCGATGCTTGCGGAGGTCATGGGCCCGAACGAGATTCCCGACGTCCGCACGCTGGCTCCCGCAGTTTCGGCCGAGACAGCCGAAATAATCCGCCGCATGTGCCTGAAGAACGCCGACGAGCGGCTGCAGTCCGCCGACGACGTGATTGCGGAATTCGCCAAGTGCGGATACACCGCAACGGCAGCAAGCGGCAAGACTGCCGCAACGAACGGAGGCGAGGAGTCGATGGACGATCTTCTCGCGAAGTATTGCGGCCCCGCGGACAACGGGAACGCCCCGGCTAAGCGCTCCGGAGCCCCATGGTTGGCCGTGGCAGTTGCCGCAGCAATAGCTGCCGCCGCGGCCGCGGCCTACTTCCTCGTGTTCCGCTAGATTTCGCTGAAGAGCCGCTGCAGCTTCATGGTGGTGACCGGCTTTGCGATCACCTTCGCGAAGAGGCTGATGTCGAAGGTCGAGCCGACGTCAGATCGGAAGAGCGTCGTGTAGGGAAAGAGTGTAGATCTCGGTGGTCGCCG
>CAMORM010000122.1 GCA_946623785.1 uncultured Verrucomicrobiota bacterium
GGCGATCACATAGTTCTTGTCCTCGACGGCTACGCGGAGGCGGATGCGGCCGACGCGTTCGCCGGCAGGGCCCTCGAAGCCCTTGCGCTTGACGTCGAGCTCGAGCATCGGAAGGGCGCCGTCGCGATTCGGGCCGAGGAGCTCCTTCATCGCCTCGTCGGTGAACTCGACCACGGCAAACATGAGTTCGTTGTTGGCGCTCACGAGCTTGCCCTTGTCGCCGGTCTTGAGGGTGGTGGCGGAGGTCTGGCCGTTGCCGGTGCTTGCGTTCAGCTTGGTGCGGAGGTTGCGCTCGGCGATCAGCATCTTCTTGTACTGCTCGGACCTCTTCTTTTCCTTCTCGAGCTCTTCCTTGACGGCCTCGGTGTCATCCTTGGCGCGCTGGACTTCGTCCTTGAGAGAGGTGATTTCGCCGTTGAGCTCCTCGACCTGGCTCTTGAGCTGTTGGACCTGCTCCTCGAGGTTCGCCTTGGCTTCCTCGAGCTGGGCGATCTTGGCCTTGAGCTCCTCGATGGTCACCTTGTCGGCGCGGTCGTCCTGCTTGAGCTTGTTGAGCTCGGTGACGGTCGCCTCGAGCTTGGCGCGCATGTTGGAGAGCTGGTCGCGGGTGGAGTTGAGGTTGGCCTGCTGCTTGGTGGCGCGCTCGAAGAGCTTGTTTAGGAGCTCGCTCATGGTGCCGGGGCCGGTGGTGGTGGGCTTGTTGTAGTTGGCCGAATCGGGCACGGGCTGGCCCAGCGGGTCAAGCAGATAGTACGAGCGGAGCTGGAGGCGGTCCTTGGCGTTGTCCCACTGGAATGTGTCGAGGTTCGTGCGCTCGAGGTGGACGGGATAGTCGTCGAGAAGGTTCTCGGTGTCGGGCGTCTCGACCGTCTTGGCCTCGACGGCCTGGATGTCCTTGTTGATCTCGGGCGGAGTCGTCGACTTCGGCGCATCTTCCGTTTCGATGGTCTTCGCGAACATCACCACGAAGTTCTCCATTGAGCGGTTGCGGTCTCCAAGCAGTTCGCGCTTCTGATAAAGGTTGAGCTCGAACACAAGGGCCACGATGGCCAGGATTAGAATTAGATAGACAAGCGCGTGAAGTGCTTTGTTCATGATCTGAAGGTTCCTTCTGTCTTTTCTATGTCCGCCCCACCCGGGGCAGAATTTGTCCAGCAATGCGTATGATAGTCTAATTCTTCGGATTCCGCAATAGTAAAATTTAGTTCCAAAGGCGAAGAATTGCGGGGGTCACGTCCGCCAGGCTCTTCACCGGGGCCCGGATTTCCCGCTCTTTTGGGCCGAAAACGACGAAAGGGACGGGATTTCGCGTATGTCCGCGCTCTTCCATCGCCTCGATGTTCCCGTGGTCGGCGGTGAGCATCACGGTGATGCCTGCCGCCTCGGTGAGGCGCGTGAGGGTTGCGAGGAAGAGGTCGTACGACCTCAGCACGCCGCACGCGCGGTCGTAGTCCATCGAGTGCCCGGCGACGTCGGTCTGGAAAAACTCGAACAATGTGAAGTCGTATGCGCGCGCAATCGAGAAGAGGTGCTCTGCCGCGTCCTCCGGCGTGACGAGCGGTATATCCGGCCTTCTGTCCTGGACGGTCTCGCGCGTGAGGTCCTGCATCACGGCGTTCTCGTCTAGAAGGTCCGATTCGGTGGAGATCGACTCGGGCGCAGTGAGGGCCATCACGGTCGTCACGGACTTGAACCTGCGCGAGGCTAGTTCGTCCGCGGTGTCCACGAGGTATGCGTCGGCGAACCTGAACCTCAGGTTCTTCTGCTTGAGCTGCAGGAAGAGGTTGTCCTTCTCGATGAGCTGGCGGAGCGAGGGGCCGGGGAACCCTTCGCAGTGGCGGCCCATGAACTTCGGCGTGTTGACGCCGGTGAACATGGTGGACTGGCCGGTTGCGGACTGCGGAAGGCCGTCGACCCCCAGGCACGCGTCGATCGGCACGGAGTGCCGCGCGATGAGCCGGCACAGCGTGGGGCAGACCTCGGGGTTCACCGGGTTGTCGACCGCGGGCGGGCGCATGCCCACGCCGTCCACGAAGAGGAAGATTACTTTCACAGTCCGGCTTCCGCCATTTCCTTCTTGAGCGCGTCGAGAGACCTCTTGTCGTCGGCAGCGCATTCGATGGCCTTGCCGTAGAGCTCCTTCGCCTTTGCGAGGAACGCGGCCGAATCCTCGTCCTTGCCGACCTTCTTCGCGTATTCCGAGCAGCGGCGGGCGTTCTTTGCGAGCACCCACGCCTGGGAGTACGCGATGCCGGACGTCGGGTCGATTTCCGGGATGCCCTTGTCAGGCTCGGCTGCCATCGCCTCGCCGAAGGCGATGAACTGCTTCAGCGCTTCGGCGTAGTCCTTCTTCTCCTCTGCCTGGTGCGCGCGGATCTTGGCAATCGCAGCCTTGCACCAGTTGTCGGAGTGGCCGGGAAGTCCCTTTTCGAGGATAGACACCGCTCCATCGAAGTCGTTCGACACGAAGTGGGCGTCGAGCAGCCGCTCGCGCAGCGACTTCGCGTCAGCGGGCTCGAGGTCGGCCAGGAGACCCTCGGCGAAGGCGATGAGCTTCTTGATGCGGGCCTGCTGCTCCGGGGTTGGGAACCCGTTCCCGGCGAACTTGATCAAGGTGTCCTCCACGAACCCCGACAGGACGCTCGCGGGGATCTTCCGCTCCTTTGTGACGTCGGGGAACAGCATTCCCGGCATTCTTTTTGTGGACGAGCCTCCCGCGGGCAGGCGGTAGCCGTTCTCCCAGTCCTTCCTGAAGCGCGCGCGCAGCACCATTTCGGACTTCATCTTCTCGAACATGGGCAGCACGGTGTCGGGAGCCTTTGAGGTCGCCTCGCGCACGGCACGGTCGGTCTCCACGTAGAGGGCGCGCGCATCCTCCGCGGTGTAGCGCAGCTTTGCGCAGGTGCCGTAGTATGCGCCGACCAGCGCCACGGCCGCGATTCCCGAGAAAATGGCAGTCTTCGAGATGGTTTTCATTCGTGTTTCTCCAATTGGTTCGTTGTATGCAGCTGGTATTATAAGACTTATTGCCCGCGCGCGCAAGCGCGCGATTCCGTTTGGTGATTGCGGACGCGGGCGCGGTTTGGTAGAATAATGGCCGTTTTCAGGCAAAAAGGCGAATGGAGCAATCAATGCAAATCGGAGTTGGAATCCTGGGTTTCGGAACGGTTGGAGCCGGCGTGGCGGAAGGGCTGCTGAAGCACCGCGAAGTGATGCGCGAGCGCCTCGGCGTCGACATTGAGCTGAAGAAGATAGCGGACCTCGACATCACCACCGACCGCGGGGTGGCGGTTCCGGAGGGTACTCTCACGACCGACGCGGAGTCCGTGATCGCTGACCCGGAGGTGCGCATCGTGGTTGAGACGATCGGCGGAACCGGCATCGCGCGCAAGTTCGTGATGGACGCGCTAAACGCCGGCAAAGCCGTCGTCACCGCGAACAAGAAGCTCCTCGCCGAATACGGGGTCGAGATCTTCGACGCGGCCGCGAAGAACGGCGTTGACATCTACTTCGGGGCGTCGGTCGGCGGCGGAATCCCGATCATCCGCGTCCTGAGGGAAGGCCTTGCCGGCAACGAGATCAACACGATCCACGGCATCCTCAACGGCACGTGCAACTACATCCTCACCCGCATGGAGAACGAGGGCCTGCCGTTTGACGTGGTGCTGAAGGACGCCCAGAATCTCGGCTACGCCGAGGCGAACCCGTCGCTCGACATCGACGGCTTCGACACGGCCCACAAGGCGTGCATCCTCTCTGCGCTCGCGTACGGCTTCCAGCCGGCGCTTTCCGACGTCCAGGTCGAGGGTATCCGCACGCTTTCCGGCACGGACGTGAAGTATGCGGCGGACTTCGGCTACCGCATCAAGCTCCTCGCTTGCGTGGCGCGCGAGGGCGACGAGGTGGAGGTCGGGGTCCATCCGACGCTCGTTCCCTTCTCGCACATGCTCTCGAACGTCAACGACGCGTTCAACGCCGTGATGGTGAACGGCGACATGAGCGACAACACGATGTACTACGGCCGTGGCGCCGGCCGCGCCCCAACGGCCTCGACGGTTGTCGGCGACATAGGCGACATCGCGCGCAACATGGCGCACGGCGAAGTGCGCTACGCGCGCGCGGCGCCTACCTACAACGAAGGCAGGATACGCCTCCGCGCCGCGGGCGACATAACGAACCGCTTCTACCTCCGCTTCCAGGTGGCCGACAAGGCCGGCAGCTTCGCCGTCCTCGCCTCGGCGCTCGGCCGCGCCGGGGTTTCCATCTCCGCCGTCGCGCAGAAGAGCGACGCCGCAAAGGGCGGATACGCGCCCGTGGTGGTGCTCACGCACCCCGCGAAGACCTCTGCGATCGACGCGGCGCTTGCCGAGATCAAGGCGGCGGGAGTTCTTGACGAGGACCCCGTGAAGCTCAGGATGCTGTAGGCCCGGCGCCATGAGGGAGTCTCTGCCCCAGATACTGGAGTTCGCCATGCTTTTGGCGTTCGGCTTTTCCTGGCCGTTCGCGATAGCGAGGACCTACAGGTCGAAGAGCGTCGGCGGCAAGAGCCCCGCGTTCATGTTCATCGTGATCTTCGGGTACTGCTGCGGGATCGCCGCGCACCTGGTCGAGGGCTCGAAGCTGTGGCTGTGCTGGGTGTACCTCGCCGACATAGCGCTCGTGTCCACCGACCTTTCGCTCTACTTCCACTACTCCAGGAAGGACGGAAAGGGGAAATGACGATGGACTACGCGAACCTGGCCGAGGAGATCGCGGCGACGGTGCTTCGCGACAGGCTGAACGAGGCTACCGGGCTCGGGCTCGAGTTCGAGCGGCGCGAGGGCGGGACCTACGCAGACTTCAACGGCGACCTGCGGGGTGTCGACGCCCCCACGGGGCGCAAGGCCGCGGTGATCGTGCAGGAGGGCGAGAGCGACAACAAGCACCTCATCCGCCTCCTCCACAACGCGGCCGACAAGGATGCGTCGGTGCTGGTGTGGGTGGTGGGGGCGGTCAACAGGATGCACCCGTCGACGATGGAATGGCTGTCCGCCAACCTGAAGGAAGGCGTTGCCGTGAGGTTCGTGGCTTTTTCCCGCGAGGCGGGCTTCACGCCCGTGACGGCGAAGAACTGGCGCAAGCTCAACCGCGGCGGGAGGCGCTAGGGGCTCAGGCCTTCTCGAACTGGTCCTTGCCCACTCCGCACATAGGGCAGTGCCAGTCGTCCGGCAGCGCCTCGAACGGCGTTCCCGGGGCGATTCCGCTGTCTGGATCGCCGACCTCGGGGTCGTAGAGGTATCCGCACAGCTTGCACACGTACTTGTCCATGTCTTGTTCTCCGTTGTCGCGCGGGACGCATTTCCCGCAGCGCGCACATTCTACTTGAATCCCGGACGAATTGCAAGCGGGCAATGTTTTTTGGTATAATCCGTTTTGTCCTCCGCGGTTTGCCGGAGGTCGGAGCGCAGGCGAGAAATGGCAGAAACGAAAAAAGCGCCCTGGTGGCGGAAGCTCTTCTTCTTCATGGGGGAGGGCATGTGGAGGCTTGATTCCGACAACCTCGGGTTCTGGCGCAGGCTCGGCGTGCACTGCGCGCGCTTCTTCGCGCTTACGCTCAAGGGGTTCGTGGGGCACCGCTGCGGGCTGCACGCCGCCGGGCTCACATATTTCTCGATACTCGCGATAGTGCCGGTCCTGTGCCTGCTGCTGCTGCTTGCGAGGGTGTGCGGGGCGGACGACCTCATCCGGGCCAAGATCAACGAGAGCCTCGACGCGCAGATCGCGGCCGTGGAGAACGCCCAGCAGAACGACCTTGCGAAGGTGCTTACGCCGGACGAAAAGGCGGCGGAGGAAAAGCGCCAGAACGCCAAGGGGTTCGCGATCCAGCTGCGGCAGATGTCGAACGAGCTCCTCGACCGCGTCGACAGCTTCAACGTGGGCACGCTCGGGTGGGCGGGCCTCGCGATGCTGCTCTGGACCGTCATATCGACGCTCGGCATGGTGGAGGGGTCGTTCAACGAGATATGGGAGGTCGACAAGCCGCGGCCGGTGTGGAAGCGGGCATACCTCTACGCGTTCGTCTCGGTCGTTCTGCCGATCCTGGTCACTGTAGCAATGTCGATGCCGATAATGAAGGCGGCCGACTCGATCATAGACGCCACGGTCGGCCTTACCGACTTCACCCGCCCGGTGAGCGTGTTCCTGAAGAAGGCGCTTTCTTCCAGCGCCCTCAGCCTCCTCTTCACGCTTGCGTTCGCTTCCACGGCGTTCGCGTTCTTCTTCGGCTTCATGCCTAACACGAAGGTGCAGCGGCGCGCCGCTTTCGAGGGCGGGTTCGTGACGGCGATCCTTTTCGGCCTGTGGATGAAGATATGCGCCGTTGCGCAGGTGGGCATAGCGAAGTCGAACGCGCTCTACGGTTCGTTCGCCTTCATCCCGATCATCCTGGCGTGGATCTACATGAGTTGGGAGATCGTCCTGCTCGGGGCGAACATGGTCTATGCGTTACAGTGCGTTCATAACCGCTCTCGCGGCGCTGGCGAGTAGCGCGGCGTTTCCCGAGGTGCTGTTCGACAAGGCCCGGGAGTTCCCGGACCTCGGGCTCGAACTGCCCGTCCTCTCCAACTCCCGCGGCATGCCGCTCGAGATGCCGCGCGCCACGGCGTACCTCGTGGGGTCCGGCTCGGAGAACAGGCTTTCCGACAAGTTCGACGTCCTTGACCTGTGGACGGCGATGACGATCCGCGGGCGCTGGAAGGACCAGGCGGGCAACATGCTCTGGGTCGCGCGCCTTTCGGCGAAGGTTCCGCAGGACCAGCCCGGCGTCGCGAGGACGCGCGCAGACTTCCGCGACAGGCTCGAGCGCATAGGGGCGAAGGACCGCTCCGCGCGCGACGAGGCGGTGATGTCGGTCTCGCCCGTGGATGTTTCCGAGCCCGAGAAGCCTCGGCGCGCAAAGCGCAGGAACTTCGCGGAGCTGTGGGAGTACCCATGCGAGGCGCCGCGGACTGTGGTCTACGCCTTCCTCCCGATGGTCGAGGGGGCGTGCCCCCCGGGAACGGACTGGTACATGGTTTCGTTCGAGGCAGGGGGCGGCGAGGATCTCGCGGCGGCGCTCGATTCCTTCGACAGGAACTTCCTCGACGCCGTTGCAGGGCTTGCGCCCGGGAAGGGCAAGGACGTCAGGAAGGACCCCGCCGGCGGGAAGAAGGAGAAGGACAAGAAGTCGGGGTTTACCGTGGACGACGAGAACAGGTTCCTCCGCGAGGACGTCAGGCGGGCCGTGGTGAACTACCCCGAGTGGCACTTCGCCGATTCGGGCGACGTGGTAGTGGTTGACAACCTGCCGCCGGAGCAGTCGGCCCCGCTTGCGTCGTCGCTCACCAACAAGCTCCCGCGCCTGCGGAAGGCGTACGCCGCCGCGGCACCTTCGCCGCTCAGGGACCCAGTCCGTCCGGCGGTCGTGAGGATACTCGACGGACGCTCGCAGTACCTGGAATACGTGGGGGTCGAATACCAGTGGACCGCCGCGGTCTGGTCGCCGGAGAGGCGCGAGCTCGTGGCGTATATTTCCGACACCGGCGTGGACGGGCTGCTGAAGACGGTCCGCCACGAGGCGTTCCACCAGTACCTCGCCTACGCCGGCTGCATGATCACGGCGGCCCCGTGGTTCAACGAGGGGCACGCGGTGCTGTTCGAGAATACTCACTTCGACCTGGAAGGCGAGGTCGCGTTCGACGTGGATCCGAACGCGGCGGCCATCGTGCGCACGGGCGTGAAGGACTTCGCGGAGATGCTCCCGGCGATCATGCGCATGGGATACGAGGAGTTCTACTCCGGTTCGGACGAAGACCGCGAGGCGAAGTACGCCATAGCCTGGTCGATTGCGTATTTCCTGCAGAAGGGCGCGCCCGAGCTCCGGTTCCAGCCGTACAAGAACCTCTGCGCCGACTACATGAAGGCGCTCGTGCGCACGCGCAATATGCACGAGGCGACAAGGGCGGTCCTCCCCGAGGAGAAGATGAAGGAGTTCGCGGACGACTGGCTCAGGTTCTGGAGCAAGGACCACTGACTTCCCCGTTCCCCCCCTTCTTGCGCCGACCTGCTACTTGGGATTGCATGCCGTGGCGCGAAAGTGTATAATACGCACTCGTTTTCCACCAAACAAGGAAGGTACGGTTACAAAACATGGCTAAGAAGGTCAGCTACAAGCAGCTCGGTCTCGTCAACACCAAGAAGATGTTCGCGAAGGCCGTCAAGGGCGGTTACGCGATTCCCGCGTTCAACTTCAACACGATGGAGCAGATGCAGGCCATCGTCCAGGCGGCGGTCGAGACGAAGTCTCCCGTGATCATGCAGGTCTCCAAGGGCGCCCGCAAGTACGCGAACCCCACGATCCTCCGCTACATGGC